>JAHCSU010000665.1 GCA_023522315.1 Nostoc sp. CCCryo 231-06
ACAATCCCCACCTTATGAGTACATTGAAGGTGGGGACTTCCGCGACACGTTAAAGTAAATTAGTATTGATTTCTAGTCAGCTTTTATTAATCTAAAAATGGCGAAAAACTAGGTATTCACGGCTGGCTGAGGAACTACTGCGGTGTTCCGGGTTTCCACATTAGGCAAGCGAGTAGCAGTTAAGAGCGGTACTTCTTGTCGGCACGACAGGCAAAACCAATATAGTTCACCATGACGGGCATGACGCAGGAGGGAACCACCGCAGCATGGGCAGGTGTTGGCTCTTGTACTCATACCAATGTCCTCCTTGAAAAAAGTTATTGTTTAAGTTGGATAAAAAAAGCAGTTGATTAAAACTGGATGTTAGCTGCATGAATGCGGCCATTCGATTATATGCGGTCTTTAATAATGGCGATCGCATGTTGTAGCCCTTTTTCTGGTGAAAAACGACCTAAAAATGCCAAATACGGAGGTTCTGACGGTTGGGCTACGAATGGATAATCTGCTAGCTCAATTCCGTTATAAACCGTGTCAATATAATTGAGATCGATTTGACGCTGCGAGTTACTAATGCTGACATAAGGCTGCTTTTTGTCGTAACTAAATGCGTGACGCTTATCCGTTGTAAAATTATTGTGCAGGGTATGCACTGTAGAAGTTGCTGTTATCAAACTCGCTAAAGGTAATGCCGAAATCCCTAGATGGGAATGGATAATATAGAATTGGGCAGCACTCTGGTAAACTTGGCTTAGTTCCAAGATTTCGGACACTGCATACTCTTTTACATTTGGGTCTAAGCGCAATGCCCACGGATAAACTGCTTCTAAATAAGCCAAAGTTTGAGAATCGCCAGAGGCAAATAAGATTACCTCATGACCGCGACAAACAAGTTCATCAGTCAAGGGACTCACTACCAGTTCTATTCCTCCATAATTAGGAGGTGGAACCCTTTCCCATAAGGGGGCAACTTGAGCGATTTTCATAACTTTTATTGGTTCAGTCTATGAAATTGTCCTCAATATAAGGAGTTGCACGATTATTGTATGAGTAAAGAGCATTTTTACTTACTCTTTTGACATTTAAATTAACCTAACAGGCTAGCAAAAGCGCAATAACGGTTAAGCGCACCGTAAATTTTATCCCGGCAAATCTAAGCGACTATCGGCAAAAGTCAAGCCTGACCTATACTTCTAATTTATAGTAAATCAATTACTTGTTGCATCTGTCTTGGGGATCATAATAAAGTAAAATATTTTGTAGCAGAACTTACAAAAATAAATATTCTGTAGCTGTAAATACTAAAATACTGAATGGGATCAAGTTATTAAAGCTTCCTTTAAACGTAATTGGTAAATGGAACAGAAATTATAAATATTAAGTAACTGTACAATAATTACATAATTTGTAATTATTAATTTTCAAAAAATTCTGATAACTAATGAAAATCGCTACTTGGAACGTCAACTCAATTCGCACTCGTCTAGAACAGGTTACCGATTGGTTAACTACTAATCCCGTTGATGTTCTCTGCTTGCAAGAAACCAAAGTTGTGGATGCCGAGTTTCCGCGATCGCCTTTTGAGCAGTTAGGCTATAACCTTTATATATCGGGACAAAAATCTTATAACGGCGTAGCCCTGATTAGCCGCCAGCCACTCGTAGACGTAAGTAGGGGGTTTAGGGCGATTTTGCCAGATTTACACCACGAATGGGATGAGCAAAAGCGAGTGATTACAGGTGTAATTGATGGTGTTCGGATTGTTAACTTATATGTTCCCAATGGTGCAGCAGTAGGAACTGAGAAATATGAATACAAAATGCGCTGGTTGACAGCGCTACACGAGTATTTGCGATTGTTGGTGCTGTCAGAACCGGCAATTTGTGTGTGTGGTGACTTCAACATTGCCCTAGAAGATAAGGATATTCACGAGCAAGTGAGTACAGAAAATCACATTATGGCAACAGAAGCAGAGCGCCAAGCCTTACGGGATATTCTAAAATTGGGATTTGCTGATGCTTTTCGCAAATTCACCACTGAAGGCGGAAATTATAGCTGGTGGGATTATCGCGCCGCCGCCTTCCGTCGCAACTTAGGTTGGCGGATTGACCATCACTATCTCACACCTATCCTCTATCAGCGTGCTACAAGTTGCATCATCGATGTCGCGCCCAGAAAATTAGACCAACCCAGCGACCATACGCCGGTAATTGTGGAATTTTGAATGGGGTATTGGGTATTGGGCAATGCCATTGCCCATAGGTGTCAACTTAAGCTAAAAGTAGCTTAAGTTTTAGCTTCCTCACCCGCCTCGAACTAAAGTTCAAGGCTAATAGCTAAAGTCTACTGAAGTAGACTAAAGATTTTTGGCTACATGACAATATGGTTTCAATCTATAATAGGGATTTTGATGAATTGCAATGGTAGCAATTTGATTCGCTCTCTCGTTTACCCTTTGTTTCAATCCCTAATAGGGATTTTGATGAATTTCAATATGCCATATTTAAGTTGCTCAAGTTGTGCGAATTACGTTTCAATCCCTGATAGGGATTTTGATGAATTGCAATTTCTTCCTAGTTCTCAACCTACTTCAGGTAGTCTGTTTCAATCCCTGATAGGGATTTTGATGAATTGCAATGGGCGATCGCATCCAGCCACAAAAACTACTTGTCAGGTTTCAATCCCTGATAGGGATTTTGATGAATTGCAATCACTAATCCGTTCCCGGATGGGTTAGTCCATGAGGTTGTATCCTTGTGTTTCAATCCCTGATAGGGATTTTGATGAATTGCAATGTTACGCGAATATCTAACTGTTACGCAGATATCTGTTTCAATCCCTGATAGGGATTTTGATGAATTGCAATCTATAACTGTACCCCTCCCGGAGCCCAGCCCAAACCCCGGAATTTGTACACCCACCCCTCCGCGCATTTGAGATGCAGAAATTTAGCTAGAAGGAGACTCAGCAAAGAAAATTGTTTCGTCCCGTGGCTGTTCTCCGCCAATACGTTCGACTTTTCGCTGACAACAGCCACAGAGAAAATAAAAGCGCACGCTGTCAGTGTCGGGTTTTATTAATTTAGCTAAACGCGATCGCAGTTTAGCATACTGAGTGGAAGTGATATTGCACTCAAACACACTCAGTTGCATCCATTGTCCGTAAGACTTCAGAACCGAATGGATTTTAGTCCGACGCTTATCTTCTGGAATGTCGTAGCTGACAACAATATAATACATGGGAAAGTTATTTGAGAACTAAGGGGGGATATTTATCGATTTCGTTCATGAGGTACTTACTTAATAACCTCGCCTGAATTTCAAAGGATTTTTGGTAGGTGCATTTGTTTCCCATGACTGGATGTTTGAACTCCGATTGTTTCTTTTGTTCATAGGCGCGAAGAAATGTATGCAGTCCTTCTTTGGTTAAAGACACAGCACCACTAAGCGGTTCAGTGGTAAAGTCAGTTAGGGTTAGCGATCGCTTGTTAATAAGCGACAACACTACAGCATCCACTATTAAAGGACGAAATTCTTCCATCAAGTCTAAGGCTAGGGAAGGTCTACCATAACGTTCGACGTGTAAGTATCCTAGATAAGGATCGAAGCCAACAATATTTAAAGCACTTTGCACATCGTGACGTAGCAATGAATACCCAAAACTCAGTAGGGCATTAACTGGATCGGTTGGTGGGCGGCGGCGTCTGGCTTCAAATTTAAATTCTGGGGTTTTGATTAGCTGTTGAAAACAACCAAAATAGGCTGCACTACCAGCACCTTCTAAGCCTCTGAGAGAATCAATACTGCTAGTTTTTTCGATTGGTGCGATCGCGTTTTCCAATCGAGTGATGTTATTATTCAGGTCAGTATCAGGATGTTCTCGCTGAGTGCGAAGTAAGCTATGGCGATAATTTTTTAATTTACCCCGCACAAATCCTCTGACTAAATGTATTGCTGATTGTGATTCTCCCACAGCTTGCCATTGGGCTTTCCGAACAAAGATATTTTTGGTAACTTCTGGTTCTAAACGTCCTAAATATCGTCCGTTTTGTGTGAGAAAAGTTAAACAAATGTGACGTTCTAAAAGTTCGCTGACGACGGCGGGAGAAACGGTAGCTCGACCTAGTACAACAATTCCTTCTATTTTAATTAAAGGGATATCCAAGATTGTTTTTTGTTCAGCTTTGACGGTAAGACGTTCGTCAACTTTACCGATAAAAGCATCGGCTTGTGTTACGTAAACTGTTCCCATTTTTGATGATTCCTAGTGTAGATAATTGGTCTTTTAAGACGCGATAAATCGCGTCTTAACATGATGGTTTTGGTATAATTTAATGTACTTCTTGATAACTTTTGACTTTATCAGTTGCTTTGGGCAAACATTGCGAATAAAGGCTGCATCCTTGGCAGCGTTTGCTATAAACTGGTTTTGGCATTGCTCCTGTTTCTAGGAGATTTGTGACAGATTGAATAGTAGCGATCGCACTTTGCCGTAACTCTTGATTAATCTCTACTAATTGCCGTTGATGGGAGTGAGCATAATAGATATATCCAGTGTTAACTGGTTGTCCTGTCATCTCTTCCAAACATAAGGCTTGGGCACAAACCTGCAACTCATCGTTATCCCATTCGCCTTTGCGTCCTCGTTTATATTCCACTGGATAAACTTGACCAGATTCGGATTCAATTAAGTCAGATTTGCCGATGAGTTTGTATTGCTCAGACTTTAGCGAAATTGCTCTAATTTGCCAAGTTTCTCCTCGCTGTATATCACCAGTCGTGTGGACGCGATCGTGTAAAGTTGTACCTTCAATTGTATATTGATTATCGGTAAATTCCCCGGCACAAAACATCCGCCAACAGCGATGCGGACAATAGGCATATTGATTCAATGCCGCAATGGAAATATATTCAGTTTGGTTCATAAGTTAGGTGGTTTTTAAATGATGTTTGAAATTATGGAGAATACAGCCGTCGCATCATTCCCATACCCATTGTTGTTTTTCTTCCGACACCAGTATATAAAGCAAAGTCAGCTAAAGCGTTAATTTGCTTAATTTGTATTGGTTCAACTGCCCCTAAAATCTTATAGGTTACTTCGCCAATAATGCCAATAAATTTGCTGCGAGAGTCGGCTAATATTTCTGTATGAATGTTGACAAATGAGGGAAATATTGACTCGATCGCAATCTGAGATAATTCTATGCCACTGTACTTATTCCACCGTGAAAGTAGGGAATTAAAGACAGATTCTCTGGTAGGAAGAGTAGTATCATACTGTCCTTGACGGAAGGCGGTGGGTGTGGAGAAGATAAGATTAATGGAAAAATTGTAATCGCTCGCTTCTTCATATAATTGAGCGTAAGTACTGGCATTCGCCCAAGGTTGAATAGATTGGGGTGTGCCTTGAATGCTGGTAATATACAAATCAGCCGGGCCAAGATGCCAAGGGCGATTGGGATTAAGATTTAGCCAGAGTTGGGTAAGTTTGCTAAATAGAGTGTCATCTAATAAAGATATGCGCCACCAACAAGGTGTTCCGGCGGGAATGGGTTGTTGATGTGAGTACTGCAATTTAGATCCCCCCTTACCCCCCTTCAAAAGGGGGGAGTTTGTATTACTAATTTGCAAAGGAGAGAGGGTGAAAGCTTTATCAGCAGTGGAATCGTGCAAGCGATCGCCCAATGTGCTATCTACAGAACTAACGAGGGTTAAAAATAGGGCGTGGAGATGTCTACCTGTTAAGAATTGTGGTGGAATGGGCGATTGAGGTAGCAAATTCAACACTAAACTATGAGGCATACTTTCTCTTTTTGGTTGTAGACTGAGTGCTTCTTGACTCTACAGTGAACTCAGGGATTTCCTGGAGTTCAGCATCACCCAAACTATACTGTTCACAAACTAAACTTAAGCGATTTCCTGGGGTTTTGACAGCGTTAACCGAATGGGTTAAATCACCTTGAAAATAAACTAAAGTATTAAATTGAGGCTTAATTTGCCCAAGTTGGCGTTTGTGCGATCGCAATACCAGTTCTCCCCCTTCCATATCCGCAGGTACTCGCACATAGAGAACACTGACAACCGCAGGTGGTTCAATGGTTTTGGAGTAGGAACGCAAGGAGCGATCGATATGCGGATCGACACGGGAGCCTTCTTTTAGCTGTAAAGGATTGAGGTAAAAAGCATTACAATTCGGCTGGAGAGCTAAATCTAAGTAAGGCTTGAAGTAGGGAAACTGCTGTTCTACTTTTGCTAATCCAGAACGTTGAAATACTACAGAAAATCCTTTAGTAGCGACAAAATCGCGGTTGAGGTTGTTGATAGCAAAGTAAGGACAAGCTTGGATTTCTCCCCACAAGTTGTTTAGGTAATCGCTGGGGAAGGCGTTGGATTGTTGTTGATAGTGTTTCACTAGGGATGTGTGAGCGTACAAAACTAAGAGGGGTTAAAGATTGTAGCGTAATTTGTAGTTGGGGAAAAGGTTAAAGACTATAGTAAAATCCTTTTGAACTGAAATAAAGAGCTAAAGCGATGAGAATTGATGATTACAATGCAGCAAAAGCACTTACTGAAAAACTAAAAGAGAACTTACCAATTAAAACACGGGCTGGAAAGGAGTTTTTGAAGACATTAAAGCAAAAAGGAGTAAACGCCGATCCAGATAGAGAATTTGAAATTTATTTCGTTGGCTATTCAGGAGATGAAGGTGGGATTATGTGTGGACTAAAAGAGCCAAATAATCCCGAAAGTAAAGAACAATATGTTTCTTCTATTACTCACCTAAAAATTGATCCTAATCATCCCCTAGCTGCTGAAGTGCAGGCTTACCAACGTCAGCGAATTCGTAAGCTAATGTTGCAAGACTCCAGAGGTTTTAAAGCAGAGTTAATGACAATAGAGCCTCGAAAAACTAAAAAGCATGGTAAAGGGTTTGGAAGTTAGTTAACTCCGAAAACGATATTCCATCCGAACTGGGATTTTTAAGCTTTGAATGCTATCAAATTGATAGTGTTGACCTCGAATTTGCACATTCTGAATTAAGCTAACTGGAGGCATATTTACCACGTCATAGCTCATCACTTGATTGGTGAACATCACATCTAAAGGATTTAATGGATGTGTACAAGTGAATATACCTTCAGAAATTTTATGTTTCGGTAATGGTTCAACCGTTACTTCAGCCTTGCTCATCCATTTACCTAAACGAATCCACTTTGGTAGTTTTAGTTCTTTTTGGGAGATGACAAAAAACTCAAATTTACTTTCTGCTGCTATTTCTTTTGCTCTCCCAAAACTAGGGATATTTTTCTGTATTTTCTCCATTTCAACGTGGTAGTTGTTGTTAGCATACTTCCAGGTGTTGAGGATGGACGAATGATTGAGCGATCGCGCCGGAGTTACGTAAATTTGCTGTTGATTGAGTGGCGTTAAATGCTCCTCATATTTTGGCACTTGTTGGGGGCAAAAATAACGGTATGAATGTTCTTCAGCAACGGTAGTAGAGTAGATTTTACTATCAACTAAACCCAGTGCATAACAGAGAGCATAATTGTGGATTATTGGCTCTGTTTCATATAATCGCCCGATTTCACGAGTTGCAAAATATAGGCTGTCGTGCAACTCCAATTGACAGCGATAAATAAACACCATTACTCTTTTCCCGCTTTAGCAGCAGTTTTTTTCTTGCTGATATGCTTCTTGGCATAATCTTTAGCTTCTGCATCAGCCTTTTGCAAAATTGCCTGAATTCCTTTCTCACTTCCTGTTAAAGCCTTGACTTCATTAATTAGGGATACAAAAGCATCACCAATTAAATCTGTATGAACAATGAACTCATCAGCCATTAACGCCTCAATAGCATTTTTAGCAGAAGTAATCACATCATCTTCATCTAGTGGATCAGGAGCATTTAAAGTATTATTAGATTTCATTTGGTCATATATTGCTTGAGTCCAACGCAGGTTACTGGTGATTTCTCCATCCGCAAATACAACACCAATTAACTCATTTCTAACCCGACCTGTACGCGTGGTTTGCGCTCCATAGTGACGAGTTCGCAGAATATTATTAAAAACGTAAAGGAAGCTAGCCTCAGTGGGGTCTTTCAAGGTGACAATACTAGGAAAGAAAACTTGAGGTAGGATATGATCTTGTTGGTTAATTCTGGCTGTTACTGTACCTATTTCACCATCTAATTTACCATCTGATTTCTTTTCTCCTTTTGCAGCCATTGTGCCATTTTCATAGGGAGCATTGAGAGTAAAAGTTTCGTGTGATTCATCAAAAGATGTAATTGAAAATGCCGTATCTACCACAACTTTGGATTTTTCAGAGCCAGAATCACCAATAGCAAACCCGTAAATAATGCAATCAGGATTATCCATTGCAAAAGCTACGTTATATTCACATTCTTCAGCAGTCATTAAACCATAGTTTCGTAGTAATTCTCGGCCTACTAAACGTTCTGGCGTTGATTGCTTACGTTTGAACATTGACAAACGGCTAATTGTGGTTTTGTCTTTAACTCCTGCTCTTACTCGTGCTTTATTCAGTTCTGAATCTGTCTGAAATAAAGGATAAGATTCGGTAATACGAACCGTCAGAAAATGGACATATTTACCCATTGGTTTGTAGGGAATTTCAGATTGAAAAAACTTGGCTTCAACAGTTTTCAACAATGACATATTTTTCTCCGAATTAAATACTTAAAAGAGTTACTTGATCGTTTTATATGCAGAATCATTCTTTCTAGAGGCTAAAATAGCCTAGAAAGTTTAATCTTCATTTTCTTCTTGTATGTCATTATCAGGTTTATTACCCTTATCATGGCGTTCTTTATCATTTTCTAGACGATATAAAAACTCGCAAGTATCTTTGATTAGATTGAGTTGACGGCCAGCTAAACGAGCGCGATCGCCTGCAAATGATTTTTCAAAAACTTCTACTACAAAGTGTTGTGCAAAATTTAAAATTGCCTCTCTTTCTTCATCACGATGAGCGATAACCCAACGCCCCTCTGCTGTTGAGTTACGAACTCGCTCCATCAGTTTAAAAATTTTTGCAGCTACAGCATCAACTAACACTTCACCGTGGAAAAAATTCTTGTCAGCTTTGATAATAGTCTCAGCAGCCTCATCAATTGGTTTCAAGATAGCATTAGACTTGATTGGTTTTCCCTTACTAGATTTTGCTCGGTAAAATTTGCGGTAAAGTTCAGTTAATTTTTTGGGATGATGCAAGTGTGATTCTTCTGCCATAGTCCATTTCTCCAGTTGAAAATCATATTTAGCATAAGGGTCAAAACAAGGGTAAAAGTGGTGAGCATAAAGCTTGATTTTATTCAAACTTAGAGCATCAACTTTTTGGTTACGAACCCAGCGATTGAGATAAGAAAAGACGTACAGTGGACTGGTTTCAAAATCTTTAGCCAGTTCTGTGAATCTTCCCCAATTGGCATCGTAACCAGACTTACCCTGTCGCGCATTCACATCTAAATGAATGGCATAAGCGGCGGTAAGTACATTTAAAGGGGCTGGGTATTGGATGCCGTTTTCATTCCAACCTTCGAGGATGTAGTCAAGACGGAAGCGATCGCGCCTTACTAAAGAACGGAAAGCATGAGGCGCACTATCAATAAAAACGCTTTCCTCAAATTCAGCCCCATCATTAAAGGGTGGAATTGGCGACTCAGAAACCACAGTTTTAACATCTAAAATCATCGGGAAAGCAAACGCTAACCAAGTTGGCATTACCCAAGATTCGGTATCAGTGCTGTCTCTTCCTGGCGGGAGTGCCATGAAGTAAAATGTTAAAGGCTGGTCTTCAGGATAAGAAAGCTTAAAGGTGCGGTCTTTGTCACGCTGAAGGTTTTCATCAATTAAGAAACTGTCTACACTTTGGTAGCGATCGCGCCCCAAATTTGCCTGTAAATCCTTACTGATAAAATGATTGCGAACGCTGGTATCAAAGCGAGTTTGAGCAATACCATTGTATGCTTTCTGCAAAAACTTGTTAGTCTCTGGAGTAAAGTAATAAGTGGGATAAAAGTAGAGATAGCGATATTTACCATCTTCAAATCGCTTACCTACAGCTTGAGTTTGATTCATCAAGATTTGCCTCAGCATCATCTCCACACCTGCAATACGGGAGATATTGCGTTTAGCGTTAGAACCTCCTAACATTTGCTTGTTTGTATAAACTTGAGGTGTAAATAAAACTGCTGATTCCATTTGCTCAGTAACGGTATAAGCAGAATGAGAAATTGAGCAGATTAATTGTCTTCCTCGCCCTGGTTTTTTGGCAGCATTGTAATTACCTAACTCATCTAGGAATGTTTCAACTTGAGTTTTAACAGATGGCTCTTGATTAGTGCCTGGTAACATCACAACTCGTTTTACCCAGAGCCTTAAATCATCCCAACCATCAGGTAATTGATATTGAGAAATTATCGGAGAAATTAAGGCTGTCAAGTAGTCAATAACTTGCTGACAAGTTTTGCGTACATCTTCAATTCCTGGATGATGTTCTAAATATTTAGCCGCTAGATAATACCATTCATAAGGTACTCCTCCAGTATTCCCCTTTAACTTATTTTCTTTTAGACTTTCATTAATGCGTTGAATTTCTCTAATTTGGGGTAAACATTCTGCTAAATTCCAAAGTTCTGCAACCTTGTGAGTTAAATCAAAATCGGGAACTGCTGGCAGCTTTTTATCTTTCTTACGAGCAGATTCAACACGATTAACTGTCTCTTCCCAAATTTTCCGGCTAACTAAATCACCAAACTCTGCTATTTGATCAATACGGATATCGTCTTCAAATTTGAAGTCATAATCAGTAGATAAAACGTTTTGTTGCTGAAACTTATTCAGATTTTCACTGCGACTTTTAGCGACAGAACCTTTATTAGGGTTTAAGATGCGTAATGTAGCATCTAAGGCTACTTTCATCAAGCCTATGTCATCAAAAAATAAGTTGTAATATTCGGCATATTTCATGCCTTTGCCATCTCTACCAAATCCTGTTTGTCTGAGGCGTAATTGACCTGCACAAAGCGATTTAATACTGTTAACTACACGGTCTGGTAAATCTTCTGGCGAGATAGCTGGAGCATTGCGCGAAGCCAAGTATATTACGCCTGTTGGCAGATATAACAAAGGTTCATAGTAGATATCTTCATCAGTATTAAGACTGATATGAGCCTGAATTAAAGCATTATTCACCACATTAGTTAAAACACCACGATTCTCAGCAATGCTGTGATAGGTAAATTTTAATTGTCCATCACTTAAACTGTGGATGATTTCTTTGAGTCTAGGATGTTCTGCGTCCTGGGGATGTTTAACAATTGAGGCGAGAGAATCAGCCAAACAAGTTAAATCAGATAAACTGCGAAGGGTACGGTCTTTCAGAAGAGGATTCAACCCAAATTCCGAAAAATTCCAGTTAGTATCCCAACGGCGTTGAGCATTGTAAGCCATGCACAACAAATCATCTAGATACTCTCGATAAGCCTCTGGATTTTCTGGATTTATAAAGTTATCCAGTCCTAACTGGTGAACTTTTTTATCAATAATTTTACGATGTTCTGTTAACGGTAGCTTGCGGCAGTTTTCAGGGACATCGGGAAACTTTTCAAAATCATGTAAAATAAAGCCAGCAATTACCAAACGCCGTTCTCGTTCTTTTACCACTCGCTGCACTGTGGTATTAAGTTTTTCTAAACGTTTCTCAATTAAATTAGCAGGGAATAAACCATTGAGTAAATGAGTATTCAGTGATTGGTCAGCAGCGTTATCTCGCCTGACTTTAGTTTTTCCTTCAGCTTCTCGCTGTTGGTCAATTTCATCAAAAAACTTACCGCCTTTCGCTGTTACACCAATAGCTACCCGCAACAGATTTGGTAAAACATGCTCACCAAAGTCTGCCATTACCTTATCATCAGGATTTTGAGATTGAATAGCTTCACGCAATAGCTTAAGTGTTAATAATTCGCCTTCAGTTTCAATAGTGCGGTCTGAAGAATTATTATCAAACCCAAAATCTTGATTTAAGAAATCATCTTCTAATTCGCCCGGCTGCTCATTGTTCAAATCATTTTCATTTTCAAACAAAGATAGTTGTTTATTTTCTTCTATTTTTTTTGCTTTTTTAGTCATTATCTACATCCAATGAAATCAAATAGTTATTTACTTGTCGCACGTAAAGCGGATATTGTTGTAAGGCAAAACTAATTGCTTTAAACACTTCCTTCGGATCTATATCGTCATATTCATGAACAAGAGGATTTCTTAATCCCGATGAGGGTGCTAATTGTGTCGCTAGTTCTGGTGCTATTACTTCATATTTACTAAGTTCAATGAAAGCCTCAAAGTTAGTAGCAGAATTTCTAGGACTTAATTTTGATAATATGTGTTCATTGATATCTATTGCAGCTTGAGTCATTAATTGCAGTAGTCTTTCTACAACAAGTTGTTGACGAAAATCACCTAAAAAGTCATCAAGGCTAGTAGAGCGATACTCTTCTAAAGTGTTGTAATATTTGGCAATTAACCTCAACCTAACTAAAACTATTTCGTGATCTATATTACTCATGCTCCCCACTTATTTAGTTCTATTTCAATAATTTGGTGTTGTTCTTGACGGAATTTTTTTAACTCTGCTTCAGTTTTTAATGAAGTTACTCGAAAAGACTCGAATTGTTCAGGATATTGTTCAAATATGAGAATTCCATCACGAGCAACGAAATGAGCAATTAGCCAAGAACATTTATTAAGTTCTACAATATCAATGTGATCGGAATTAATTTTCAATACTTTCCCAATAAGCATAGGTAATTCAAACAAACCAGAAATATTATTTTTTGTGTAAGCCTCACGCTGTTCTTCATCATAAAAAACAGCAAAATCCCAGTCACTATTTGCGTGTGTGTTACCAGTAGCTCTAGAACCAAACAGGATTAACATTTTTAAATAAGGTATTTTCTCAGGAAGTTGTTGAGCAAATTCTCTGAGTTCTGGAATTGTTGGAGTTTTCATGTCAGTATTCCTATTAACTGTTGTCTGCTTCAGAATTTTTATTCAAATCCTTCTAGTAGTTTAGCAACTTGCTCTGGAGCCGGAAGCTGATTTTTTAATTCTTGAGGTAATGTAGAAAACAGTTTATAAGTTGCTATACCAATTGGTTTATTCGATTCTCTCAGTGCATACTCAACAATAGTTTTATCCTTGGATTTGCAAAGAATAATTCCGATTGATAGATTTTCGTCTGGGAATCGAGATAAATCATCTAAAGCCGCCAGATAAAATTGCATTTTTCCCACATACTCAGGTAGGAACTCTCCAGTTTTTAACTCAATCGCAACTAGACATTTTAATTGGCGGTGATACAGTAACAGGTCAATAAAAAATTCCTTATCACCAACTTCTAGGCGATACTGACTACCAACAAAAGTAAACCGCCCACCCATTTCTTGCAAGAATGGTTCAACTCTTGCCAAAATCGCCTGTTCTAGCTGTCGTTCACTGTGTTCATCTGCTAGTTCCAAGAAATCAAAAGTATATTCATCTTTGACAGCTAGTTTTAATTGGTTACGAATCTCTGCGGGAACAGTTTTATCAAAGTTCGTCTGATTCAACAGAGTTTTTTCATAGGTTTGATTTTCAATTTGGTGAATCAAAACATTTTTTGTCCAGCCAAATTTACGAGTCATTCTAATATAAAACTCTCGTTCTAGGTCATCTTTGCACTTCTCTACAATGACTAGATTGTGACTCCATCCAATTTCTCGCACCAATGGTGCGAGTTTTTCATTGTTGACATAAGATTCATAAAAAAGTCTCATCCGCCAGAGGTTAGCAGCAGAAAATCCGCTAATTCCTGGAAACTCTGCTTGTAAGTCTTTTGCTAGCTGTTCTACTACAGATTTTCCCCAACTAGCGCCCTGCTGTTGAGTAACAATTATCTGTCCAATGTCCCAGTAGAGGTTAATCATTTCCCGATTAACTGCTTTTAGTGCTTCGTATTGGGCTGAACGAATACGCTGTTTTATTTCCATTAGTAAATGTCTGTAATCGTCTGAAATGGGATTACTCATAGCGGAAAAGGTTCAGCCAACTTGCTCATGACCAACTAGCCTTTGTGCGTAGATTAAACAGGCTTGCACATCTTCCCGTTCTAACCAGGGATAAGCTTCTAGCAAGGTTTCGATAGTATCTCCTGCTGCAAGCATTCCTAAGATATGCTCAACAGCTAGGCGGCGACCTCGAATAATTGCTTTACCACCAAAGATTTGAGGATTGACAGTGATTCTTTCCAAAAGTTTTTGTTCGTTCATTGTTTACCTTCAGAATGCTTAATTTTATTGACTATTTCCTGTGATTGGCAAAAAAGAGGGAAGCTTTAATAAAACTCATTGCTTTAAGATTTGGTGTTACCAGTGACTCGCTCAACCATCAGCTTTAAATCTGTTGGGGATAGAGACTACCTACGCCTGACCTTAATACCGCAAGCTGCTAATCAGCTTCCCTCTTAGATGGGGATTCTCTAATTTAGCTAGAGAAATCCCCAGATAAGCTATCGCATCAGTTATGCTGCCAATAACCGATATTGAAATTGGTTATGAGCAACTTTTTGCTTTTCAATTAAGTAGCCTTTCTTGCGAGCTTCAAACACCGTGTGTCCAAATCGCCAACTAACCTTAGCGGCTAGTTCGTCGCCTAAATGCCACTTACCATCTTTGAGAACTGAAATTAGTCGCTCAAGGTTTGTCAATTTGACAAGCATGATTATCACCTCCTTTAAAAACTCTGTCATACAAATACTTCAGCCCAAATGCTTGTTTTATATGGACTTCAGCAATTTGTATAATCTGACGCTACATAATGCGATAGCTCTTGTCAAGCATTTAAATAAGATCAGACTTATTCAACAAATGATAAGCGTTGACTTATTCAACCCTTTATGAAATCCTTGTATACATGGAGCTTTACGCGCACAAAAAATAATCCTTTAAAATCCCTATTAGGGATTGAAACGAATAAGTCTGTGCTTAAAACCGTAAGCTCTTGTCATAAATCAACTAAAATCCCTATTAGGGATTGAAACCTCAAACAATCCATATCTCATCTCCTTTGCTTTTAAACGTGTAAGCAAGCGTATCCAGCAGCAGCGCAGAGTGACCAAAAGCGATCGCATAGGGCGCAGTAGCATCATGAAAGCTATACTGATCGCTGATGCCATAAATCTGAAAATTCATCGGTAGCCTTAGCCGCATCCGCACTTCAGCAAGAGGACGGCGAATCACGTAACAAACTAAACCTTCCTTTTTCAGGCGTTTGTTAATTTCCCCAACCCAATAGTTGTCAGGTTGCCAAATTTCCACACCAGTCAAAACCTGAACTTTCCAAGCGTCAGCAATTGGCTGCAAGTTTCCAGAATAGGTAAACTTCCAGTTCAGCCGTTCCTCTCGGTAAGTACGCAACTTCATAAATGCTAGACAATGAGCAAATCTACCTTTGGCGATGGGTTGTCCCGTGCGTTCTGCGGTTTCTTTGAGTGTCCGTATAAATGCAGCTTCCGTCCACATTTCAATTTCTAAATTTCCCAAAATACCCGGTAAATCGTAGGTTTTAAACCTATCTGCCTCGTTTTCTTCCGTTAAGTCGTATAAACCACATTGCAAAGGACTTGAACCTCGAAAACTAGCAGCATCCTCAGCAATGGGATTTGCTGATTTACCTGAAAGCGCTTGCCAATCTTTCGCCCAGCCTTGAATACGTCCAGCTTGTGACTTCAGACTAGTTTCAAATAATTGTTCACAGGCTTCTTGAAACTTGTCTCGGCTTTGTGCATACTGTTGTTTAATTGTGCGATCGCTCAACTGATAAAACAGCCAAAATGATTGCACAGCCCCCCAACGACGATAATAACCACGAAAATCGTTTATTTGTCGATAATTATCGGTAATTGTATTGTGAAATGCGGGGCGATCGCAAATACTATTTACCTCTAAAGATGGAGTATCTACTTTAAATAAACGCTCCACTAAAAAGTTAGGAACAAGAGCAAAAGCTGTAAAATACTCAAACTTAATTTTTTGACCATCTTTTGCATATTCGCCATGCCTTCCTAAGCGTCCTAAACGTTGGATAAAGTTACCTGCATCTGATGATTCAAAAATTAGGAAATTGATTTTAAAATCAACCCCAACATCAATGGTGCTAGTACCAATAACCAAGTCAGCCGCAAGACTTCGCTCCTTTTCTCCTTTTCCCGATAGCCCTGTATTCTCTCCAACTTTCAATCCGTAAGGCTGTAAGATTTCCCGAAAAAACTTAGTTAGGCGTTTGACTGCTGCGATTGAGTTAAGGATGATTGCGCCTTTACTTCCTGAATACTGCTGAAACTGCGCCAAAATTAACTCACTATTCTCTTTTAACCAAGTTTCCGAAGCTTTAAATGACGGCTCCAAAGGAATAAAATTCAATGTAATTGTCCGTGCTACCTGCCGCCATCCCTGTGCCTGTAGTTGCTGTCCTTGCTCTGGTGTATCGGGAAATTGATATTTTTTTTGTTTTAAAGGATCAATTTCTTTACAACGAAATCCTGCTTTTTCTAATCGCCCAATTAAGTTTGTATCTGGTGTGGCTGAGAGAAACAGAAATTTCTTGCGGCGGTTTGTACAGCGAATTAACAACATTGTGTTAATTACACTAGCAATTTGGGGAGCAGCGAAAACATGAAATTCATCAAAAATAAACAAGTCAAAATCTTTATCAATTCTGCCCCATAACTTATCTGGACTATCGCCACGAATTATGTAAGCACCTCTATGTAAATAATGAAAAATATCTGGGTTAGTTAATAATGCTTCTCTCTGATTAGTGAGAGTTGCGATCGCAGCCCCTTTTTTTAATCCCTCATTTTCTGCATAAATCTCTAAATCAGCCCCACTCAAACGCACTACACGCGGCTGATTTTCTGGCTGGAATTTCTCAATATATCGTCTAATTTGCGTTTCTTGATCACGGGCGAGTTCATTAGTTGGGTAAAGTCCGATCGCAGAAAATTCGCCCTGTAAAACTTCTAAATATGCCGCGAGACTTTTACCATCGCCAGTCATCGCGGTGTTGAACACTACATCAATATTTGAATCACGCAACGCTTCTAAAGTTGCGGCTTGATGCCAAGAAAGCAACCAATCTTTAGGTAATTTCACCCCGTCAGGTGTGGAGACGGTTTGAGAATAAACGGGTTTGAGAGTAATTTTGTATGCTTCGTTAATATTCACTTTCTTGATTCCTTTTGCAATTCTAAAGGAATTTCTACATAGCTATCTCTTGTTATTTCCGCAGCGTATGCAATACAGGCTAGGATATCTTCCCGTTCCAAGCCGGGATATTCTTCTAAAATTGTCTCTATTTTTTCTCCACTTGCAAGAAGGTCGAGAATTAAAGTAACCCAGATACGATGACCTTTAATACAAGGTTTCCCGAAACAAATATTTGGATCAATGGAAATTCGGGATAGTAAATCGTTTTTAGTCATTGAAGCTTCTCCAAATTTGTCGTCATTCTTCTCAATAAATCCTCTTCACCTAATTCTATATTTGGACTTACACTTAAATAGTGTCCGTAACTAGTTGTTAAAAACTATAATGGCACGCAAAATAAAGGTTGGCAAGAAAAAACACAGATAAAGTATACGGACATTTCAATGAGTCGAAAAGGTCAATCTATTACACTGTCGATATCAGAACAGGATAAAGCCGAGCTAGAAGCGATCGCTCGTGAATTCGGTATGATGTGGGGAGAAGAGCCTAACATCTCCAAGTTAATTAAAGCGATCGCTCAACGGAAGTTACTCATCGGTAACAATAACGATTGGAAAGAACCACGCATCAGGGCATTACATAGATGTATCAATGCGTTGACAGACATCGGGCAAATTGAACAAGCCCAAATCATTGCCAACTTACTTCTCGAACGCAGCGAATTATCATTACCGTTGCGGGGCGAAATCGAACGTTTCTTAGATAATTTGCCTCCAGCTTGGCGCTTAGAAATAGACCGCTACATCTTACGCGAACAGCCTTTTCAGCTTTCCTATCAAGATGCAGCAGAGCGTGTGTTTAATTTTACCGTTCGCTATGCCAAAGTTACACCTCACGAAAAGCGGCAATATCTTGATTGCTGGTGCGAAGAGACAGAAGGAAACTTTGATATACCAGAACTGCTTCACAACTGGAGTTTACGATTAGACAGGATTACAGAAGCTGCTGTCATGCCAATTTCTGGTGATTGGCGAAATTTGGCTGAGATAGAAGTGGAAATGCATCTATTTGCTGGCTTGGCTTTTGCCTATCAAGCTAAACCAGAAGACAATATTAATGAGTGGATACCAGATAAAGCGCGAGTCCGGCGAGTTGTCAGGCGAATATCTAGTACATTTTGGTTTATGCGGGAAGTGATGCAGTATGCGCCAGATTGTGTAGTGATATTACCAGAGAATGTGCGCGATCGCCTCAAACAAAAACTCCTCACTCTCTGCCAGCTATACGATATCCAAACCATATCTTAACTCTTTCCCTCTCCGCCTCGGAGAGGGACGGTTTTACTACGTAAAACCAGGGAGAGGTTTTTTATAAAACTACATTTACATAAGATGCACTCATGTAGCCGTTGTCTGCGATCGCCTATAGCCATCTACAATACCTAAGTAAGACAAATGACGTAATAACAAGGTTTCCAGACATCAATTTGGAAAATTAAAGAAAAAAATAATTACTAATTGCTTAAAAAGTCCGGTTTATTTAGCTTTGGGATGATAAATAAAAATAATAGCGTTGAATGACATGCTTCCTAGCACGAAGGATTACTGAAATTCTTCGCTGCTTTCAGGATGACTACTGAACATCAAACAACATCTGCCCCCTGCCTCTTATCAAAAGGCTATACCACAAAACTTGCTCTAGATGTATCTAAGTAACTATGCTGACAAAGTGTAAAGATGCCACGGTATCTAAGAGCGAATTCTAAAGCAATTGTAAAGGATTTGGTGCCATTTTGGCAGGTTTTGATCCCAAATATGGGATATTAGTAGATTGTACAAATCTCTATTGTTATTCACTATCTACCGACAACTGCTAAGTACAAGTTTAAGTAATTTAATGAAGTAGGAAATAATACATGGTATTATCACTGTCTTCTCATAACGTTATCCAGTATCTGCTAGAAGCGGGGCTGTGTAGCTCAGAAGATGACGCATCAGATAAATCTGAGTTGCCAGGAAGTAGTAAGAACAGTTTCGATTTACTCGTGACTCTAGCAGATAATCGTAAACTGCTCATTAAACAAGAACGTAATGTTAAAAGCAATGACGGCGCTCCTCATGAATTGTTTCAGGAGTGGCTATTTCATCAGTTGCTCCAGCAGTTTCCAGTTCTCGGCAATATTTCCGCGATCGCACCATTGGTAGTCCATTTTGACGAAGAAAATTCTATCCTTGTCCGCAACTACTTAAGTGAATATCAGGAGCTTGCGACATTCTACCACAACAATGATATTTTTCCACAAGAAATTGCCACTGCGATCGGCACTACTTTGGCGGGACTCCATCGCGCAACCTATAACCGCCGAGAATATAAGGATTTTATGGCAACTGCTCCTCAAGGAGAGTTTCGCTATGGCTTTTACAATCCGGCGCAAGGGGTAGAGTCAATTGGCCCGGAGATTTTTGGAACGGTTCCCACGGATGCGCTGAAATTCTATCTACTATACCAGCAGTCGGAGAGTTTGGAATCTGCGATCGCTGATTTGGCATACAGTTGGAATCCTTGCTGCTTGACTCACAACGACCTGAAATTGAACAACATTTTGGTTCATTCCAGGTGGGAGAAACTAGACAATTGCCTAGTACGACTAATTGATTGGGAAGCTTGTTCTTGGGGAGATCCCGCTTTTGATTTAGGTACTTTACTAGCAAGGTATTTAGGAATTTGGCTTCATAGCCTCGTAGTAGACCCCACCATTGAGTTAGAAGAATCTCTACATCTGGCGTTGACACCGTTGGAGAGTTTACAACCTTCAATCATTGCCCTAATTAGGGCTTATCTAAATGCTTTCCCGATGATTTTGGAATACCGTAATGACTTTATTTTACGAGTTATCCAGTTTGCGGGGCTAGGACTGATTCATCAAATTCAGGATATGATTACGTGCCGAAAATCCTTTAATAATGCTGACATCTGTATGCTCCAAGTGGCTAAAAGTTTACTGACTATGCCGCAGCAAGGTGTACTGACTATTTTCGGGATATCAGAGTCAGAAATCCTGAATCCTGTGGGAAAAATTCATAAACTTCCTCAGCCTGTAAAGGAGCCACAGCTACTTCGTCTTTATTATGAAAAAACTCGGCTTCGCGGTTGTTAATAGCAGGGAGCAGAACAATTATGAATTCTGGCTCACCTCGACTGCGCTCGGCGACCACATGACTTCTGAATTCTGTTTTTTAAAGTTCGAGTTCTAAATGGATTAATGCTAAATTACTCTATCAATCAACCACTAACTTCTTTATTCGACATTGCTCAAAATATCCAGATTGAGTCTAATTTTTGTATTTATCATCCCAATTATCAACCATTTGCCCTGCCGACTAAAGTAGCCGAGAGATTTCAGCACAATTCTGTAGATTTACAACAGAAGTATCTCACTCTACTGCTGCGAAACTTTCTCTATGGGATCTATTACAATGGCTCTCTACAAAGTACTTTAGCAGTCAATACTGATACGCCAAAGCATAATTTAGCAGATAATTCCATCTTAGAAATTGATTGGAACTTTTACGAGCAATTGCACGCCAGTAATCACGGCATAGGTTACTTTGACCCTCGATGGCAGGTGTTGCGAAAAGAACCTGATGGTACTATGGCGGTGACTAAAGGCGGTTTAACACTTTATGTTGAGCCAGAATGCCATCTAAAATCCAGCAAGAAATCTACCAAAGTGGGTGACATGGTAGCAATCTGGATGCCCAAAAATAGAATCCAAAATGGCTCTTATTTGGCAGTTAGCAATGTCGGACAGGAACGGCAAAGTAACCCTGATGCTGATTTGGGAGCAGGGCGAATTTACTTTAACTTTACGCCATCTGGTGCGATCGCTCTCATGGAAAGCCTGACACTGCAATTGAATGCAGCCTCGATTCCCTTTAGCTTTCAGGTTCTCCACAATCTCAGTGCATACGGACGCTATGATTCGGGGCTACTCTACTTTGAACTCCCCGACTATCCAGCAATTCGCACAATCCTTCAGGCTATTTATCCAGAAAATCAATCCTATTTCCAGCCGGAAATTCCCTTGTTTACAAAATTTTTAGCACCAGGGTTAGGTTTAGCCGAAGAACCAATCCAAAAGTTTGCAGCACAAGAAAGTTTTGGGATGAATCGTTGCCAAATTGTCGCTAATGCTTTATTTGAAGCTTGGCAAAAAGGTAAAAATGCAATGGAAGAACGGATGAGGACAATTGATGAACACTTTGCGCGACACCTAATAGATTTACAGCGTCCTTATCTTAATCCCAGTTCTGAAGATATATATAAACCAATACACTTGGGTTAAAGAAATACCAAAATTGGGAAAAGGGTGAGCAAGCTTGCCCACCCTAAACCATTATTTACTTAGCAATACTTTAAACAGGTGCTTGAGTAGCAGTTTTGCCAACCAGCATTGCAGCATTTTCCTCGCTTTCGAGGATACCGAATTCAATCAACAAATCTTCTAACTCTTCCATCTCGATAGGTGTGGGGACAGTCAGATTCTTGTTGTTGATGATCTTTGTACCTAATGTCCGATATTCATTAGCTTGGTTGCTGTCAGGTGCATACTCGTTAACAGTCATCCGGCGCAATTCTGCGTGTTGAACGATGTTGTCACGAGGTACGTAGTGAATCATTTGGGTGTTCAAACGTTTTGCCAGGGTTTCGATAAGATCGATTTCCCGGTCAACGTTACGGCTGTTGCAAATCAAACCACCCAAGCGCACACCGCCAGTGTGAGCATATTTGAGAACACCACGAGCGATGTTGTTAGCTGCATACATCGCCATCATTTCACCGGAGGTAACGATGTAGATTTCTTGTGCCTTGCCTTCACGGATAGGCATAGCGAAACCACCGCACACAACGTCACCCAAAACGTCGTAACTTACAAAATCAACATCTTTGTAAGCACCGTTTTCTTCTAAGAAGTTGATAGCGGTGATAATACCACGACCAGCGCAACCCACACCAGGCTCAGGGCCGCCAGACTCCACACAACGTACATCCCGGAAACCGGTTAGCATTACTTCTTCGAGTTCAATATCTTCTACAGCGCCTCGTTCAGCAGCTAATTGAAGAACGCTTGTTTGAGCTTTACTGTGTAGCATCAAACGGGTAGAGTCAGCTTTGGGGTCGCAACCGACAATCAGGACGCGCTGACCCATTTCAGCCATTGCTGCAAGGGTGTTTTGAGAGGTGGTAGATTTACCAATACCGCCTTTACCATAAAAAGCTATTTGTCTAATCTTTGGGTCAGTCATGGTTGTGTTTCCTACAATGATTTAATTGATGGGTAGTAAGCTTGATGTGAGATATTCACCCTTGGCGTCGTAGGGAAGCAGAGTCTATTGGCGTATATACGTAGCAATTTGGCGCTAGACATCGCATCCTGGCAAAAGCAGTTAAAATCAGAACATATTTACCCACCAAGCGATAGCTTAAGGGATAGAGAAATCTCTATTTCCTAATAACGAAGCCTTTAAAACTTTGACTTCAGCATTGTCAGTTGTTGTAACAGAATCCCAAATGGTTGCTCAAGCCTGAAGAGTGGTTGCAGCAGGAATTAAAATGAACGCAGATTTGTTCCCTGAACCACACAACCAACCAAATTGCAATCCACTCTAAATGGTCACTGCAACTTCTCTGATTTTGCTAATGTCAAGTCCCTAAGAACTTCTATAGCGCTTCTCGTTTCGTGATTGATGCAGCAGGATAAGTTCCAGCCTAAAAGTGGCAGCTATAGGTGCAATATTATAATGCACAGGCAACCTCTAACACTCTGGCTGAGATACTATCTTGGTGAGTTTTGACAGTATGGTTAAATTCCTAAAAATTGTGGAACGACGCCATATTGCTTGAAGTTTTCCTTCCAAAAGTCAGCAACTGCTTCAACTTAGTTTGCGGTTGAAAATGTTTGCTCCCCAAGACTAAGTTCGTAAATATTCTGTATTTCTATTGATTTGTCAGGCTGTACTAAGAGTCTTTCTTCCCAGACTCCAAGAGTAATCGCCTTTAGTGGGTAATGCTCTAGCTAGGTTAGCCAACTCTGATTGGCTTATACCCAGATAAATTTTGATTGACTTCAAGTTCTTACAAAGGCTACTATCCTACTCAATCTAGTTTTAGATTTTAGTGACAAAAAGATGTAGCGAAGTGAAGTGGACTTACCAGAGCAAAAAAACTTTCTTGAGCTTGCCTCAAAGTTTCTTGAAGTTTTTTATGCTTTTCCTTTTTTGATTCCTATAAAAACCATAACATACATCTCACTAATTTATTTGTCGAATATCAAATTATTTATCTATTTGTCAGAGCAATATCCTTATGATCTTTAGTAGCCATAAGTTTCGGATTAATAGGTTGCCATTTAGTGAAATTATTTATCATAGCTAATTTGTGCAGTTAGATACTTTTGGGTATTTTATAAAAGTAATCAAAGCTAATGTTTGATAGCAAAAACAATCTTTCTTATTTTTGCAATCAAAAATTTAGTCATAGAAGTAGATTAAATAAATTTTGCGATCGCACCAAGCACCCAACCCATGCGATCGCGATCATAGTAAAGTTAAACAAGGTGAATTATCAAAAATAATCATAGTGCAAAAATCAAAGTCATTAGTACCAATGACTAATGACCAATGACTCATGACTAATAACTGAATTTAAGCAGCACAAAAAATCGGGGCAGGTTCAAAACCTGCCCCGATTGCTTCTGATATACTGCGCCCAACGGCTGTTGCTACAGGCTTTAAACTATTAACTAGATGCACCATATCTTCTAAAGAAAGCGCTTGACGGGCATCAGAAACAGATTTTTCTGGTTCTGGGTGACATTCAATAATTAATCCATCTGCACCGCAAGCGATCGCAGCTCTAGCCACAGGTGCTACCAACTCCCGTTTACCGACGGCATGGGAAGGATCTACAATTACAGGCAGGTGAGTTATTTGCTTGAGTGCTGCCACTGCCCCTAAATCTAGGACGTTGCGGGTGTAATCATCGAAACTGCGGATACCTCTTTCGCACAACACCACATCAGGATTACCGTGGCTGAGGATATATTCAGCAGCCATAACAAATTCTTCAATTGTCGCTGCTAAACCACGTTTGAGCAGTATTGGTTTACCAGCTTGTCCCAAAGCTTTGAGCAAGTCGAAGTTTTGCATATTGCGACTACCAACTTGAAGCATATCAGCATGGGCGGCGACTACTTCAATTTGAGAAATTGACATAACTTCGGTGACAACTGGCATATTGTAATGCGATCGCACCCTTGCCAAAATTTCCAATCCTGACTCACCCATACCCTGGAAGGCATAGGGAGATGTGCGGGGTTTGTAGATACCCCCACGCAACCCCTGCACGGATGAAGTAGATAGCTTTTGGGCGACTATCTCCATTTGTTCTAAGCTTTCAACAGTGCAGGGGCCGCCGATAATTACCAGTTCTTCGCCCCCGAAAGCGACTTTTTCTGAAATTTTAACGATTGTCTGGTGGTTCGGATGAGATTGTGCGGCAAGTTTGGCGTTAATCATGGTTTCATTCTCCTAAAAATTGAGTATTGGGCACTATTTGCGGATAATAAAAAAGCCCGAAACCTTTGAAGAGTTCCGGGCGCGTTCTGATTCATTGGCATGACGCTATTTACCCGGAATTTAGTCTGGGCCAAAAGTAAAAGCCATAAAACCAGCTACTCAAATAAGTCATGACGATGAAATTCTCCTTAAAACAACAAAAACCGCAGAGTTTGCTCTGCGGTTCACCGGGCGCTTTCCATTAGGAAACTCAATTCACTCCCGGTGAACCACCCTAGACCAAAAATATAAGTAGGAATTTGTGTTAAGCATTTGCGGGGCTTTTGCTGGAAAAGTTAAGAAATATGCTCTATTTAAAGTAACATTAACAGGAAGAGTAGGCGGTGTCAAGACCCCCACAAACCATAAAAAAAGCGATAGACTCAGTACAAATGTGGGAGTAAAGACTAGTAACGCTTGGCAAAGCAAAATTCAAAATCATGCCCTGTTCTGATTGTGTAGTGAAGTGCTAGTTGCTTGTTTGCGTAGACGAGTCATTAAATATCACCATAGTTAATAGGGTTACAAATTATTGTTGTGTAATGACTAATGGGTAGTGTAGATGATTAAAAATCAATGGTGAAAAATCTAAAAATTCAGAATCTGGCGATTCTCTAAAGGAATAGAATAAAGCCAAATCAAGGTCATCAGAGAGAACTCTAAACAGTGACTTCCGTCTCTGAGAAGTTTAAAAAGCCAGGATTGAGAAGTTAAAATATATAATTCTCCTGACTTGTCACCTCACCTTGCGAAAGCTTATTGCAGACAATTGACGATCGCCATACATTATTCTTACTCAAGTCCTCATTGACCAGATCAACTTTTTAGAATCATCACCTTCATTATGTCGAGTTCCAAAATCTTAGCCCAATCTTTCGACTTTTATGGAGTTTATCCCTGCCCAGTCTGTCGGATAGGTAAGATTTCTCACATGCCAATGATGGAAGCTATGGCTTGTGACTTTTGTCAAGAAATTTTTACAGTCAACTTAGAACTAGAGCAAATCAAGATGCCTTCTAGGCAACCACCCTTAATTTGGTGTTGGAATGGCTTTAGTTGGACAGAAGGCCAGTTGGAAGGTGTGGAATTAGGTTGGGGTTATGGACTAGCAGCAGCTGTTTTTGTAATTCTTCCCACTACTCTAATTGGCATAGTAGCTTACTATTTTCCTGCTAATCTCAAAGAACCCATTACTTGGACGCCATATATTTGGACGATATTAACTTTCTTATCACATTTATCAATTATTGTTTGGATTGTGATTGAAATTTATCAGATTCCAGTTGCAGCATATTTGAGAGCGATCGCTCGATGGAGAAATGGGGAGATGGGGAGATGAGGGAGAACAATATAATAACCAATTCCCAATGCCCAATGCCCAATGCCCCATGATCAATAACAAATGATGCAGCGAATAAATGGCTCCATCACTCATAATTAAGTTGATTGTCCACCAAAATATCGTATGAGCGATCTGGAGCACTACTATAGAGTTTTGGAATTAGAGCCTGGGGCAACACTTGAAGAAGTGAACCAGGCTTACAAAGATTTAGTCTTTGTTTGGCATCCCGATCGCATTCCCAAAGACAATCTCCGTTTACAGCAGAAAGCACAAGACAAGCTGAAAGCCATAAATGAAGCTCGTGAAAAGTTGCGTTCTCTAAAAACCAAACATCAAACCACACATCACTCACCGCCACCTCAACAGGAAAAACCATCTCAAACAATCCAGAAACCACCAAAGCAAAACTCAGACTTGAGTGGCAAAGACTACAGTCGGGCAAATTTGAGCAATAAAGACTTATCTGGCAGAAATCTGAGTTATGCCAATTTGAGCGGTGCTAATCTCAGCGATACTTTTATGCACAAAGTCAACCTCAGAGGAGCGGATTTATCTGAAGCAAATTTATTTCGCGCAAACCTACTTTTAGCGGATCTCAGGGAGGCGAATTTACGCGCCGCTAATTTGATTGGAGCGGATCTCAGTGGGGCCGACTTGCGAGGAGCCGACTTAACGGGAGCGCGGATTCGCTCTGGTGAGCGCCTTCTGGTTAAACTAGTTGGTACTAACTTAGCAGGGGCAATTATGCCTGATGGTTCAATTTTTCAATAGCTGAGGCTGCACTATGACACAGAGTGCATGAATTACGCAGTTCTTGTTTGGATGCAACAGATGGTAGGGGCACAGCATTGCTTTGCCCTTACAAGTGAAGTGATCTGTATTTCAGGCAATTGAAACCGCACTAAGTTAAAATATGCTATGTATTTTCCATTTGTGCCAGAAGCAGCACGAGCCGAAGTTATTCGCCCCATACGTTGGCAATTAAGTATTTATGCTGGTGCGATCGCCATCTCAATTGGAGTTGGTTAACCTTGGTTTTTGCTCTATTGAACTGGGATATTATAGCTAAATTCGGACGGTTGGTAGCATGAGCGATCGGGGGGCATTGAATATTGCTTTTTGCCGCTCCCCAGTACAGACGGGATTAATCGCGTCTCTTCCCATTCCCCATTCCCTATTCCATTTGATTTTTATTTGCTCTAGACTCAACCTTAATTACCCACTTGAAGAATGATTAAGAAAAACGAGTATAGACAAACATGATAAAAATGCTAGCTGAAAACTTGATTGGAATTGAAGCAAGATTACAAATTAATTGGGTTTGGCTAAATGCCAGCTTACAGTTTGCTAGTTGGGCACTCTTCTCACTGTTGCTTGCTGAGGTCTTGAGAGACAGCTACCATGCTTTGTGTCACCAAGTCAATTGCCTTGCTAAATGGCACAACAAACACCATAGCGCTTATCGCCGCGATTTATCAATAGTTTCCCTGAAAGTTTACCAAGAATCGCAACTCTATCACGACATTTTAGAGTCGAGTCTACTGCTGGTGGTATTGGTAGCCATTGCCTTAATTGCCCAACAACTGGGGTTATGGCTGGGAGTAGCTTATGGTTGCACCTTCTTGTATGGCGCGTCTGTACGATATTTCCAGGGAAAAATTGATACAGACTACAACCACCTACCCGGCCCTTTAGAGACAATACCATCCATTTGGTGGGTGAATCGCTCTTACCATTGGCGGCATCATTTTGATGATGTCAACGCCTACTACAGTGGTGTCTTTCCTCTAGTGGATAAAATTCTTGGTACAGGACTGTCTCTTAAAGGTAAAACCATCGCTTTAACCGGAGCATCAGGAGCGTTGGGACAAGCATTAGTGGCTGAACTTGTAAAGAGTAATGCTAAAGTTGTGGCATTAACCACTAATCCAGAAAAATTAGTAGAGCAAGTTGGGGTGAAAGTGGTTCCTTGGCAGTTAGGTAATGAAGCTGAACTGAGAAATTGTTTAGAGAAAGTAGATATTTTAATTATCAACCACGGAATCAATGTCTACGCCAGCCGTACATCGGAGGCTATTAACTCTTCTTATGAGGTGAATACCTTTTCAGCATTGCGGCTGATGGATATATTTTTGACAACTGTAACAGGGCCACAAGCAAAAGCAACGAAGGAAATCTGGGTAAACACTTCTGAGGCTGAGGTTTCTCCAGCACTGAGTCCGCTTTATGAACTCAGCAAGCGATCGCTAGGAGATATTGTTACTCTCAAGCGTTTGGATGGGGATTGTGTAATTCGCAAGTTAATTCTTGGGCCATTTAAGAGTCAACTTAATCCTTATGGAGTTATGTCTGCACAGCAAGTTGCTCGTGCTATCTTATTTTTGGCGCGGCGAGACTTCCGAAATATTATTGTGGCAATAAATCCTCTTACCTATCTGCTGTTTCCCTTAAAAGAAATTAGTACGTCGCTATACTATCGAGTCTTCAGCCGGACAGCGAAAATTGAACAGGACTTACGCAAACAATAGCCGAAACCCTTATTTTCAGGTAGGGGCAGTTTATGAATTGCCCCTGAGTGCGTGTAGTTTTGCGTAGGCGTAGCCCGCCGCAGGCGATCGCTCCGACTAAGTGCTGATTATTTAATGTTGAAAAAAGCCTATGTTTATGCCATTTTAAACTGGAAAGGCTATTTTATTCCAATCTATCACCCTAACATAAAGTACTGACGGAGTAAGAACGAATTGCCTGGTCTACAGTTATAATTGTTAAATTATGTTGTAAAGCTTGACAAATCAACATTCTATCAAAAGGATCACGATGTAATAATGGTAAATTCAAGAGTTGAGCAACACTTTCTTCATCTAGGTTGAGACTACTGATTAGATGCTGCTGACGCTGTTTGATAAGGTAGATTTCAGGTGATTCTGGTAGTGGTAATTTACCTAATTGATATTTAACAGTTGCTTCCCAAACTGAAATGCAACTTAAATACACGTCATTATTTAAATCACGAATGCTATTTTGTAAATGAATTGGTAATTTTTGATCGCCACTAATAAACCATAAGAAAATATGGGTATCTAATAATAGTTTCATTTACCTTCAAAACTATTCAAAATCTCTTCAGGTAAAGGACTATCAAAATCATCTGGAACAATAAACTCCCCAGCACATAAGCCATAAGGTCTAATTTGTTGATAAGTGGGTGATACTGGTTTAATTTCTGCAATAGGTTTACCTGCTTGCATGATAATAATACTTTCTCCTGCTGCTACTTTGCAAAGATAGCTACTTAGATTTTGCTGAATTTCATCAATTGTTACCGTTAACATGGGATTTTTATCTAAGAATATTTTTAGTATATCAAGTTGACAGTTTAAAGTTATGATAATGACTATTTCAAATTTAGCAGCAGCTTTTAATGATTAGACTCATAAAATACCGTTAATGAAAGATAAATCATGAATATCTAAATTAAACCTGAATTAAAGCAAATTATCCAAGCGCATAAAATTTAGGCTTAATTAAGTAACGGCAAATTCAGTATACTGTCTGATATCGGCTGGTTGGAAGGCGAGAACAATTTGATTTTTAGGAATACCAGCATTAAAAAGTTCGTTGGCCATACCGTATTCTGTACCGTCTCTTTGAATCCAGATTTTGTCGTTGATAATGTCAATATGGACTAAGCAACCATGCACTCGATGATTATTTTCCCAGCCTAGTGTTAGTAGTAGGTAATGGTTGGCGGTTTGGTCTATAATTAATTGTCTTTCTAGTTCTCCGTAAGCGTAGGGGAGTTGGGCGTATTCGTTTAATATTTTTTGAATGATTTGGCGATAATTAGCTAAGGTATCCATTGCAGTACCACCTCTCGTTTTGAGTCGAAGACAAGTACAAAAGTAAGAACGTAGAAATATAGTAATATTTTAAATTGATAATCTTTTTGCAAATTTAAATAATCACTATGTCAAATCCAATTTTAATAAGTTTAAAAATTTATCTTGAACAATTTTGCTGTGATTTTTTCAGTAAGAGGCAAATAGACACTATTTTTTCCGGTGGAGGCTTTACCAGAGATGAATCAATAAATCTTGAGTATAAGCGTGATTTAATAAACCAATATTATAAATCAGTAGATTGGGAAAGTCCAATAATAATACCCAAATTGAATCAAGTTATAGAAACAATATTGTATTCTATCCATTTCTCTGATGATACAAAAAATAATTTTCGTAAAGCATTATCAGAAATTGGCTTTAAATTTGCCAAATTTTATTATCCTTGATACTAATATGAATGGGGCATCCATACACTCTTTCTTCATCATGCCATCCCACATATAATAATAAATAGCGATGCCTACGGCGGGGCAAAGCCCAACGCGTTCTGTATCAAAGACAATTTCAGTGTTTTCTAAATCTTCCTTGGGTTGCTCATTTCCATATTTATAGATGATTCTTTTTACTAATTCCTGATAATTTAATTTTTTCATAATACTATCTCCTATTTCTGAACATGAGAAACAAATAATTTGATTTCATACCGTTATAATACACTTTGAATAAAAGAACCTATAAAAAACTCTTGGTAGATATCTTGAGATATTACCAAAATTATGAAAAATCTCTGTTACTTACATATAAAAAATGATTAAACCGATGCAAAACCAGTAAACTGTCTCACATGAGGCGATCTAAAACCCAAAACAATATCCGTTTTCGGCACACCTAATTCTACTAATTCATTAGCTACACCTTCCTCTGTAAAATCGCACTGAATCCAGATTTTTCCATCCTTAATATCTATATGAATCACCGAACCATAAGTCCGTTTTTCACCTTCCCAACCTAGATGAATTACTAAATAGTGATTTTTTTGATTATCAAATATTAATTGGATTTCCGTTCCCTTGGCTAAATGACTTTCTGTATGTCTTGCTAATACTGTCTGTACTAATTCAGGATAATTCATTCCTTCCATAAAATAATCTCCTGTTTGCTACTTTCAAATATCAATAATTTTAATTTATAGCGGTGTGCAGTTGAATGAGATACAAAAACTTTGCTGAAATGATATTACAGCAAGGACTTTGGTGTTCTCATCCAATCGATAACCGCTATATGTTCAGCAATTATTTCTTGAATCACAGGTATCAGAAAAAAAGCTGTATATATTTCATAACTAATTGCTAAATATAAAATACGATCGGGTTCTTCTTTTCTTAAAATAGAACGGTAATTAAGTTAAGGGCTACTGGCAAAAATTTTGGGTTTTCGAGACGCGATAAATCGCCGTCTCTACAAGTGTTTTGGTCTTATCTGAACTATTGCCCTCTATCCTATTATATTCTCTCTGTGCGTCTGCATTTCTGCGAGAGAAACACAAAAAAAAGGGATAAGCCCAAAAGCCTATCCCCAAAAAAATTAACTAATCAATGTATCAAGTTCCACTTGTCCAAGAATTGATGTACTCAATTTGATCTGCTGTTAAGCTATCAATCGTGATACCAATAGCCTCCAACTTCAATCGAGCAATTTCTTGATCAACCTCAACAGGAATTGAGTGCAAACCAGGTTGCAACTTACCTTTATTTTTCACCAGGAATTCACAAGCCAAAGCTTGGTTCGCAAAACTCATATCCATTACCGCGCTGGGGTGTCCTTCAGCCGCAGCCAGGTTAATCAAGCGTCCTTGTCCGAGAACGACAACTGATTTACCATTTTTCAACTTATACTCTTCAGTGAAAGGACGAACTTCTTTGACTTCCTTAGCATTCGCAGCCAAGTATTTCAAATCAAGTTCCAAGTCAAAGTGCCCGGAGTTACAAACGATCGCACCGTCTTTCATGACATCGAAGTGTTCGCCACGAACGACGTGCTTGTTACCAGTCACAGTAATAAATATATCACCTTCAGGTGCAGCTTTAGCCATTGGCAGGACGCGGAAGCCATCCATTACGGCTTCAATTGCCTTGATGGGGTCGATTTCGGTGACGATGACGTTAGCACCCATCCCACGGGCGCGGAGGGCTGTACCTTTACCACACCAGCCATAACCGACGACGACAATGTTTTTACCAGCCAACAAAATATTTGTGGCGCGGATAATGCCATCTAGGGTTGATTGCCCAGTACCATAGCGATTATCAAAGAAGTGCTTGGTGTCGGCGTCGTTGACGTTGACTGCGGGGAAGGTGAGTACGCCTTCTCTAAACATGGCGCGTAGCCGCACGATACCGGTGGTGGTTTCTTCGGTACTACCAATCAAGTCAGCGATTTGGTGTTGGCGGTGTTGGATTAAAGCCGCAACCACATCGCTACCGTCATCAACAATAATGTTGGGGCGATGATCTAAAGCTATTTGAACGTGGCGGTTATAAGTTTCGTTATCTTCGCCTTTTTGAGCAAAGACGGGAATTTCATGATCGAGGACGAGGCTAGCGGCTACGTCATCTTGCGTTGATAAGGGATTGCTAGCAATTAAAAGCGCATCTGCACCACCGGCTTTCAGAGCGATCGCCAAATGTGCTGTTTCTGTTGTAATGTGGGCGCAAGCTACAAGGCGTAAACCAGCGAAGGGTTTCTCGATAGCAAAGCGATCGCGGATTTGCCGCAAAACTGGCATTTCGCGTCCAGCCCATTCAATACGCTGTCTTCCCAAGGCAGCTAGGCCGAGGTCTTTAACCTCGTGCTTTAATCGGGGAGAAGTTGCGGTCATCAAAAGTTACCTCAAAAAATAAAAAAAGCTACGTAAATTTTACGCACTCTACTAGGTTATTCTACGACTGGCGATTTTTGCTTCTAAGAAAAGCAAATCACTAGTCAATAGTCTTCAAAACTAGCTTGACGTTTGATCAGCATAATGTCAACTTCATCCCCAGGTTCTTCCTTTTTGTTTTATCTTTGGAAAAAGTAAGACCTTCTAACCCTTAGATGCTGATTTTAAGTACATCGTCATCTGTCTAGAGATAGAATACATACAAAAAAACATCAAAATTTTATCATCTTAAGAGAAAACCTCAACTTTAGATAGGTACATCTACCCAAAGTAATTACGCAGGATAGTTGAAGTAGTGATTAATAGATTTTACTCAAGGAGGTGTTTGAGTGCGCTTTCAATTTTTGGCGATCGCTAGTTCAATGGCCATATCCGTTGTATCTGTGCCAAAAGCCACAGCCCAGATTCCTTTGTTACCGCAACTGCAAGCTCCCAGCAGTGTGAGCAATGATTTAAATAATAGACTTGTTACAGGCTGGATTTATTTAGATGGTCGTCGGTTATTTCAGATAGCGGCATCAAGAACCAACTTTCCTGAGCGTTCAGAAGATATTCAAAAGAAGTTGGAGAAAATTGCCCAAAATTACTTTCAGTCGCCACCAAATACCGCAGTCAACGTAAATATTCCCAAAGTAAACCAATTACCAGTAATTTATGTCAACGGTCAATATCTGATGACCATTACTTCTGAAGATGCTGGACTCCGAGAGGTAGATACATGGACATCGGCAAATCAAATCGCGGAATCGTTAGAAGAAGACTTGCAACAAGCAAAGCAAGAAAGACAAACTCAATTTTTAATCGACCAAGGTAAAATTGCTGCGGGCATCGGATTGGCAATGATTGTGACAAGTTGGGGGGTATATAGCTGGCAAAGACGTTCTAAAAACGATGTAGTATACCCCCTTGCCTCCCAACCCCCCAGAGGGCCCCTATCACCAGCAGCAGCCCAACCAATTACAACCCAACTGAATCAACAGCAACATCGACATATCCAAGAAGTCAAAAGACGATTGTTTCAGCTAACTCAAGCAGGAATTTGGGGAGGTGGAAGTTTCTTTATTTTGGGTCTATTTCCCTACACACGACCATTCCAGGTAGTAATTCTCACCGCTGCCCAATTTCCTTTGCGATTAGGTGTTGTGTTCCTGGGGACTTACGTAGCAATCCGTCTCATCTACGCCCTCATTGACCGCTTCACCACTACTCTGATTAGCAGTGGTGCTTTATTGACTCCAGAAAGTTCTGAAAGGCTGCAACTGCGAGTTTCCACATTTTCTGGCGTGACTAAAAGCATCGCTACTGGTATCTGCGTAGGAGTAGGCTTATTGCTAGCGCTGGTGTCATTGGGGATAGATATCGTTCCCTTGCTAGCGGGTGCGAGTTTAGTTGGTGTTGCGGTGTCTCTAGCCTCGCAAAACTTAATTAAAGATGCAATTAACGGTTTTCTGATCATTTTAGAAGACCAGTACGCTTTAGGCGATGTGATTACTGTGGGAGACGTGGGAGGCTTAGTAGAAAATCTAAATCTGCGGATGACTCAAGTGCGAGATTCCGAAGGGCGCTTGATCACGATTCCCAATAGTGAAATTAAAGTTGTTGCCAATCTTTCTAGCCGTTGGTCACGAGCCGATTTAACCATCCCCATCGCCTACCAAGCCGATATTGAAAAAGCTTTGAAGTTGATTGAAAGTATTGGCTTTGAAATGGATAAAGATCCGCAATGGGAGCGTCAAATTCTGGAAACACCGCAAGTTTTGGGAATAGATCAATTTGGCGATCGCGGTTTGATTATTCGTGTCTGGATTAAAACACAGCCCCTCAAACAATGGGATGTAGCACGGGAGTTTCGCCGCCGTCTGAAAGTTGCCCTAGACCATGCCGGAATTTCCATTTCTGTGCCTCAACAAGCGATTTGGGTCAATGATGAGCAATTGTTAAATTTTCAAGGTAATGGCAAAGCTAATTAGAAATTTGGATTCATTACCGTTTTTTTCAGTTTATTAGACTAAACCTTGACCTCTCTCCTAGCAGGAGAGAGGCTTGGTAGTGGTAAATATGTAGTGTTGACTTCCTGGCTTAGGCATCCAATTAGTTTGACCAGGATTGGTTAATCAAAACAGGTTTCTGTTGAGGCATTAACTGTTTGCCAAATTTGGCGTAGAGAGCCGGAATGACCAATAAAGTCAAAGCCGTAGAAGTAAATAAACCGCCCAAAACTACAATTGCCAACGGTTGCAGAATTTCATTTCCAGCTCCACTGGCGATCGCCAGTGGAGCATTCCTAGTGCGGAAGTGAGGGCAGTCATCAGGATGGCGTTCACTCGTTCTAGAGAACCGTTGATAATCACATCTTTGAGGAGCATTCCCTGAGCAAACTTATTGTTATAGTTGTCTACCAACAACAAGCCATTGCGGACAGCAACGCCAAATAGGGTAATGAAACCAATCAAAGAAGCGATCGAAATCACACCGCCACTCAAAGCAATGGAGATAATACCACCCACCAAGGCCAAAGGCAGATTGAGCATGATGGCAATTGTCGCGGAAAGGGATTTAACGGAGAAGAACATCAACACGGCAATCAAGATCGCAGCCAGGATGCTAAACACCAGCAGGTTATTGGTAGCCCGTTGTTCCGATTCAAACTGTCCGCCATACTGGATGAAGTAGCCATTGGGTAGTTTGATTTTTTGTTGAATCTGGGATTGAATATCGCCAACAACGCTACCCAAATCGCGATCGGCAACGTTTGCCGAAACAACGATCAGCCGCGACACATCTTCCCGATTCACAACATTCGCGCCCATGCCGTAGTTGACTTTGGCAACTGTACCTAACTGGATGGTTTGCCCAGTGGGGGTGGTGATGGGAATAGCGCGAATTGCATCTAAACTATTGCGAGCCTTTTCTGCTAGGGAGATAAAAATATCAATTAGCTGCTGGTTTTCTGCCACTTGCGACACCACACGACCATTTAAGGCAGTTTCCACCAGGTCTGATAACTGCTCCATACTCAATCCATAGGTAGCCGCCGCCGGGCGATCGTATTGAATTTGTACCTGCCGAATGGGCAGTTGGGGTTCAAGCTGTAAGTCTACAATTCCGGTAATGGGCTTAATGACATCTCGCACTTGTTCGCCAATCTTCCGCAGTTCGATTAAATCCGTCCCAAAGATTTTCACGGCGATCGCACTTCTCACCCCCGACAGCACTTCATCCATGCGGTGGGAAATAAACCCACCAATGTTGGGAGCAACACCGGGTAATTTGTTGAACGCCTCGCGTAGTTTTTTGATGCTGGCTTCACGGTCTTCCAGGGCGCGATCGCTCAGTTCTACATCCACATGAGCCATACTGACTCCAGCCCCATCTGCATCCCCTGGAGCGCGTCCTACCCGCAATTGCACCCATTCATATAGAGGATTATCTTTGAGCGTATTAGATAACGCCAACCCTGCCCGATTGGTCATATCCAGCGAAACCCCCGGAAACAAAACCATTGAATTGACCAATGATTTCTCCTGAAATTCGGGGAGAAAAACCCGTCCCAGGGAGGGAACGATGGCACTGACGGCAACCAATGCGGCAAGTGCCACACCCAGAATGATTTGGGGCAATCGCAGCGATAGATTTAGCAATGGACGATACAACCGTTCTGCCCAACGGGAAATGAATGTATCTTCTTGCGGTAGCGTTTGGTTTGCCAGCAGAATGGCACAGAGGGCAGGGGAAAGGGTCATGGCAACCAAAGTAGACGCGCAGATTGAGAGTAAATACGCCAAACCCATTGGTGCAAAAATATTCCCCTCAACGCCCGTCAAACTAAAAATTGGGGCAAAGACAACCACGATGATTACCGTGGAAAAAATCACGGCTAACCGCACTTCTACTGAGGTTTCGTACACCACCTGGAAGGGATGCTTCGGGTTGCCCTGGGCCTGGTTAGTTCGGAGTCCGCGATAGCAGTTCTCCATGTCCACGATGGAGTCATCCACAACTGAGCCAATGGCTACGACTAAACCGCCCAAGGTCATGGTGTTAATGCCCAAGCCAAAGGCTTTCATGAACATTAAGCCAATCAATAAAGATAGCGGAATGGCACTTAGAGTAATCACGGCAGTACGCCAATTCATCAAAAATAACAGCATAATCACTGACACGATAATTATGCCTTCCACCAGAGAGCCGCTGACATTGCGAATAGCAGTATCAATAAAGTTAGACTGTCGGAATGTCCGTGCCACCTGCACATCTTTGGGAAAGGTTGCTTGTAAGGATTTCAGTACCGCTTCTACTGCTTTTGTCACCGTGGGAGTATCGACATCAGGCTGTTTGTTAATCATCATCACTACAGCCGGTTGCCCATTAAAACTGGCATCCCCCCGCTTCAGTGCCGCACCTGTTTGTACTTCCGCCACGTCTTTGAGCAAAATCGGTTTACCATCTTGCACCTTTACTACAGATTGCTGCAAGTCTTCAACTGATTTCACTTGCCCAATGCCGCGCACCAACAATTCTTGACCACCGCCAATGAGGAAGCCACCGGGCGCGTTAGAATTTGCGCCTTTGGCAGCATTGGTAACTTCTGTCAGCGAAACCTTGAGCGATCGCAATTTCTCTGGATCAACTAGCACTCGTTCCTGTCGTTCATCACCGCCGTAGACCGTAACTTGAGTGACTCCTGGCACGGATAAAATTTGGTTGCTCAGGGTAGTATCCACCAGCCGCCGCAAATCCATCAGCGAGGTCTGCCCTTGTCCATTCACCGTAAAGGCATACTGCAAAATCGTACCCAAGGGCGATGCCAATGGCGAAATCTCTGGCGGATGCACCCCTTCCGGTAACTGATTTGTTACCTGTTGAAGCCGTTCTGTTACCGATTGCCGCGCTTTATAAATATCTGCATTTTGGTCAAACACCACCTGCACCATAGATAGTCCGACCTTAGAGGAAGATCGCACCGTCGTCACTCCCGGTAAACCATTCACCGCGCTTTCAATTGGCACGGTAATTTGTGATTCCACTTCTTCTGGAGCTAGTCCAGACACTTCGGTTTGAATATCCACTTGGGGGGGCGCAAATTCAGGAAATACGTCCAGTGGCATCTGTGTTACACTGAAGACTCCCCACACCGTCACTAAAATCGCACAAGTAACAATTAGCCAACGCTGGGCGATTGAGTTTTTGAGAATCTGATTCAGAATTGAGTTCAACATTTAAATTAAAAGTCTCCTTTCTTGCGATTGCCAGCTATCAAGGCGATCGCACCCACCAACACCACTGCTCCACCACCAACAGCCGCTAAAATCCCCATCGGGAATCCCCCCGATGGCGGAGTTGTTTCACTAGCCTGTGAGACAAGATTACCGGCAGTATTGTGGCTATGAGGTATTCCTTGGGCATCTGCCTGAGCATGGGCTGCATCAGTTTTGGGTGTGGCGATCGCGGCTGGAGTGGTTGCTGTATCGGCGGTTTGAGTTTTACGAGATTCGGCATAGAGCGACAAACTACCTTGGGTAATGAGCTTTTCCCCAACTGATAATCCTTTAGTTACTTCGACCAGTTCGCCCTTAGTCGCGCCAGTTTTAATTTCAACAGGCTCATAAAAATTCTTATATTGCACAAATACTAGCTGCTTGCCATCGGCATCAACCAATGCCGTCACCGGAATCATCACAGCAGATCCCGCAGTGGAGGCGATCGGCGTGACAATAATACCTAAAAGTTGATCGGTTTCGGCATTGACTTTCACGCGATTGATGCCGCCCTTTGCCTGAAACTCATCACCATGCCCAACGTGAGCAAATACAACTGTGGGCGCACTGATAATTAAACTAGCTGCCAGAATGGAACTCATTAGCCGAAAGGATTTCATGATCACTCCTCAAAATGAAGACGGGGTTAAACAAAAGTTCTTCATAGTTTGCCAAAGGACAGATGAAATCGAGGTGAAATGGCAGATGTTTTTGTAAGATCAAGCTCGTGGTTGATTTCCCTAGAGCAATGTGAATTTTACTGGTCGAAGATGAAGCGGATTTGGGACTGGCAATCAAGCAAGTATTGATTAGCGAGAGATATGTTGTGGATTGGGTGACAGATGGCACTCAGGCATGACTTGAGGATAATGAACAAAAAATACCCCCCTATGGGATATCCTTGAAAGTAAGTTATAAAAGATGTTACAAACATATCCCCCTAGAAAACAGGGATAAATTAGCTTTAAGAAACACCGAGGGAGCATGATTACGAGGCTTCATCTCTTTCACAGTTTGAGAAACCCTGTGTTTGCGCGGCTTTACGCGGCTCAAACCACCAATTTATTAGGGGATGCGCTGACTTGGGTAGGTTTGGCTCTGCTTGCTTTCGAGTTGGCTGGAGATAATAGCGCGGTTGTACTTGCCTTTGCGTTAACGTTGCGGATTACTGCGTTTGTCTTGCTGTCTCCTTTGGCAGGGGCTTTGGCTGACCGTGTTGACCGCAAATCGATACTGGTGGCAACCCATTATGTACGGATGGCTCTTGTTAGTCTGTTACCTTTTGTGACGCAGGTTTGGCAAGTGTATGCCCTAATATTTGCTCTTAACGTCTTCAATGCCTTCTTCACGCCGACTTACCAAGCTACAATTCCTTTAGTAACTGGTGAGAATGATTATGCAGGTGCGATCGCTCTTTCCAGTGCCACCTACCAATTACTTGGTGTACTTGGCCCTGGTATCGCTGGAAGTGTCGCCGCTTTTATCGGTGCGAGACAAGTTTTCTTTTTGGATGCCGTCACTTTCCTTGTGGCGGCAGTATTGATTTTTACCCTACCTGGTCAGTTAAGAGTAGAGCCAAATCAACAGCCATCAAGTACAAGTGGTAGAACCTGGCGAGACATTAAAGATGGTACAATCCGCCTTCTTAGTGATGCACCCATTCGATACGCTCTCTTCATGCAGTTGGTTGCATCCATTGCTGGAGCGCAGATTTTGGTCAATACCGTTGGCTATGTCCAGGGGACGCTGAAACTAGGAAATGTTCAGTACGGCTGGGTAATGGCTGCTTTTGGTATCGGTGCAACCCTTTCAGCAGTGGCTTTTGGTGTAATAAGTCAACGCTTTTCCAGAACTTCCTTTGTGCTGTTCGGTGCGGTTTTGATAACTTTGTCCCTACTACCTGCAAATTACGCTTCTTTGAGTGTATTGATGGTTTTGTGGCTACTGGCTGGTTTTGGACAAAACTTAGTAAACTTACCCACCCAAACATTGATTGCAGATCGGATTCCCCGTGATGTCCAAGGACGTGTTTACGGCGCACACTTTGCTTGGAGTCACTTGTGGTGGGCAATTTCTTATCCGCTGGCTGGGTGGCTGGGAAGCAAATTTCCTGAAGGTGAATTCCTGTATGGCAGCTTGGCTGGTTTAGCACTGCTGGTTGTGGTACAACTTACCCTAAAGCCTCCAGTAGATGAATATGAACACGTCCATGAAAATATGTGGCACGAACACTCACATATCCACGATGAACATCATCAGCACAACCATCACCAAGGAATACTAGAGTCCGAACCTCATACTCATCCTCATCAACACAAATTGATACACCACTTTCACCCCTACTCTGTTGATATTCACCATCCTAGAATATAGCGTATTAACTGATTTTTTATTTACTGAGATATCAACTATATTTATATAGAAATTACTCACTAATGAGTTAGATGTGTGAACAGCCACAAACTTTTTTAAATAAATGAACAAATTTCTCCTCACCTTGTTTTCTAGCCCTGCACTGTTTGCATCTGTGATCTCTATGGTCATGATGACTCAACCATCTCAAGCAAATCAGACAGTGGATGCAGCAGGCAACCGTCTTTCTTGCATACAATCCCCCCACTCAGCAACGAAGAAAATGGTTTGTATACGGGTTAGCAATAGTATTGCTTCTGTATCTACACCAGGGGTGAAACCAGCCCAAGCTCAACCAAATGAGAATAGAGTTATAGAGTTCACCGCTCCCCAAGCTCAACTAGAGCAGGATAGGGTTGTAGCGTTTGCCTCTGTCCAAGAGCTTCCTGAGTTACAATTCACTGATGAAGAGAGTGAAACTTCTATAACTTTGTTCGGCTGTGATTGCCCAGGCTGCTTAAATTCTCTACGTCAGATGCGGGGTTTGCCTGGTTTGGCAGGCTAGTACATTGAAAGTGATAGCAATACTTAAATTTTAATTTTTTTGACTTTGGTTTTTGTTTAAGCACCCTTAAACAAAAGTTCTCCATAGTTTGCCAAAGGACAGATGAAATCCAGGTGAAATAGCAGATGTTTCTGTAAGATCAAGCTCGTGGTTGATTTCCCTGTGGCGATGCGAATTTTACTGGTGGAAGATGAGGCGGATTTGGGACTGGCAATCAAGCAAGTATTGATTAGCGAGAGATATGTTGTGGATTGGGTGACAGATGGCACTCAGGCTTGGCTCTGTCTTGAAAGCAAGTGGACAGACTACACGGTTGCTATCATTGATTGGCTGCTTCCCGACTTGTCAGGACTGGAGTTATGTCAAAGGCTGAGATTGCACCAAAATCCTCTACCAGTGCTGATGCTCACTGCTTTGGGTCAGCCTGAAAATCGCGTGGCAGGGCTGGATGCGGGAGCTGATGATTATTTAGTCAAACCGTTTGTGATGGAAGAATTGCTGGCGCGGTTGCGGGCGCTTCAGAGGCGATCGCCTCAACTACAACCGCCTACCCTGAGTGTCGCAGGCTTTACCCTTGATGCAGCTAACAATGTGCTACAAGTGAATTCAGACAAATGTGATCCCCTAGTCATTCCCTTAACAACCAAAGAATTTCAGTTGCTCATGTATTTGATGCAGAACCCCAATCGCATCATTCCCGGTAGCAAATTGCGTCAACAACTTTGGGACATGGATGAGGAGCCAATTAGTAATGTGGTTGCTGCTCAAATGCGTCTACTACGTCGGAAGTTAGCACATCATGGCTGCCCCTGTCCGATTGAAACAGTTCCAGGTGCTGGCTATCGCTTTAACTGCCAACTTCATTCTTAATCATGAATAGCTACTCACTGTTTCGGCGCAGTCGTCTACGGTTAGCCCTCTGGTATGCCGGAGTTATGGGCGTGATTTTGAGTGTTTCTGGATTGGGAATGTATCGAGCAATGGTACAGTCAAACTGGGCAGCAATGGAGCGCGAAATTGAGTCAATCGCCGGAACCCTACACGATAGCGTAGAACCACTGCTGCCTGCTTCTGAAGAACCGACTGCTGTGCTGCAACAAATTTTCCCCGATCTTTGTTTGAGTGGAAAATCCTGCAATGCTACCCCGACGCTGATTCAACGGCACACCATCGGCATCAGCGATCGCACCACATACTATATTCGTCTATTTAATCATCAAGGGAAACTCCTCGCTTTTTCACCCAATCAACCGTTATCTCTTCCTCAAACTTTAAACCGCACCTCATGGCAAACCTTTCGCACGGCTAACGGCATTCGCTATCACCAATTCACCACGATTTTGCATAGTGCCAATACCCATCCTCCAGCTAATGAAGCCAATGCTGATTCATCCTGGGGCTATTTGCAAATTGGGCGCACTTTAGAACATTTTGATGCGGAAATCAGTCGAATTCAATGGATTATGGCGATTGGGTTGCCTATTGCCCTTGGCTTGGTCGCTACCTCTAGTTGGTGGCTTTCAGGATTAGCGATGCAGCCGATTTACCAGTCTTATCAGCAACAGCAACAGTTTACCGCTAATGCTGCCCATGAATTGCGATCGCCCCTTGCCGGCCTCTTGGCAACTGTGGAAGCTATCCTCCGCATACCGCAATCAAATCAACAAGATATCCAAATGATGCTCCATACTGTTGAGCGGCAGGGACGAAGGTTGAGCCATTTGATCGCAGACTTACTCTTGTTAACCAGTCTGGAGCAAAATTCACTTGAGCAAAATTTAGGGGCAAAACCCTTTCAGCCCTGTTGCTTAAATGATTTGGTGAGTGATTTAACCGAAGAATTTTTAGAGCTTGCTACTGCTGCTGATATTCACTTGACTTGCCAAATTCCCACTAGCGAGGTTTACACTCTAGGTAACGAATCGCAACTTTACCGCTTAGTGTCAAACTTGATTGCCAATGCCATCCAGTACACGTCCAGAGGTGGATATGTGAGTGTCAGCTTAGTAAAGAGAGATCACTCTGCTGTAATTGCGGTAAAAGATACGGGGATTGGGATTCCACTTACTGATCAGAATCGAATTTTTGATCGTTTTTACCGTGTTGATGGCGATGCCTACGGCGGGCTGCGCCTACGCTCTCGGAAAACAGGAGGAACAGGGTTGGGGCTGGCAATTGCTGTGGCGATCGCCCAAAAACATCAAGCGATTCTGAAAGTTGAAAGTCAGGTGGGGAAAGGTAGCATTTTTACGCTAGAAGTAAAAGTCGGTAGTGGTAAATATGTAGTGAAACCTGACATTTGCTAACTTAAATTATTCGTTTGCCAGGTAGGTTTGGTAACTTTGATTGGTTTAGCTGCGAAAAACGCGATTTTAGTCGTGAATTTGCCAATCAGCTGCATGAGCAGGGCATGAGCTATACGCGGGCGACGGTGAAAGCGGGGGAAGAACGTCTTCGACCCATCTTAATGACTTCCTTTGCCGCGCTGTTAGGATTTTTGCCCTTGGTGATTTCTCAAGGGGCTGGAGCCAGCAGCCGTTGGTCTTTAGGAACAGCGCTCTCTGGGGGGTTGGGGGGATCTAAAACTTTGAAAACACGCACTAGGGGATGAGGTCAACCAAAGAACGCTAGCTTATAGCTTAAGTTGACACCAATGGGTTTCTATAGCCTCCTACAAAAGGACTATATTTCTTATGTCCATAACATCCTCTAACTCTGATACCATTTTCTGTAATTTCCTGCTTGCTAAAAAAATTAGTCGAATAGAAATTAAGTACTTAGATAAGGAAAAATGAAATGGGACTTAGTGAGGGACTTTTGAACCCGACCAAAAAGGCTATGGTCATAAATGACTGTTGCAACATGATAGAAGGACAGCTTGCATCCAAGTCAGGCATGAGCGGCATCGCTTTAAAAACTGCCTTCGCCGCCCTAAAGGGGGTCAAGCCAGGTTACATCCCCTACGTCGTTGAGCAGATCCTGCCGCAGTGCCTCACAGCACTTGATCCCATCTGGAGTGAAGGCGTGCAGAAAGGCAATCCAATTGAATACCTGAATGCAAATCGCTCTCAGACGGCAGACGCGCTACTCGGTGTCACCGATGCTAGAGTCAAGAACGCCAAGCGCCAAATCGTGCGAGGAACCTATGAAAAACTTCGCGGTTCAGCCAAAAAGCACGTAGAAGAATCAGTGCCAGACTTAGCCAAACTAATCGAGAATTACACTAAGTCCTGAGCCAGAAGGGAAGAATCACAATAAACGTATGCCACCGTTCGATGCCTCGGTGGCTGGCATACGGGGCACATATTAGACTCGTAGCGCCAAGGTGTAATGTTATATCTGCTAAATTTCCTGATATTTACCGAGTAAGCTTGAAACAGCAAATAATCAGAAACTATCTGAATTATTTGAATAAACTTTCAACTTATGAAAAAAGTCACCCTTTATCGATACCGCACTTATGGACTAATTGGGTTAATATCCTTAACCGCCGTATTAAATACAAGTACATCTGCCCTAACACAGTTAGCAGACGATTCCCCAATTAGGCAAACTCCTATCCCTGCTTCTAACTTAATCTGGCCAACTCAAGGGTTTATTTCTCAAGGCTTCCGCAAATATCAACATGAAGGAATTGATATTGCAGGGGCATCTGGAACTCCTATTGTTGCTGCTGGATCTGGTACAGTCATCAAAGCAGGTTGGGATGATTGGGGATTAGGTAATGCTATAACTATTAAACATCTTGACGGCAGTATCACTGTTTATGGTCACAATCGCCGTTTGTTGGTGAGCAAGGATCAACAGGTCATTCAAGGTCAAATTATTGCTGAAATGGGATCTACAGGCAATAGCACAGCGCCTCATCTGCATTTTGAAGTTCATCCAAATGGTCGAATAGCAGTTGACCCCCTTCGTCTGTTGGCATCCTTAACTGCAAGTGTTAATTACCCTTCTAAAGTTCAGCAAGTGGATAACCTGAACCACCCAGTTTCAACACCCCCAGTAGCAAAGCAAGTTTCACCATCACAGCCAATTCCAATAGCTTTTGCACCTGTTAGCACTTATACTAAATGCAATGGAGTTACCATTATTGAGGGTGAGACTGTAAATATTCGTGTAAAAGTCTGTGAAGAAAATGGTCAGTTATTTTATGTTGGGCAGTTGAAGCAAGACCCAACCAAGCCTATAAAAATAGCAGCTTTAAATATTGGTAAAGGCAGATATCGAGCAGATAATGGTAGCTTTTATTATTTAGTCAGCCCGGAAAAAGTGGAAGTTTGGCGAAATGGCACTCAGATTCGTTTTGACAGATTTTATAGCTTAACAAAATCGCCATAAAGTTACCATCCAATATTTGACTGGATTGCAAGCGATCGCTTGAGTTGATCAATTTGCCAAGTGAGTCCATAATTATCTGTATATTACTGTAGCGATTCTCAATTGTGATGCGATCGCAGGAGTTCAGTTTATGCTTCTAGCTCTCCAAAGAACTCACTCTGTTTTCGCAACCCCTGATCAGAATTTTGGTTAATTGCAATTCATAAGCGCAAGTAAAGCAGCTACATCCCAAACACGTTTCAATCCCTAATAGGGATTTTAGTTGATTGGGATTATCAAACCTCTGCGCTACCTCTGCGTTTTCCTTAGCGTCCCTTTCCGTTTCACTTTTAACCCTCAATTCGCCACAATTCTACACCAAGCTGTACCTAGCCGCACTTAAAGCAATGCCTGGGTTGGGCTACCTACGCACTTCCAATGATCATATCGTTATAAAACTTAAAATTTTTCCTTAGCAGCTAACATCTGTAAAATCTTTTCTACATGATCCAACTCTCCAACGATTCGCCGAATTGGGTGCGGCCAAACCTTGACAAGGGTAGGAGTTGCAGAAACCTGATTGAGCTCTGCTTGTTCTGGATGAGTTAAAACATCAATCACTTTCAAAGTATAAGGATGTCCAAGCGATCGCTCCAACAATTCGTGTAAATTTTGGAGAATGCGTTCGGTAGTACTGCTATGTCCTGCAACAAACAATCGCAGAACATAGCCTTGTGTGATAGCTTCCTTTTTTTGTACAATTACTGGCTGGTGGTATTTTGGCACAGGTTCAGAAAGGTCTAGACGAACAATTAAATCGTGATCCTCCCAAAGCTGCGGGAATGAGGAACGATAAGTTGTTAATACCATGCGATCGCACAACCCTTCTTGCCAAGGAGCTGCTTGCCATACTAACTCCCCTGTGCCAAAAATGGCATTAAGCAAAGCTTGATGTCTAATTACAGCCGGATAAGCTTCAGCAAAAGTTCGCACTTGTTGAGTGCGCGGATCTAACCAGTGGTCAATAGTTGCAGTATAACAAGGCACTAAAAAGTGCGGTGGCTCTGGTAAATCTAGGATTTCTTGCAAAGCCGAACACAAATGCAAATGCCATCGACCTTGCTTGCTAGGGTCAATGCAGTAAATTAAATCTCCTCCAGGTGTAAATAGGGCAATGCCTTTAAACAAGTGGGGTGTAGATAGTTTGTTTGTCGTCAAGTTATTCACAGAGGCTAGGAAGCTAAAAGTAAAAAATTCTCTCTTTTACCTTTTACCTTAGCTATAACCGCAACCAGGATGACAAAAATATTTGCGACTAGGGATTAGGGAGTGGGGGATGAGGGAGCAGGGGAGCAAGAGAGAAGAGTTTTCCCCTCTGCCCCATGCCCCATGCCCAATGCCCAATGCCCCATGCCCCATGCCCCATGCCCAATGCCCCATGCCCAATGCCCCATGCCCCATGCCCCATGCCCCATGCC
>JAHCSU010000666.1 GCA_023522315.1 Nostoc sp. CCCryo 231-06
ATAGATTTATCAGACTTTGGCTCTTGTCTTATTGAAAGGTTATCAACCAACAAAGAAACGTGCCACCGACCACTGGGGTCTAGTTTGATGGTTATGGTAGATGGTTCGCACCCATCAGGCAATTCTCTACTCCAGCGAATAGGCAAGGCTTCAACGCACTTAGCAAGCCAAACTTGTCCATCCTTCCACCGAAAAGCAGCCTTAGTAAACTCAGCACTTCCTCCATGATGCTTCTTTTTAAAGTTGGGGTATTTAGCCCGACCTGCCCAAAAGTTAGCAAAGGCTTTTTGTAAATGCCGTAATCCCTGCTGCAATGGGACACTACTAACTTCATTCAGAAATTGCAACTCCTCAAGTTGTTTCCATTGAGTTAACAACGAACTTGTTTTCAAGTAGTCAATTCGCTCTTGTCTTTCGTACCAAGCTTCCGTCCTCGCTGCTAGCGCTCGGTTGTAAACCAACCGCGCACATCCCATAGTTTTCCGCAACAAGATTTCTTGTTCAGGACTTGGGTAAAAACGATAGCG
>JAHCSU010000667.1 GCA_023522315.1 Nostoc sp. CCCryo 231-06
CCAAAGGATGTTGGAAAAATACCCGCAGTAGATATCGAGGTTCTTCCAGCGAGAGCAAATCCATGCTGTTAAGGCACTTGAATACTTTTTGGCATTCGTCATAAAAGCGACGAATCCCCATTTCTTCATGGGGAAAATGAGCAATAAGATTTTGCAAAAATTTTTCATAAACCCGGTCAACCTTCAGGTTTAAACCTTGGGGTAGATGATAGTGAATCTGCACTGGATCTGCGATCGCTTCTTGGCTAACATTCACAGCTGACAAAGCGCGGGTGAGTAAATTAGTAGTACCGTTCTTTCCCAGCCCAAAAATCATCGATGCGCCAACATCAAATCGATAGCCTTGGCGTTCAAAATAACCAGCGCTCCCACCTGGAATCAAATAACGTTCCAGTACCAGCACTTTCGCTCCCTTAGCTGCTAACTGGGTTGCTGTTACTAATCCGCCAATCCCAGACCCAATCACGATCGCATCAATTGTTTTTGTCATTTGTCCTTTGTCTAGAGTCAATCAATAATTTACCAATGACCAATGACTAATGACCAATACTTCTCTACGAGAGGCTCCGCCAACGGCTCCGCTCAGTACAAGTGACCAATCAGAAAAAAGAGGGACGAGCCTGCTGCTGCTGGCTAATCCCGTCTACCGATCCTTAAAAGAGAGGAGAACACTGTATAAGAATATAACCTTGATTGAGAATTAATGTCAACTATTAATGAAAATTTTTATCAATAAACTTGACAGCGTTAATTATCAGCTGTCAGCCGGATGCAGGAAAGAGTATTATGGTGTTTTCAGTTCTTATACAATAAAAAAGCCCTTATTTCTGGCTATGACGCTACAATTGCGCGTTTATGTTCCACCCCATCCCCTGATAAAACACTGGCTGGCAGTTGCCCGTGATGCAGGCACACCTTCAGTATTATTTCGCAGTGCCATGACTGAGTTGGGAAGATGGCTGACTTATGAAGCTGCGCGAGACTGGTTGCCGACCCAAGAAACGACGGTGCAGAGTCCCTTGGATACCTGTCTGGCAACCGTGATTGATCCGCAGATACCAGTAGCAGTAGTGCCCATTCTGCGAGCTGGACTAGGATTACTTGAGGGAGCGCAGACTTTACTGCCTTTAGCTTCGATTTACCATCTTGGTTTAGCGCGAGACGAAGAGACACTGCAACCTCATTGTTATCTGAACAAGTTACCAGAAAAATTTGACCCCGCAACACGAGTGCTAATTACCGATCCAATGTTGGCAACAGGAGGGTCGATGATGGCGGCAATGGCAGAATTGACACAACGGGGTGCTGATCCAGCCTTGACCCGGATTGTTTGTGTAGTGGCGGCTGCACCAGCTTTGCAAAAACTGAGTGCAGCTTATCCAG
>JAHCSU010000668.1 GCA_023522315.1 Nostoc sp. CCCryo 231-06
ATAGCAAATATTTTGGTATCGGCAAGGGTATTACTTATTACAATTTTACCAGCGACCAGTTCACTGGCTTCCACGGGATTGTAATTCCTGGTACTTTGCGAGACTCGCTTTTTCTCTTGGAAGGTTTGTTAGAGCAATTAACGAGTCTCCATCCAGTCGAGATCATGACCGATACTGCGGGTTATAGCGATGTCGTGTTTGGTTTATTTTGGCTTCTTGGTTATCGGTTCAGTCCGAGACTTGCAGATATTGGTGAGGCTCGTTTTTGGCGAATCGACAATTCTGCTAACTATGGTGCGCTTGATGGATTGACTAAAAACAAGATTAATACTGACCTGATTACGAATAATTGGGATGATATGTTACGGGTGGCTGGGTCTCTGAAGTTGGGAACAGTCAGCGCAACTGACTTGATGCGTTCCTTGCAACGGGGTAATCAGCCCTCTACTTTGGCAAAAGCTCTTGGCGAATTGGGACGGATTATCAAAACCTTATATCTGCTATCCTACATTGATGATGAGACATACCGCCGTCGAATTTTAACTCAAATCAACCGTGGTGAAAGTCGTCACAGTTTATCCCGAACGGTTTTCCACGGTCAACGGGGAGAAATTCGGCAAAGATACCGTGAGGGTCAAGAAGACCAATTGGGGGCGTTAGGTTTGGTTGTGAATGTGATTGTGCTGTGGAATACTTACTATATGGATGCAGCAGTCAACAAGCTACGTTCTCTAGATCAGGCTACAAATAGAGAAGACATTGCCCGACTTTCTCCATTGGGACGCAAACATATTAATATGTTGGGGCGTTATTATTTCTTGTTGGCAGAACCAATTTTAAAGGGAGAACTCCGCTCTTTGCGTGACCCTTATGCTCCTGTTGATTTTGATGATTTGTTTTAGAGTTTAGGACTTATCCCGGTTTTCTGTTCTTAAGTTATGCAACATTTATCCTCATGTATATACATGGTCAAAAGTGAATAATGACCTATGTTCAATACTTTCATCTATGTATATACATGGTAGCGGCTGTTTTTAGTCTTTGAACTCAATTTTCTTATCCCGGTTTTCTGTTCCATTGATACTCACACCCCTACGTTCTACAAACTGATGCACCACCCAATTCATCCCTAAATCTGTAGATTCAGCTTTTATTGCATTGCCCTTGTGCGACAGAATAAAACTGGCATTACGATAGCCTAACATCAGCATTCCTATACTCTTTTGGAAATAGTTTATGTTGACGTTGCGACTGCGATATGCCATTATACCCGCCCCTTCTGGACTGACATCAAAGCTACGTAATTTCGCTTTTAACCTTCCTGTTGGCGTGATTATTCCTGTTTTTAAGTTCTGTGCTAGTTTTGCTCTGAGCGTTTGCCCATCCGACGCTTCTCCCACTGGCAACAACAAATGTACATATAGTTCTATATCTGGATTTTTCACTCCCAGCCGCCGAATTGCCAACCATAATATAGCTGCTACTTTTGGTAAGGCATATTGATACTTCAAATCTCTAATAGCTGATGTCCCCGCGAACATACTTCTGGCTAATGCTCCCAAGATATAGTATTCTTCCCCAATTCCTATCCACACCGTCGTATCTTGTACAACTTGATTTGACAAATATTCTATTGACTCTACCCCTAAATCCGCTATTTCTGGTTCCATTGCTAAAACGATTGGAACCCCATCTGGATAAATCTGTGCTATCCCCTTCTGAGAACTTGTCCCTAAATCAATTGTCACCACAACTTTTGTGTAGTCTTTAGAATTATTCTTTTTATTCATCTTCAGCCCCCTTGAAGGTTGTTCCAGCCAAACATCCGTTTAATGTCGCTCATCTCTTGATAGTTTTGCGAGGAAAGAAATTCATCGTCATCTTCATCGTCATGGTCTTCATCTTCCTCATCAGTAGAACTTATTTGTCCATCTCCCGAACTAATCCCTAAGACAGATAGACTATCTGATGCCACTATGTTTGATGCTTGCATTGATATATTTGATGTCACCACTAGCGGGTCTGGTGCTATCCCGCAAGTTCTCCGAATCACACTAATTTGTGCTTCTAGTTGACTAATTGCCCAAATGCCAATCTGTCTTAATTCTTCTCCCCTCAGCCCCGAAGAAAACAAGGCTAGAGGTAGCCAGTGTTTTTTTAGCGTCGATGTAATTGTTTCCGAATAATCTTCCTTCAATTTTGAAGGCTTTGACCTCAAGTAATCAATTACTTCTGCATCTGCACTGTCACTCGGTCTTCTAAATGACACTACTCTATATCTAGAATCATTCATTTTTTTTGACTAAAATTCTGATTAGCGTAACCCGCTTTCTTAAAATTATTACACTAATTTTTATCGCCCAGTTTTTTTATTTTTATTTTGATACTGCCTAACTTAACTAAATTTAATATTTTTGCTTTTGAAATTTATGTTGTCTGCCTAAATAAAGCATTTACTTAACAATGAATGCACATACAACACCGCATTTTTTCTTCTAATCCTTCACTTAAACCCTCATTTTTTTTATCCCTACTAATTTACCGGGGTTTTATTTGCTTTTACGTGGTAAAAATGTATTATTAGTTACAGTTACAAATAGCAGACATTTTGCACCTAAAACCCCTATTTATATACAAAATGTCTGCTATTTTGCACCGCTTATACACGCTTGTAACTGTTATAACTGTCATCAAATGTTGACAATCAGGTACAAAATGTCTGCTATTTTGCACATCACTTTTTTGAAAAATTGCCCTCTAATACTTACTCCAAAAAGCTTTGAGGCGATTTGTCCAGTTTCTCACATTCTCAATAAGACCAATTTTATTGAGAATATGTACTACAAAAGTATTGCTTTTGTGCTTCAAAAAGCCAGTTTTTTCTGTTTGTGCTACGAAACACTACTAAAAATTACAAATTAGCACTGATTAACTTCAAGCGACTGCTAAAAAATTCCGTTGTCAACCATTTTACTCTTGAGTAATCTCGAAAAATTCTGTAAGCAGCCCATTAATTCTCATTAATTAAGAGCTATTGACAGTTAAACAGCCCGAAAGCCTTGATATTACGTGGTTTTTTATTCCAAACCCTAGAAAGTTGGGTGTTTTTTACTTAGACTGTAATTGTGCTATAAGTGACTTTATTACTAGCGGAATCTTGGGATGGCGGGAGAATTGCCCCAGAACTGCTGTAGGGCGGCTTAAAATAGTCGTACTTATTACGGTTATCTACCTATTTTCGCATTTGAGCGATTTGGCTTTAAAATAGGCGTGAAATTAAGAAAAAACAGCAATAATTTGAGTAATATTTGTTTCTCAGTCAGTCAGCCCAAAAACTTGTATTTTCAAATTTTAGTGTAGATAAAAAATGGCATACGCGATCGCGCGATTAAAAAAATTAAAGCGGGGTAACATATCAGGGAGTGCATCTCACACTGCACGAGAAAGAGAAACCCCTAATGCAGATCCGACTCAAAAAAATATTCGGTTCATCGATAGCCTCGACCCAGAGGAACGACTAGAGGATTTAGTCTTAGCCAAGATAGGGGAACATGAGCAGAAGCGGAAGATTCGCACTGATGCGGTGTACTGCGTGGAGTTACTGTTGAGTGCATCGCCCAGTTATTTCCGTCCCGACTGCCCCACCCAAGCTGGTTACTATGAACCACAAAAGTTGGATGACTGGCTAGAAGCGACTCATAAGTGGTTAGCGGATGAATATGGCAATCGCATTGTCCGCGCCGAGTTGCATCTAGATGAAGCCACACCCCATATTCACGCTTATTTTGTCCCCCTTGATGATGAGAGACAGCTACGGTGCAATCATTTCTTTGACGGGCGGCAGAAGATCCAACAATTTCAGGATTCGTACTACCAGACAATGCGGCTAATTGGACTAGAGCGGGTTTAAAAGGTAGTAGAGCGCAGCACCAAGACATCAAGGATTTTTACCGCATTGTGGAAGAGGGGCGGGACTTAGAAGTTGATGAACTGAGTGTAGAACAGTTAAAAGCCAAAGCTGCCGATCGAGACAGGGCGAATCAGCGTAAGCAAGAGATGGAAGCTACAGCCAAAGCTCTAGCACTTGAAAATGAACAGTTACGGCGACAAATTGCACAGTTAGAACAAGATAATCAACAATTACAAAAGCTTACCGAGTGGTCAACTGATTTAGCTTTGGATGATGTTGCTTGGGAGTTGGGACTATGGCGTAAAGGGAATGAATGGGTAGGAGGAAACCACATCATTAATATAGATGCCTCTCAATTTACTGACTTTGGCAATGGTTCCTCATTAGGGGGTAATAGTGCTATTGATTTAGTCAAGCACGTTAATCAATGCAACCAAACAACTGCGATCGCATGGCTGGGGGAGAGATTTGGTGAAGCCGGGGCCCAACGTGGAGCGATCGCTCATGCTCAAAAAGTTGCGGATGTTATTATTCAAACTGAATCAGCACCCCAATTTACGCTACCCGTTGAGGATAAAGCTAACTGGTCAGGCGTTGAACATTACCTCAAACAGAAACGAGGCATACCTTCTGATTGCGTACAAATGTTACATAACCAGGGGCTAGTTTATGCAGACTCAAAAGCAAATGTAGTGTTTGTGATGCGGGATCTCGACGGAAAGACCAAAGGAGCATTTTTAGAAGGTACAGCCAATAAATTCTCTGGTTATGAGTTAGGTACAGTTCGTCGTGATAGCTGGTTTTACTTTACTTTGGGGAAAAAGCCTAGTGATAAAGCTAGCACTGCTGTACTGTCTTCCTCTCCCATTGATGCCATTTCAGTAGCCATGCTGGAATATCAGGTTAAAGGAATACCAGAAAACAGAACAGTTTACATAGCAGTAAATGACACTTCAAGTTTACCTGTTGAAAGATTACGTAATGTGATTCATGTACAGGTAGCTTTTAGTCAACCAACAGTGGCACGGGCTGTTAAAGAACTGCTGCCACAATCGAAGTTACTCAAGTGCGAAAGTGAGGATTGGAATACGCAGTTAATCAATTTCTCCCATCAATTGCAACAACGTTATTCACAACAAAACCACGAGGAATTAGAGCTATAGTTGCAAAAAAGTCAAGCTACTCTAGTACCGATTTTTTCAGTACCAAAGTAGCTAGTAAAGAGTTTTAGCTATCAATAATATTGGGGTGAAAATTAGCTAAAACCTAATGAATAATCAGTTAATCAAGCAAGTATTTGGATTAATTAAGCTTAACAATAAGCTGATTGCTGTCGAGTCTCCATTACAAGAGAGGATCAAATTCCTCACTAATTTAACTTGTCAATGCCAACGCCTGGACATTAACTGTTACCTGTGGACACTGGAAGATGATGTGCTACATCAGTTATCTACTAATGAGGAGGGATTAACTTTACAAAGTGTTGACCAGTATCAGGCGATCGCCAAAAGTAGGCGCGAACATTACTTTGAAATTCTGCGGTTCTGGAAAACCACCGATTTAGAAGGAATCCTGATACTAGAAGGTATATTCCCCTGGCTGGGGTCAGCTACCACTGACCCCGATTTCTTTCTGACGGCGGAGTGGATTAAGTCAGCCCTCATGAACCTGAAGCTGTACAATTGCAATGCTAACAAAACAGCGATTTTGTTAGGTTCAAACGCTAGTCTCTCATCCGACATTGCCCCCGAAGTTCCGACAGTCATTCAAAAACTGCCAACTACCCTGGAAATAAGCAGTTACTTGTCCCAAATATTACCTGGTTACAGTCGCAGCGATATTCATGCGACGGCGATCGCCGGCATGGGGATGTACTTGGCAGACATTGACTATGGAATCAGACAGGCGATTGCAAATCATGAAATTACACCGGATGAGTTAGTAGAAAGACTGTCCACTTACAAAATCGAACTGTTTAAGCGAATTTATAATATTCAATTTCTCCAACCCCCTAGCACTGCTATCGGTGGGCTGGAACTGATGCAGGAGGCATTTAAAACTTACAAGCGGTTATTAACAACACTGGCGAAAGCGTACAATCTCCGCTTACCCAAGGGGATTTTGCTAATCGGCCCACCGGGAACAGGAAAATCTTACTCGGCTAAAGCTTGTTCGGCACAATTGGGGCTACCTCTGATTATCTTGGAGTGGGGTAGTTTCCGCAGTTACGGTAATTTGGCTGAGTACAAGCTAAAAAACTTACTCGCACTGGTAGACCGAATCAACCGTGTCATTCTCTACCTCGATGACTTTGATAAGGGATTCGCCGGGGATGATGATTTATCCAAACGCCTAGCTGGTATGCTTTTGACCTGGATGCAAGACCGTACTAGTGAGGTTTTAATTATAGCTTCGGCTAACAATATTGAATGGCTACCACCAGAGCTAACCAGAAGTGGACGCTTCGACGAGATTTTCAAGGTGGATCTCCCAAATTACGGCGAACGGCACTCAATTTTCAAGATCCATCTAGCTAAATTCGATGCTCGTTTTCGTAACGGGGGCGATGGGTACACCGAACAAGAATGGAAAAGGTTACTCAAAGCCACCCAGCGATGTGTCGGTGCGGAGATTCAAGCCATTGTAGAACGTGCGGCCGTCTCTAGTTTCTGTCAAATGTTTGGCGACGATGTTTCTCCCCTGCAAGAACTGCCATCACTTGAGATTACATTGTCGGCATTGCTGGCAGCAAGGCAGAGTATGAATCCTCTGTCCATCCGCGAAGCTGACCGAGTTGAAAGTATGCGTAACATTGCGGCTTTGCAAGGTCAACCATCTAGCCCGATTGATTCATCTATATATAGTCTCGGCAATGTTGATATTTTTGGATAATTATGCAAATTCTTAAAATTCCTAATGAGAAAGATTTATACGTTGCTGCTTTCAAGTTACTGAACATACTAGGCCCTGTTGCTGGAGTATCAATTATCATTGGCACTGTGGCGCTCGGTTACGTCCAAACTCGTCCCCAGGATTTACCAGTTACGCACATTCTCACTCACGGCGATCGCACATTTAAGCTCTCAGTCGCCTCTACACCAGAGCAATTAGAGAAAGGGCTGAAATTTCGCTCATCCTTAAACGGCGATCGCGGGATGTTATTCAACCTGGGTAGAGAAATTTACAATGTGCCTTTTTGGATGTACAAGGTAAATTTTCCGTTAGACATCTTTTACATCAAGGACAATGTGGTGACAACTGCGGTTTACAATGCCGAACCTTGTCACAAAACCCCCTGCCCCATATATAAAGGTCGTGTTGCTAATCAGGTGCTAGAGCTAGTAAGAGGCGCTGCCAATCTCAAGGTAGGCGACAGGCTCAACATTCAACCGTTATTATCAGCCAAAGAATGATGTCGATGATATCGATGATATCGGTGTTGATAGCGGCAATTCTTTGAGAACCAAAAATGATCGCTAGTAATTATATAACGTATTTTTTAAAAATCAAGAAACTATAGTACTGAAAAAAACAGTACCTAAATAGCTTCATGTGTTGAATCAAATATGGCAATCTAAAAATGGGAAGAGTATGGACATACTGGGAATTCGATCACCCTTTAGGTAGCACGGTGCGGGTAATCTCTACCCCATTAGGGCTAGAGATATTTGCCGAAGATGTGTTCAACATTGTTGCAGCAGAACTAAATAATGAAAAGGTAGTACTAATGAATATTCATAGTCAAGAACGTTATGTAGTTATTGAAGAAGAGGTAGTAAAAATAAAAACTTTAAATTTTACAGCCATCAATAGCTTAAAGACGATTGTAAAAGCGGACTTGATTAATAATTTTGTGCATTGGGTCAGAACTACAATCCGACCGATATTTCAAAGAGATTATCTGTAAAACAATTAGTCAATATCAAAAGGAAGAAGAATGATGACTATTGAGATAGCCAACGATAATAACCGAAATACTGGCAACAATCTGGCAGAGAAACCCTTTAGTAATACACAGCCTAGCAATATAGCACTCAACAATGCGACAGAAAAAAACGCTAGTAATACACAGTCTAATAATCCAGTCTTAAAAAAGAATAATGAGAATAACAACAATAAAAATAATCCACAACAACTAAGAAGATTAGTAATGGTGACAGGAGATAAAGGGGGTGTTGGCAAGTCAACATTTGCGAGAGCGTTGGCACAAACTTATATAGATAACGCAGTAAAATTTGTCGGGTTAGACGCGGATAATTCTAATCCACACTTGATCAGATTTTATGAAAAAGATGCAAACATTCATCGTTTAGATATATCTAACTCAGATAAATTAGACGAATTTGTAGATAATTTAAAAGAATTAGTGTATCCTAAACCAAATGAATCTGGGAAAAATCAAGAAGAGCAATCTTTGATACTACTAGAAACGCCATCACAATTTCTGCCAACTTTAAAAATTTTAATAAACGAGATGGGGTTTTTAGATGTAGTAAATGATAAATGTAAAATGCGGGTAACTATAGTAGTAGTTATTAGCACAATAATTGATTGTATAAATCAGTTATTAGAACTATATAGTTTCTGCGGTGATCATGTTGATTATGTAATAGTGAAAAATTTGTTTTACGGAGAGGCGGAACAATTTACTTTTTATGATAACTCACAAAAAATCAAAGAAATGGAACAGCAAGTAAAAGCAAAAGGGCATGATTTCACAAGTATAACTATGCCAAAACTAGCGAAAAAATCCTACGATTATTTAGATGTAAAAAATCTGACATTTAGACAAGGGCTTCAACAAGATGAATATCCGTCTGTATTTGGTAGAATTTTAAGCTGGTTGAACAATTTCCAAGGGCAAATAAAGCCAATAAAAGATTTATTTGGTATAGAGAAGATTTTATCTGAATAGGAATAAAAATGTCAAAGAGAATGATTATAACTGTAGGAGATGCGCGGGTGGGTAAGTCTACAGTTATCAAGCTATTGCTAGAAATCTTAGCCCAACAAGGAAAACGGATAAAGGTTTATAACCAAGAATTATTCCCTGTGTTTAAGGCTTATGAACAATTAGCAACCATTAAAAAGTTTAATTTATCAAATGACGATGCTGATGCAATAATAGATGACTTAAATCATCCTGAGCTAGATGTGATAATTGTTGATATGCCTGGACAAGATATTGAAAAAATAATTCAATATATCGAAAATGCTAGCTTATTTGAAGTTGTAGTAAAATTTGGTTGGAATTTAACATTTCTTCAACCTATTTCTCACAGGAAAGACTGTATATATAACCTAAATGAAATCATCCAGAACGCGACTAATAACGCTAACTACGTGGTGGTGAAAAATTACCATTTTGCACCAGATTTTAGAGAATATGAGGAAAATCTACGGAAAAAGCTGTTAATAATAGGAGGGACAGAAGTAGAATTAATGGCTCTACATCGGAATCATTATCAAGCAATGGAAAAGGCTGATAAACCATATTCACAAGTTTGCCAGGATCTCTCAATAATTTTATTCTGGAGAAGCTTCATTTTTCAGTGGATTAAAAAGTTTCGTCATTCAGTGATGAATAACAATTTGGCTATTAAATATCTAGGGCTTGATTGATGACACTACAAGACACATTACAAGGCTATTCCCCATCAGAACAAAAACGCATAGTTGAAGGGGCATATCAACTAGGAATTACGCCAGATGATCCAACCTTTAGGATGATGGCGACACTGGGCAGATATGAAGAAACGATCATAGACCTTCAAGCAAGAATGGAGGCAATGATAGAAGCGTGGGCAGCACTGATAGACCAAAAACTTGAGAAGACAAGCAAACAAGCCGAGTCAATGCACTATACAGTTGTCTCTAGTGCCGTGCGTGATGAGATCAAAAAAATCAAGCCCACCGGCACAGGCGTGAAAGTGCAGTCCGGCTGGGGATTGGGAACAGTATCTCTTGTGTGTGGATTAGTAGCGGCTGGCAGTACCTTGCTGGGTTCGCTGACCACATGGAATCTGGTGCAAAATATAGGAACGAATCAGTCAGTAGTAGTCTCACGTAACGATCTTAAGATTCTCCAATGGGCAAAATCCCAAGAGGGTAAGCAAATGTATCAAATAATCTTGAAGAATCAAGCAGCGATTGAAGCCTGTCAAACACAGCAGAGTAAAACTCAGGGCTATTGTTTAATTCAAGTGAGTAATACCAATTCTCCAAAATGAGGCAACAGATGTAAATTAGGAAAGTCTTGCTGCATCTAAGTTTCTTAATTGCGAATTGCGAATTGCGAATTGCGAATTGGTATAAGTAGCTAACCTACCTGAAGGTAATCTTGTTCGATGTACCCAAGTTTACTAGCTTCAATCAGAGCATTGACGCGATCGCTGACATCCAACTTAGCAAAAATCTTGTTAACATGCCCTTTGACGGTACTTTCAGTAATAAATAACTGCTCGGCAATAAGCTTATTAGAAAAACCAGCTGCCATCAAAGAAACAATTTGGATTTCAGTATTAGTGAGATTATCTTGATAAGTCTTACCCTTGATTTTCTGTTGGTAACAAAAATTCCGTCGGCTGATATAAGGGTCAAAAAAACACTTATGGTCATAAAAAGTTGTTTTAATGGCTTCTAACAAAAGAGGAATATTATTCTTTTTGAGAAGGTAAGAATCAGCGCCGGCATTTAAAGCTGATTGAACAGTGCCTTGAGAAGAATGGGAAGAAAGAACAACAACTTTAGTGTTGCTATTGAGTTTGACCTCTTTAATCACTTCTAGCCCAGATATGTCGGGTAAACCAATATCCACCAAAATGACATCGGGATTTAATTCCTTAACTAAATTAACCCCTTCAATACCAGTACGAGCAACGCCGACCATTTCCATATCTGGTTGTTGATTGATAGCAGTAGTGATCCCCAACCTAATGAGTTCTTCATCCTCAATGAGCGTTAATCGAATCATAGATCACTTCGATTATAAGATAACTCAATATTTATAACATAGTTATTGATGTTAAGTCTTTTACTTTTTGTGTATGTAATATAAAATATAAGGAAGTAAGAAAAAGTCTTTCCAGATAAATGAAAGAAAGTTTAGTACTAAAGCTTGATTGGATAATTTTTTTAGAACTAAAATAAAAACATTCTAAAATCTTATAGACATAATTAGCATTTATACATAAAAGTAGCCAAAATAACCATCTGTCGTTGGAAACATAGTTATGCAACAGGAAGTTTTAAGCATATTAGGTTTGTTACACGATGTTTCAAATAACTATCAAGGAGCATCGTTAGTTTTGAATCAGATAATTGATGGTGCTTATGGACAGTCTTTAGAAGAGATCAAACCGTTGCTGATAGCTTTACAACAAACGAATGAGCGAGGGGAGAGTTTGATTCAATCTAAAAGAACTGCTTTTTTTGAACTAAATCCAGTGACAGTGGAGCAGTTTGATATGTTAAGTTTTTTACAAAATAATTATTCTCGATTCAAACCAATAGCGCAGTATCATTCCTTGAATCTCCACTATGAAACACAAGTAACATACAAGCATGGAACGCAAGTACGGGGTGACAGCATAAGTATTGACAGAATGCTGTGTAATCTTGTGACAAATGCTATTAAGTACACTATATCGGGAGATATCTTTTTAAGGCTGCTCAATCAAGAAGATGATTTAGCGATCGAGATTGAAGATACCGGCTGTGGGATTGCCGCCGAACAAATTTCCAATATATTTATCCCATTATGGCGAGCGCCAAATAGCAATTTATTACATCAATCAGGGATGGGACTAGGACTGTATATCGCCTTATGTGTGGCTCATGCTCATGGTTTGAGGATAAGCGTAAACTCGGTAGTTAGACAAGGAACTAAATTCACCATTATATTTCCTTACAAAGATGACGGGATCTATGGGGTTGATGGTAGGATGTTGCCCAAGTCGCAGAGGTTACAAGATGCGTTACCTATATGATGTGAAACTTTGGGACAGGATTGAAACAGGAGTGGAATTTCTAATTTTTGTGGCTTTGATGATAGCGGCAATCATCAAACTGGGCCACAACGATTTTCTACAAGCATTATTTTACATAGTATTAGCTGTCATCATCTCACCCTGGTCACAATTTGAGCGGGTGACAAAGCGATATGTCTTAGTAAGTACGTACATTCTTGGGTTGTTTGTCGGGTATTTTAGTTAATCTAACTCTGGGCCGTCAGGAGATCGCTCGTTTTGCTGTGGCTGTTGCTGTTCCTGTTGCTGTCTAATATCAAAGTTGATCAGCTTTTGTGTTTCTTGTGGTGAAAGGTGATTGTTTATAATATTATATTCTTCCTTGCCATCAACTTTATAGGCACTGAAAGCAGATTGATTATCACTTTTGCGCCAAACAGTCAGACGTTGCATCCCCTCTCTCATAAGTAGGTTGAGTCGATAAGAGATGCCCTCATAAATTCGACCGCTAACAGTATCTTGTCCCTTCGTCATGAGGATGTTCATCAAGGCGGGAATCAGAGATTTTTTAGCAGCCTCATGATTTTCACTTTCCTTTGGTTTTGACGTTTGGTAATCAACTAAAGGTAACTTGCGCCCTTGAGACTGTAATATCTGCTCTAAAAACGTCTTTTTCCTCTCGGCTATTAAATTTTCAACTCTTGTTGAGTTGTCCATATCAGGTATTTGTTCAGTCTGACTCAAGCCAAATTTCTGGACGTACTCTTGGTAATATTTTTGCTTGAGTGATCGCCGATATTCTTCAGTAGTTTGAGCATTTTGGGACACAGATAGAGTATTTCTCATCTGATGAATAAGATTTTCGCGCCCTGTAGTGTCTAGCGCGGGGGTTGAGTGTATTGATTGTGAAAGTGGTGGGTATTTCTCCATCATCAGCGCCAGTCTGTAGGCCATTTGGTTGTCAGAAAAGCCACTGTTGCGGTTGATGATAGTGATGGTTTGGGCCACTGAGCTAGATTGCATAGGTATTACAATTCTAAATCCTGTGAATTAGTAGTAGGTTGTTGTGGAGTGTGAGATTTTTGGGAATGTACTTCAATCTTGGGCGTATAGGTATTGTTAATAATCTGGCTACGAGTATTGAGCAAATCCTGAATAACATCACTCAAAGGAGGAAGTGAGATATTCGTTTGCCCTTTGTTGCGCTGCACGACTTGACTTTGAAGGAGAATTTTTTGGTAAAGTTCACGTTGCTCCCCAATAGTCAGCTTGCCAGTTTTTGAAAGTTTTTCCCCTAAAGGGTTGTTGTACTGATTGGCAACACTAGACCAAGCATTATTAGTTTCTAAACCGTGCCAATGAGAGGCGATGTCAGGGTGAAGAGGCACGAGTGTATCACGCTTCGGGTCAGAAGAAAACTGTGGCTGTGGTTCTTGAATAGCCTGCGATCGCAAATCATTAACAATGTGGGCTAATGGTGGAAGTACAATATCTGTACGCCCATTGCGATTGATCTCACTCCAGGCTTGATTTTGAATCTGCTGGTAAAGTTCACGCTGTTCACCAACAGTTAATTTTCCAGTTTGCTGAATTTTAGATTGAAATTCTAAATGTCCTTGCGCTACAGTCTCATTCCAAGAACCATCTTTTTCTAACTGCTCCCAATATTGTTTCAAAACTGGATTTAGTGGTAGCACAACTAAATCTAAGTTAGAAGAAAAATTGGGTCGTTTTGTTGGTTGTGATGGTGTTGTGCTTTTAGGTGTTGGTGTAGTTGAGTGTGATACAGCGTTGTGTTGTTTTGGAGAATTAGAGCTTACTCCTTGTGGGTTTGATTGTGTCTTGCAATCTGGTACGTTGGGCGTAGATTGAGTAGATTGATATGACTGCTCCTCGTCTAAATTACGGGTAATTTCGGGATGAAGGGGCAAGTCGATGTCACGGGTGTCTGTCGGGTTGCCAAATAAAGATTGATAATTAATATGCAGCTTTTGAGCCAATAGTCTTAACTTCTCCAAATCAGCTTCAGTGATAGCCATCGCTTGGACTTGATGAGTCATACCAGTGTCAATTTTCTCAAACTGAAAGCGAACAGCTTCCCTTGTGCTACCATTGTGTTCAGTTTTGAGTAATTGCAGAGTAGATGTATTGTCAGTGGTTTGCCGAAAAAGAATCCGGTAATTGCCCAAGGTTAAATCGTCTTTCTCGAAGCTAGTAATAGTTTGGGTGAGTATTTTTAATACCTCGTTTTCTTTGAAACTTTCTAAAATATTGTGTGTGCCTTTAGGAGAGACTGAACCAACTACAGAGGCTATTTTGCGAGGGTCTTCATCAACAGAGGGCAATTCTTTACCAGCTTTGAGGTAGTCAGCCACTAACAAAAACTCTTGTCTTTCAATAGGCAAGATGTTGATTTGTTTTTTTGATTTGTTACGAGTATTGAAATTATCTTTTTCATCTATAAAGACAAGTTTAATATTGCCTACGTGTCCCCATTTATCTGCCTGAAAAGACATTAACTGTACATCATCATGGCGACGATGAATACTGTATTTATCACCGCCATAATTCTTAATGGTGAAAGCATCAGCATGATAAATTCTGCCATCAATCTGTCTTTGTTCATCTTTAGCCTCAACACCATATTTTTTTAACAAAGTATAAGCAGCAAAAGCTATTTGTTTATTCTCGCTAGCTTCCAGGCGCTTTCTAAAAAAATTAAGCTCATAAAGCGTAACATTTTCTTCTTTAGCCCAGGAACTAATGCTTTTTGTGTTTTGTGGAATTACAGGCGGTTCAGTTGGTTGGGCTGACTCAGGGGCAACATCTACATGAATAATTTCTGAATCAATAACTTTTATATCTATAATTTGTGAACCAAGGTCAATAGATGGTTTACGACGATTCTTGTGAAATACATTCATGTTTGCTTCTAATTCGGGAGCATCTGTCACAGTAGAGTCTCCTTTTTGTTGAGCAATTGTTTTGACTGTGCCGTCTTTGAGCTTGATAGTAAAACGTAAACTATCAAGTTGATTTTGATGCCATTCCTCTAGAGATATAGCCCCGGCAGATAGCTTTTCAAAACTTTCTCCTCCCTGTGCCACTATAAAATCATCTACACCCTTATCCGGCCCTGGCAGCGTTACTACTTTAACGGCAGCACCAAATTCTTGTAATAAGCTTCCTGTCTTCCAAATATCTCTTTGGATATTGAGCTTAGTTTCAGGCTTAGTTTCATAATCAAAGCAGATTTTGATTTCTCGAAAAGGAGTAGCGAAAACAGCCAACTCATCAGCTAGATAAGAATCACCAATTTTCTTGCCCCACTCGTTTTTAGGTGAGCGATAGCCGGAGGAAATTCCCGGTAGTCCGATGGCTGCGTGACCTTGGCTTAACAGACTGGCTGCTTTCTTCGCCCCTTCGGTAATGGTGATGGGAATGTTATGTTTCCACACACAATACCAAAAACCACTCAAGAGATCGCTATCGGTAGGGTTTACTCCAGCATTTGAGTAAATATTTTGGGCAATCACGAGCGGGACATCTAGCAAGAAAATACTCAAATCAACTGATGGTGGATGCTCATATTTGATAAACTTGCCTTCAACCACCACATGTTTACCATCTTTTTTCACGGTTTTGGGTCTAGGGTGGTTTGGCTTATAACATCCCCATTCTTTAACTTGAGGTTGCTCACCAGGGGTAAGATTAGCAAATGTGCGCGGGTCTACTCCTGAATTACACCACCAACCACCCGCATCTAAGTTGGAATAGAGTTCTAGAAGCCTAGTGGACAGGCTACCTGTATTTGTACGTGAGAGTTTGTCGCTGACCATGAGTCGTTCCCAAGCTTCATGTTCGCCACCGACATAGCTAAAATGAAGACTAGAGAAGTTGAGATGTGCAATATCTGGTGCGATCGCGCTGCCTACTACGAGTTCGTGCCAATGTTGCGAATCAATATGTTCTGGGTGAGCGGGGATATCTTGAGTATTTTGTGGCTCAAGTTTTTTACTAGTTATGGGAATTGTGTGGTCGATGACAATCTTTCTTGTTAAATTATCATCTGCAATGTCATAAGAACTAATCACTTGATTCTGGTGAATCGGGTTATGAACTTCATTGTTGGTGCTGGTTTGGTTAATCAAATCCTCATCTACAAACTCAGAGGAATTATCAACACTCCCAAAAGATGATTGTGATGATGTATCTTTAAGTTCATCTTCACCTGTAAAAAAAACATTTTTATGGATGGAAGCATTTAAACCTAGATTTTCTTGGTCTTGAATAGGTAGATATTCCTGGGTATTTTGAAAATCGAATAGTATAGTTAAAAACTCAATAGATGTGGCAGAAGGCGGAAGAATTAAGGGGGAATTGGGGTTGGGTAAAACTGGAGGTAAATCAGGAGAAGGAGGAAAATTCGACGGTGTTATATTATTACTACCGGGGAGAAGTTTAGGCAATAAATATGCCATCATCTCTTCTACTTGTTCTATTTCCTCATCTGTTACACCTTCTTTGTTACCTTTAGACCATTTCCAACCACCATCCTCATCAGGAGTAAGAAAATAAGTTTCTTCCCCTATTTCAATTCGACATTTTAAATCAATAGCTTCTTCTATTGATTTGTAGAGAAATTCTCCTAAAGGGTAAATAAAAGCTCTGATAAAATGCTGACTAGCTTTAGCGTAAGCGGAAGTGAGTTGTAGATGTCGTTCATCAAACATATTTATTAGGGTAATGATGGACTAAAATAAATTAATCAGCCACACTATTATCTAACCGCAACAGTTGCAGAATCGTCTTTGCAAATATTTGTTATGAACAGGGTTGTCGATGATGAGAGAACAAGATTGACGCAGAACCTCATATTGTTGCCAGTTAGCCCCCAAGCATTTGATATCGATGAGTTGACCCCCTGGTGTAACGCGATTAAAAATAATATGAATATAAATATTGCTAGGTTGAATATCTAAAAAACAGATATATTGCAAATCATGCCAGCCGATACCGTGAATATATTGGTTAACAATTTTCAGACAAGATTCTTGATTTAGTTTAATGTAAGTGTTTTTTAAGCTGATGATAGTATATATGCCCAAATTCCTCAGCTTTCGTCTAGTTTCAGATAAAGTCTTAAACTCCTGAATAATTTGAAGGGGAGGCAGACTAATATCAATAAAACTACCATTTGCTAAAATCTTTTCTTGAAATAGTGTTTGAATTAGTTCAAAATTATTAATTTTCAATTCTTCAATAGTCATTTTCATAACAATCAAATTCCACTGTCAGATTTGTTTTGATTAATCATGCTGCCGACTTCTTTGAATGTTAGTCCAGAATTATTAGAAACAGCTTGAGGATTGTCGGGAATGGGAAAACGCTGCTCGACTTGCTTAACTCGCAAAGCTAAATCTTGCTCAGAGGGAAATCTTTGTGTACTCTTCCTAGCCAGTAAACTAACAATTCTCGCCCATTTAAGTTGATTGTATTTCTCAATATTTTTGAGAGCCTGAGAAATTTTAATAGTTTTCAACAGTGGAACTGAACCTTCCTTTTTATTAGCATAAGCAGGGTTAATTAAAACGCATTTACCAGCAATTAACTTAAGAAATTGAGCCGATTCAAAAAGCTTTCTAGTTTTTTCTTGGTCACTAATACTAGTGCTATTATTTTTACTACCAGTAGAACGGCTTTTTTGCTTGTACTTAATCTCTTCATCACCCAAGAAGTTGGAGAATAATTGCGCCGACTCGTTCTCACCAGGATTGAATATGAACTTAGTGCTGCAAGCACCAAGGATAGCTTTAGCGATATCTTTACCGTAGTTCTTCTCAAGCTGCCCCATATTTTGGAAGCCGATAATACCGCAGAAGCCCTCAGAACGTGATTCGTTGAGCCACCTATATAAATCAGGTAGGTATATTGAAGGTAATTCGTCCAATGCAACGATTAACGGATCTTTCCGTTTTTTGGCAATGTTACGGGCGATGGTCATGTGTAAAATGCTGGTCATGAGAGGCCCTACTGCATCTCGGCGTTCTCTGTCTAATCCAAAAACGATCATCTGCTTCCCTTTAATTTCTAAAGGTAAAGTCGTCTTTCCAATGAAGCAGCCTAGTGTGTTTTTGGACATAAAGCGAGTGAACATGATGCTGGCAGTTGCAACAATGCCTGCAACAGTCTTTTCTGATGCAGCAGAACTGAACAGTTGCCCAAAGGCAATTTTTACCCAAGGATTGAGAGAAGCAGCCATCAGGCGTTTGACCATTTGTTCGCTAGAAAGTATCGCGGCGCAAGTCATAACATCTGCGAATTGACCGAACTCTTTAGCTAACATCAATATTGCTTGAGTCAGCTGATCCCCTGAAGGGCCAAAGAAACCATCCTCAGTAGAATTGCCCAAAAGTCGAAAATTCTTGTTGATGACGGTTGAAATTTGTCGGGACGATTCGGCATCACTACTATCCCGGAGAAAATCTAAAGGATTACAGACTTCAGATTCAGGGAATCCCGGTGCAAAGATGTGAACATCATAGCCCTTGTATTTGGCGTAGGCAGCAACTTTAGCTTGAGAAGGATACTTAAAGTCATAAACTATACATGGAAAACCCTGATCAATAGCCGAGTAAATCATCGGGTTGATGGCACTGAATGTTTTTCCACTACCGGGAGCGCCGATGACTGCCGTACCTCGTTGCACATCAGGGATATAGAAAGTAATGCCACCACCTTTTTCCTGATGCTTACCAATGTAAAGTGCCGCACTATCACATTGGGGATTGGCAATTTGCAAGATGGCCTTTTTCTTAGCAGTAGCAGTTTCTTTCCCACCACCCCAATAAGAAGTAGCAATTTTCTTTTTGTTAGAGTCGCCAAAAAACACCCTCATCAAAATATAAGCACCAAGTAAGGACAAAACTGTTAGTCCATTGGGGGTGAATAATTGGTGAGTGTACTTGCCAATTGCGTCATCAGGATTTTGTAATTGCTCAAATCGGAATCCTTGAGGATTAACGCTATTTATTTTGAAAGATTTGCTCATTTTAAGGCAGAGAATTAGGTTGACCAAGAACGATAGGGTCTTTCTCCTGGTAGACAATAAAAGGTACAGGCCCAATGAAATATGGACTGCAAGTGCGACCAATGAAAGGGATAGTTTTACAGATACGGAAGAACATAGTAGTCTCCACCTTTCCACTGCCTTCATAAATATTCCAAACAACTTGCTTAAAGCTGGAGCCAAAGGGGTTTCGACCAGTAGGCTCTTTACCATTATTAAGAGCTTTTAAAATGCCAAATCCACCATTAACCTTTTGGAATTTCCCGGATATCCACTGTGTTCCAGTAGTCTTACCAATGCCCGACATTTCCGTATGAGCGCAATTATTTTGTAGACAGGGAACATTAAAGCCATCTTGATAGCTACCAGATATGGAGCGGGTACGGTTAGCCTCAATATCTCCCAATGGCAGATCCAATGAAGCAACAAATGAAAGGTCAAGTGTTCTCAACCCCGGTAAATTATCCCAGGTGAGTGTTGATAATCCCGGTACACCATCAATTCTGGAGTCTTGCCAATTGGCAAAGCGATTTATTGATGCGTTCTGGATATTAGAAATGGATGTCAAAGGATAATTTCTTAAATTAATTACTCGACCAAGTTGAACATTACTTAAATTGGAATAACGGCTGAGATTAGCGATTGTACCGCCATTAATGCCAAATCTTCTAGCAAAATCACGGATAGGTATAACACTATTAACGTTTCTGTTACCCAAATTAGGAACGGCTCTGACCAAATTTGGCAAGGTCTGCCATCTTGTTAATTGAAAATCATCTAATGTTAACCCACTTAAATTGATTCCTTGTACTGAAGCTATGGTTGAGAGATTTAAATTTTCTATTGCTAATTGAGGTGTTTCAAAATCCCCTAGTTCCATAAAGAGAGCAATACTTTGCCCTGCCGTCCAAGTTCTGCTTTCTGTACCACCTCTTGAACCAGGATAGGTCACACTGCCACTTTCAGAAATAATCATGTCGCTAAAACTCAAGCGCGACCAATCAGGAGTAAACCCATTGGGTGAATCTACAATGGGTACTTGTGCAGAAGCCTTGGGCAGCAAAAAGCCTACAACTTGGTTCAATAGCCCATATTTTATGAAACTATGAATCAATAAACTACCTACTAAACCCAAGAAGATTAAGTAACGTAAGGCGTTATCATTGAGGCGAAAAGATGATTTCATAAACTATTAACTTGTGTTAAATTATCAGAACTATTACTCAAAGCAATTAATTTGTTAACTAATTCTTGAGAGATAGAAGCCTTATTAGTAGCAGTAGAAATGTCATCCCCTGCTTGTAAATAACCGATTAACTTTTGCAACCGTTGGTGTAGTTCATCTTGCTGATTCATCCATCCACTTTTAATAGCGGCAACAATACCGCCTCGAATTTGGTTAATTGTTTGCTGTGTTTTAACTAATGATTGCAATTGAGGTTTCGGGGCTGTTTGTTCTCGTGCCACATCATTCTGGATTGTCACCTGACTATATTTAGGAGTGCCATTACTTGTTGCTAGTCGAAAACTGTAAGTCTTGCGTTCACCAGAGGATAATTGTGTAACTACTGTTAATAAAGTTGCTGATGTTTGCGGTAGCCCTGGAATATTTACTTTCTTGATCCGCCGCAGATGAATCAGCCCAGCGCCGGGGTTAGAGCAATTCTGATCCAGTCCCTCTAAGCAACCATCGGTGTCAAGCAGAATTTGCGACGGATCATCTAACCAGACTTTTTTGATAGTTTCGCCAAGCTCGTAAAATGAAATTGCTACACCGTGACCATTCCAGACGTTGATAGTTTGTAGTTTGGCAGTCGTACCACTAGCCATTGATTGAAAGATGGTACGGACAACTGGGGCGGCAATTGTGGTTATTGGAGTCGCCGCGATCGCCAACGCTAGAGTGCAGCCTGTAACTGTGTTAACTATGCTTTTCATGGCAACTCTAAAGAGCGATTTACATTAAAGGTAACTTTGGTTCCCTGTGGAATAAACCAAGTATTAGGGCGAGAAGTAATTTCTTGAGTAGCACGTTGATTGCGTTGACTAAGATTTTGACTGATGTTACCAAAAAAACCTGACATTAATGCACCAGTGAGATTGCGCTGATTGCCACTACTACGTCTACGAATCCTACCTGTAAATTCATCCTCAATTTCTTCCTCATTATTTGGTTGGTTCATAATCTCCCCAACTTTTCCTAATGCAGACACAGCACCACCAAACAAGTCATTTCGTGCAATCTCGCCACCCCTGTCTTGAAATCTCCGAGCTATCAGGGGTCTACCACCTTCCCCAGTCACAGAAATTGCACCCGCAGAAATAGGATATTCTGTATTATCTTTGATGATGCCCCGAACAGAAGCGCTCGCATAACTGCCGCCATCAACCGAAGCTAACTCGACTGCCAATAAAGTACCCGAAGGGATTGCCACTTGCCCATAGTTATCGCGTAAATCCTGAGTCAGTCTAGCAATAGACTTAGTGTTATTAGAGGTTGGTGTTTGTGTCTGTCCTGAACTATTAACTGTGGTTTGAACTAATGGGGTAACAATCACACCAGTAGCAAATGAGCCAACTGTCAAATAACGAGTTTGTTTACCTTGGAGAATTTGGCTTTCTTGAGGTAAATAATTGTTAGCTAAAGTAATCTTGTTAACTTTAGAAGTCGCTTGCCACCTGGGGCGGATCTTTTCAATCGAGTCGCTTGAGTTTTGCGGCGTGGTTTGGTCAAGATTATTTGTATGTGTTTGTTCATTCGGTTGATTTTGAACTGCTTGAGCAAGATCCGGATCTAATGAAGATTGTTTGCTGGTGCTAGTTTCGGTGTATGCGATTTTGCCGTAAGAACCGATGCTGCGGAGTTTGTTCAATTGCTCAAGGGGATCTAGGGGCGTGAGTGTCCGCGCTCCTATAGAGGGTCTTGGAGAAACACTCGTGCGTGTTGGTGACGGAGTGTAGGTTCTAATCGGTTGTAGTGCAGTCTGAGTTACGCGACGTGGTTGTGTATTTTGAACAGGACGTGGCGCAGGTCGTGGAGATGGTGGGCTAGATGGCACGACCTTTTCGGTTTGAGAAACTGGTACTGGCGCTGGTTGGTCTTTTTTATTTTTGTTAATGCGACCTAACTCATCTTCTTGATCCGACAAAGCTAGTTTTGCACGAGCGTCACCATCCCCCTCATCATCTTGTGTTTGTTCTGTAGCAGTAATAGTTTCCCCTGACTTTTGAGCAATCTTTTCGGGTGGAGAAGGATTAAATACTCCATTGAGCAGGAAAAATATGCCTAAAAAGCCTACCCCAAAAGGCACAGCAATTATTGCTAGTCTTGACCAAGGAGAAGTAACAAAATTGTGCTTAGTAGGAACTAATAAACTTTCCGGTTCTAGCTGTTTGTCAGGGTTATTTTTATGGTCAGCATCACCCATACTCAGTAGTTTGTCTATAGTTGATACAGACCCTTTACCGTTGTTTTCACTCATTTCCTTCTCCCGAAGTTTAAATCTACAATTTCTGTAATTTCTAATCCGGCGCGACGGGCTGCATAAATTTTCTTAGCTAACTCAGTGGTATTAGCTGGGATATATTCTGGATTAGAAATTGAAGAAACTGTAACGGTTTTGTTGAAAGCAATTCCTTTACCTGAGTTATACTCACGGTCAAAAGTCACCAGCGTACCAATAAAATCTATTTCCCATTTCCCTGATTTAATTTGACGTGGTTGGGATATGAATCTGGGAATTAAAGATACTTGAGTATCACCATTGAATACACCTGTCGGAGTGATTGATGCTAATTTATTGAGAAAGGCGGGGCGAAATCCTTCATTTTCACTTAAAGCAAATGCAGCATCATAGGCTCTAGTCGTAACCCTACTATTAGATTTATTATTAAGTCTACCTACTTCTACCCCAGTATCTTGCTTAGTGATAGGTTCTCCTTTCTCATTAAATGCTTTTACTAATCCATCCCAATTAAACGTAGTAATAAATGTATCAGATACAAATTTTTTAATTACTTCATCAGACCGTTCTTTTGGGTCTACTGCTCTAGCGGCGATTGTCTCTCCTGATGAGAGTTGTACTAATGCCAATTGTTTTTTATTTAAAACACTAATCGCTCCATAATTTAGAAATTGTAATAATAGAGAAAGCGTAGCCATTGAAAAACCAGCTAGAGAAATTATCCCAACTCTTGTTGTTACATATTTGTTGTAACTAAGTAATTGCAATAGTTCTTTTGGTTGAGGTTTATTTTTTTGATTCAGCATAGATTTTATTTAGCTAATTTCCCGACTAAACTACCACCTTTAGTAGCAACACCTTTAGCAACCTCAATGGCAATACCACTGTAAGTTTCAGTAGCTTTATTAATTTGAACTAAAACAGAAACGCCACCACCAGCCGCTAAACCTGTAGCTAAGAATGGGGCAATTATACCAATTGTAAATAGGAAGAACATTGGCTGATAAGATTTAGAATCAGCGACTAATTGTCCGGCGAAACCAACAATGATATTGAAGCAGAGCTTACCAAAACCTACACTGAAATATCCTACTAACCAACTGTAAATTGATTTAGCTCCGTAAGGTAGCAGAGAACCACCAACAGCTATAGGCCCCAGCAGTGCTGTTACGAGCATAGTCAGTTCAATTCCCCATTGATAAGCCCCATTCATTCCGACTAAAATTATCGTAACTATGTCAGTAACAGCAGACCCAACAAAAGCATTAATGGGAGATAAAATTAAATCAATTCCATTTGCTTTACCATCTTTCATATCATTAAAAGCATCGATAGCGCCATCAACCGCATCTATAAACCAAGAAAAAGCTCCATTAGTTTTGTTAAATTTATCTGGATATTTTTTGGTTAAATCTTCTTTAGCTTGATTTAAACAGTTGATTTCTTCTTGTTGACTTAAAGATGAATTTCTACATTTATTTACAGCAATACCAATAGCGCTACGTGCTGCTTCAGTTCCCAATGCACTTTCAAATGCTTGCTTGAGGTCAACCCCCGCAGCAGCCTTACTAAGAACTATATTATTTACATTATTTATGTAGTTTCTAATCCCCAAAGTTGATTTTCCTAAAGCATCTCCGTTATTACTTAGGAGATAGACAACTATTAACGGCCAAATAAAATCAGTATAAGCCCTTTGTTCTTCCCCATTCATCATTCTTTTTGTCCATTCAATGATGAAGAAAGTTAGTGTTGCTACAGCAAATAAAGCACCAACTGCACAAATTGCTGAATAAACACCACCTGTAATAGTTTCGTTCCAAAGCTTATCAAATCCTTGCGCTATTGAAGCTGCATTTTCTTTTGCTAAATCAGCTAAATCGCCACCATCTAGTTGGGCTAGTAAAAACATGATTTCAATCCTTGCTCAATACAGTAATTTTGTCAGATATTTGAACGCTAGTTGATTGTTTCTATAGGAGGAAAAAGTTCTTGTAACTTTACCTCCTACTGTGTTTCTATACCCTTTTAATCAGTCAGCAGAAGTAGGATCTAGCCGTGCATTAAGTACGACTTCATGTACTAGAGATAATCTGCCATCTTCTTCGGAGTTCTCCTTTTTCCGTTGGGAATCAAGATGATCTGCCACTTGCGTCAGCATCAGGTTCGAGTAAGCATTGTCCTGTCGGGCTGATAAAGAATCAGTACGCTGCTGTGCCAACATTGACACAATTAAGCCGTTCTGAGCGGCGATCGCTTTGAGAACGTTTTGAGAGGCATCCATGTTCTGAGCTTCATCAGAAATATCTTTTGCTTGCTGGGCGATTTGTGCAGTAGTATCAATCTTGGCTTGAGTTTTTTGTTGCCCATCTTTGCTGACGACGCTAGCGACAGAAGCTAAAGCTAGGTCACGTTCCAACTTCTGTGCTTTTTCTTGGGCGACAGGATAAGAATAATCATCCTTGAGCGTATTTTTCAATTTTTCAGCCGAAGCAATCGGGTCGGGCGCACCCAATTGTCCGATAGAACTATCAATTGCTGCATTAGCGTTTTCTTTGATGTCCGCCCAGGCACTGTTAATTTCTTCGTTAGCCCATGTTTGAATTTCCGAAACTTCTCCTTGAAGATCCGATACGATAGAACTAAAAAAATCGTTGATGCTGATGCCATAGCTAGGTGCAGCAATAAATAAGCTGACAAAAGTTGCAGAAGCTATCGCACCAAGAGTCAATTTCTTCATGATTGATTTCATCTTACGCCACCTGCTTTAAATGTAAATTTGAGAGCAATGTTTTAGCCAAGTCTGATAACTCTTCTCCCCGAATCATTCTGATATAATCATCACTAAATTTGACTAACCCAAGCATAGGATTATTGTGATATTCTTTGAGAAACAAACTGCGTAATTCCTGCTCGTTGGGATTATTAGCAACTGAGGCTAATAAACAGTAGGCAGGATAATAGCGACAGAAAGTTAGCTTGCCATTATCGTCAAGCAACCACTGAGAGTAAATGCCCTCCTTTTTGGGATAAAAAGCTTCAGTACTGTTGACCCTGATGATTTCAGTAGGATATTTAAAGCGAACAATAAACGGGTCAACGGCTGATGATTGAATCCTGCCTACTAAACGTGTAGTGATATTGGCAAATATCTTCTGTGCAGCTTTGCTCTGATATATAGTCTCTGGTTCTTGGGCAGAGATGATGACGCGGATACCAGATTTAGCACCATTGGCACACAATCGCCCAATCAAATCAGCGATCGCATCGAATTGGAATAAAATTGGTGCTTCATCAAGAAAGAATATCGAAGCTTTTGAGCTTAAGGCACGTCTTAGGGCTGCTGCATAGGCACTAAGAGCGAGTATGGCAGCATCAGCTTCACTCGATAAATTACGTAAAGCGAATACTAACAATTTGGCATTAGTTCTAAAACTGGATGGGCGTGAGATTGATTGTCCTACCCTGGTACTCAACCAATAATTTATTCTCAGCCTGATTTGCTGTAAGGCTTCGGAAATATCTTGACTATTACTAGCAATAGAATCTAATTGTATGAAAGCTGGAGAACAAAAATTATAAAAATCTTTGAGCGTCGGAGTTTCGCTCCAATATTGAGTTCCAAATCCATTTTGTATTGCTAACTTGTAGCGCAATTTAATTTCGTCATCATTAAAAAACGTTTTCAAAGTTAGAGCAATGATTGACTCAATATTGGTGGTAATCGTTGGGCTGACACCAATCATGCTCGTCCCTATCACCATTGTCATCAGCACTGATTTGAGAAATTCCTTAAAATCGCTCAATCGCTCATTTCTCAGTTCTGCATCCAGAGAGCGCAAATCAGGAAGTTCAAAAAGATTGTTTGATTCTTTGGAAATGTCAAAGTATGCCCCATCTTCACCAAGTAGATTAGTGTAATCAGTGAAAGTGGATGTACCGTCTGGTTTGGGATAGTCTAGTGCCACTACCGGAATATCTTGTGCAAGTGCAGGGGTAAGAATACCCGCCACCAGTACAGATTTACCTGAACGAGTTGCGCCGAAGACTGCCAAATTCTTATGATTCTGGTATAAGTCTAGGTATACTGGTGTGCCGCCCTCTTCTGCAACTAACTCAAACCCAGTCCGATCTCCTGTGGCAGTCCTGATCAAAGGCATCAGCCCTGGTGCTTCCGAACTAAAATATGGTAGTCTGCGGTTAAAAGGCTTGGTTAACAGTGGTTCCCACACCATAGGACAACACTGCAACCATGTCTTCCAAGCGTATTCAATCTCCCGGTCAACTACCGCCGGACGCAAGAAATAGCTGGCAAGATATCGGCAAGCTTCGTCTAATTCCCTAATAGTTGGGCGGTGAACTAGAAAAGCTGTTGCGGTATGTACAACTACACTCCCTTTGTATATTGTCTTTTGCGCCTCTACAGATTCCTCAATATTCATACCTGATTTGACATCAATGTTCCCTTTTCCTGTAGATAAAGAAGTGCTGGTAATTGATTGCTTGGTGATCCGTTGTAGGTTAGTTTTAGAAATAGCTTGATTTGCCTTTGTTAGCTGACAAATAACCTCTGTATCATAAATACTATCTCTAGAGATTAGTTCCCACAAATAACGTAATTGAGCTTGTTCGTCATACCAGCCCCCTGGTTTTTGGCTGAAGTTGAGCGCCCCAATATATTTATTTTGGATTTTTACCCATTTCCTATCAAAGAATGGCACAGACTCCTCATTCTCTAACATCTGGTGGCGGATATGAAAATCACTAGTTTGAGTTTCTACTAGTCCATTGGCGGAATCTATCTTTAGAGGATTAGGAATTGGTGCTGGCGATGACAGATTGAATTGCTGCCAATTTATTTCCCATATTTCTTGGGCAGTCAGCACCCTAATCCCAAGTTTCATTTTATTACTTAGTATGGCTGACCATTGCAAAAAACCATTGCTAAAGGAATTTTGGAGGATACTTTCAATTCTGGTATTGTTATGGGCATGAATTTCTCCAGTAAAAGAAAACCAACCTTTTTCTAATTTTCTGATAATCGATTCGATAAAATCATGAGAACGTTCATTGTCAGAAATAACCGTGTACGTACACCATAGCCTGAGAAACTTATTTTTTCTAGTGCCACTTTCAGTTAATTCTTTAACTCGCAATCTTTCACTGCGAATCAATAGCTTTAACGCATCTTGAGAGCAAGTTGACTCTAAAGAAGATAGTTCCTTTTGTCTATAATAATCTGAGGTAAAAGACCCTAAGTGTATTGTGAGGCTTTCGCCTTCGGGAATTTCTTTTAGTCCGGCTTCTATGCCCTCAAATATAGGCAGCATTTGCTCTGATTGTAAATTCGGATGAATCCCTAAACAATCAAAGCAGAATTTTATTTGAATATTTTCACCTTTTTTGAGAATTAATGCGCCTACGCCCTGCCTACCTCCTAAGTTTAAATCACAAATCCCCGCTAAATGAATAACATCTTCAAAGGGAGTGAGCATTTTGACAACATTAATCTGCTCGTTTTCTAATGCTCCTTTACCTAATTTATCTTTAGTCTTCTTAGAAAAATTTGGCATAATATCAATAACTGAAATTTAACTAAAACTCAGAACTTAGAACGTAAGAATTTAGGAGTCAGAATGGGCTAAACCTTAGCTATCCGCTAACAGAATTCAGAATAGTTAAAGAATCAAATAAAGACTTGATAAATATCCTAGTTTTAATAAACTCCTTATATATTCTGGCTTCTGACTCCTGGGTGCTGAATTCTTACTTTAGAACTTATTTTTCTTCCGACTTCCAACTTCCGGCTTCCGACTTCTGTTGTATTGATTGAAATCTCATATATCCCCTACTAATCCGAGGGACGCTGACGAACTTACCGAAAAAGTCTTTATTTGTAGAAATTGTCCAGCATGTTGCCCATCCCCAAGCAATACTTAATCCTGTACCTAACCAACTTGTTTTCAGTAGATAATTAAAGATAAATACATTGACTACTGCTATTAACGTCCAGGGAAATATTTGGTCGGCAGGGAATGGGCCTAGTCTTGGTCTTTCTCCTAAAATCCGATTTACTGTACGAAAATCATGTTTTTTTGACATATTTATTGAATTTAATCAAGAGTTATCAGCTATTAATCCAAATGCGTATTCATCAATAACTGATAACTAAAAAAGCTTTTTTACTGAACAATCAAAGCAGTAATTAAATCTCCAACAAAAACTGCCATAACTATGATTAATGGAGTTCTTGCTAGTGTCTGCCAGTCTTCATCATTCCGGGCAGATTGAATAATCCGAACTAGACTGATCCCAACATATAATAGGAATAAAGCTCTCAATACATTGAAAAAAAGTTCGATAACTGCTGATGTTTCTCCATTGCTGGCATTACCAAAAGTGGTGGTCATCCAAGTTTGAGCATTATTGAAAAACTGAGCATTAGCTGGAGCCGCCGCAAAATCAATTAGACAAATTACTGCTAACAGCGCAAACAAGACAGCATACAGATTAACTCCATACTTTCGTTGTAGTTTATCGAAGTTAGTAAATAATGCTTGTGACTGTTTCGGCAAGGCAATGACGATGGCGGACGCAATCATAAATCCACCCATCAATATATTGTGGACGGACATCTCTGCTATCATTAACACACCAGTCACACCCATGAGTGTAAGTGTGCCTTTTTTTGCCCTGTCATTCTTTGGGGAAGGTGAGAGGGTTGCTGTTGCCGAAGCAGAAAAACTTTCTGGGTATTCGTAGTCAGTACGCATCTGCTTTCGTTCTCCTGAACGATGTCTTGAGGGATAGGCACATTCTTGAATAAGTCAACTCCAAAATCGACATACTCTGGTACTGAAAAAAACAGAACTGTAGTACTAGAGTAATATTGCTAACATCGCTAATCTACGTAGATAAAAATTCTTTGTTGTATTATCAGTCTTTGTGCTTGATATACTCACATCCTTAATCGTTTATTAGTATAAATATTTGTGCAACCTCTTCAGTAAGTATCAAGCAGGGGGATTGACTATTGGCTAGTTTTATGATGTGAAATATCGAAATTAGTTTTAACAAAGTTTGGGGGTTTAAGTTCCCTGCCTAATTAAAATCCCCGTTACAAAACGTAATTGCAAATTGCGTACAGCCCTTTGGGCATGAAAACAGCGGAGCGGGGCGTTAGCCCATTGCGAATTGATTTAAGTATCCCCGCTTTCCATAAATTCAACTTTCCCTTCGATACCTCACCATGTTTTGCATCATAACTAAAAACTGTTAAAACTTGATTGCATGTATAGAACAAATATGTATAATACTTGCAGCTTGTACTTCAGCATTTGTTAGAAGTAGATATTTCGTCAAGCAAGGAAATTGGAAATTAATTTTCATAATCATTTGTTGGAGTATTTATGAGTAAAAGAAAAATATTTACAGCACTTGTTTCAATAGGTGTAGCAATATGCTTAGGAGCTTGCCAGTCTGAAGGAGACAAGGTTGCTCAGGCAGAGAATGATTATAGGGCTAAGTTAACTGATGTGCAAAGCCAAAAAGATAAGGAAGTACAGGAGCAAATAAGGCAATATGTAGAAGAGACACCTAACTTATATCCCACATTCCGCACTTCAACTTGAAGTACACAGAAATTACAGTTAAGATAAAAAC
>JAHCSU010000067.1 GCA_023522315.1 Nostoc sp. CCCryo 231-06
TTTTATCTTAACTGTAATTTCTGTGTACTTCAAGTTGAAGTGCGGAATGTGGGCTTAAATGCTTTATCAAAATGCTTAAATGCTTTCTCATTTTGGTAAATAAGTGGGCGAGAATAAATCAAACTACAACATTTAAGCTAAAACCCCTTTAAAACCTCGTTTCCAGACTCTGGCTAGAAATGCTGATGAGGCTGCTGCTATCCCAAAATAGGCATTCACAGTCGGAAGAGTGAGCAAAGAAGCTAAATTTTAGGAATGATTCTAGATTGCTATAGATTCATCACCCTAAAGTTACAGAGGCAGTTTGAATTTAGTGCAAAATTTATAAAATTTATGTCTAAAGAAATAAGCACACAATTCACCTTACTATGCCTAAGAGTTGTGTATGCACAGAACAGTCACTCTTGGCCAATATATCTATAGATATAACTAAAAAAGCTAATTTTAGGATAACTCCATCTGTAGGCTCACGCAATTTAAACAAAAAAGGTTAATACTTAAAAGTAACTTTAATAGCATGAAACTTGATTGTAATCAAAAATTACAGTCAAGGAAAAGCAAACAGACAAAAGAGTACAAATAATGGCAACTTCTACAGACCGCGATCAACAGATTCAAAAGCTGCATGAACTAATCAAAAATATTGATTATGGTATGTTTACCACAGTCGATGATGATGGCAGTTTGCATAGTTACCCTATGTCCAAAAGTGGTGAGATTAACTCCGAAGCCACACTCTGGTTCTTTACTTATGCTGGTTCCCATAAGGTGACTGAAATTGAACACCATAAGCAGGTAAATATTAGTTTTTCGTCACCCGAACAGCAGCGATATGTTTCTATCTCAGGTTCAGCAGAACTAGTAAAAGACCGCAACAAGATGCGAGAGCTATGGAAGCCGGAACTTCAAACCTGGTTTCCTAAAGGACTGGACGAACCCGATATTGCTTTGCTTAAGGTGAATATTAACCAGGTTAATTATTGGGATAGTACATCGAGTTTCAAACCACAAACAATTAGTTTTTTGACACCATCACGCCTTTAATTGTTGCAAACTGCGATCGCTTTTCAAAAGAAATTGCCATCATGCGATGTCTGGGACGGGCTGTTCGGCGTCGCCCCAGACATGTCCAGAAGCTTAGAAGTTTTTGAGCGTAGGCGTAGCCCGTACTTCTCTACGAGAGGCTGCGCCAACGGCATGGTTCGACTCCGCTCACCAGCCGCTCAGTAACCATCGCAGACATCGCAAGCGCTAAAAGTAGACTATTGACCTGAGAATATTTTACGTTCTTCTAGATGGGCAAGAATATCTGAGCGATCGCGCCACACAGTCCGCAACTTTTTCTTAGCGAACATCTGTAACTGGTCGCTAATGTGGGGCGATCCGGGTTGAGTTGCATTACCATAGCTGGTGAGTGCCATTGCCCGTACAGGGTTAGAAAATTCAATTGCAGCCACATAGGAATCACCTGCAACAGCTTGGAACTGCCCGTTTGCTCCGGGAGCAGAATTCAGTACCCGAAAAATTCCCAGGCTGCCATCCCCACCATTAGCAGGTAAATCCACATCACCTAACTGTAGCCGAAAAACCTGGCCCCACGGTACATCAAGCGCCCCATAAGTCTTTTCTATCTCTGCTGCAACTGCTTGCAGAGTTTCAACTGCACTTTTAGGATTAGCTAAACCATCGGGTGTGGTGCGTGGAGAACGTTCATTCCAAGGTTTACTAAACGCCTTATCTAAGTCCATCTGTTGTACCCAAAAAGCAAATAATACTGCCCCCCGACTATCTGCATTGGCTTCCCGATCCCAGGCTTCTAAGACATTAGCTGCTTTTTGCCCTAAGTCCTGACCATACTTGCGTGCAGCCGGAATTAAATCATCCAAAATCCGATCAGCTAGTTCCATGCGAGTCGAGTGCTTGTATGCAACCATTTCATCAAAAGAGATTTTGTCATCCTCAGCCAACATCCTTGCAGAACGTTGGGAGCGGAAATCCATGAAACGAGGAGCCATGTAAGCCGGGTAATTATCTGCTTTGATGGCGGCTGGAAATGTAGTTGTCCAAGGTGGGTCATTTGTATTTTGCAACCAGCCACTCTTAGGGTCAACTATGCGCGGTAAATCTTTGTAAGGATGAATTTTTGTCCACAAGGTTTTAGACGTATTTCCTGGGATTATGCCTTGCCAGTAGTTAAAATCACCCTTAGAGCGTACTGGAACTTGACCGTTGAATAGGTGCATAATATGCCCTTCTCGATCCGCATACATCACCGTAAACATTGGTAATTGCAAGCGCTGGAGTGTCTTTTCAAACTGGGCAAAGTTTTTTGCTCGGGCCATATCCCACCACTGCTGGAGTACACCTGGTCGGTCAAGACCTGCAACTCTCAGCGCTACGGCTTTTCTATTTTTCTCGGCTACTACAGGCCCGTGAACAGAACTTTTGACTATTAATGGTTGTTCTTGCAAGGAGCCATCTTTCTGCTTCACTTTTAAGGAGAGGGTTTTTGTCTGAAAGTTACGAACTTTGTCATCAAAGCGGTATCCATTACCTGTCGGTGTGAGTTCATAAACATCCCAACCATCGTAGGTGTTAACGGTGTGAGTCCAACCTAAGTTGTTGTTAAAGGCGATCGCTAATACGGGAATACCTACAAGTGTTGCCCCATAAGCATCAATACCTGGTGCGGTGATTTGGGCTTCATACCACAAAAATAAATCTGACCAAGGTAGGTGGGGGTTTGCTAACAACATAGCATTCCCACTTGCAGAATGACTTGGTGCGATCGCCCAACCATTAGATCCTGCTTGCAACTTTTCTTTGCTCAGGTCTAATACTTGCTCAGGATTGACCACAAAGGTGAAATTGAGTACCCGATGTAAGTGAGCCATGACATCTTCTGCCTTGACTGGTAGCACCACCTCAACTTCATCATCAATCAAGTTAGGATTTTGTTTTGCATAAGCATTGATCCCGTTAGCAAAAGCATCAAGATAACTACGAAAACTTGGACTCTGAGCTTGATACCAAGAACGAGCGCGTTCTGGTACTCCAGCAGTTTGTACCCAACGATCTGAGTCTAGGTATTTCTCTCCCCAATATTCCGCCGCGCGTCCCCGTGCTTGACCATAGAGACGCAAAAGCAAATTTCCATGACTTTGCATTTGTGCCCAGCCAAAGGCATGAAATGCACTCTGGTCATCTTTACCGTATATATGCGGCACACCATAAGTATCCCATAATATCTCTGTGGATTTTGTTGGTACAGCTATAGTGCGGCTTCCGACAAACAAAACCAGTATCAAACTGAGTATTAAGGGTAAAACACGACGTATTGATTTTCTTTTGTAAACCCTAAGTAAAATATCAATCCTCATGAACACCACCATGTCCAGATGTAACGCTGGGAATTGGGAATTGGCAATTGGGAATTCGGAATTCCCCTTTGACAATACCATTTTATTGAGAAAAAATATCAAAGATGAAACGGTATCCTTGATTCAATTTAAAAACTTGGGAAAAGTCTCCAGGATCATGTAATCTATATATTTATCAAGAAAGATTATCAACTCTCATGCTTAAAAAGCTTTGAAAAAACAACCAACCAGTAGAGCGTAATATTTTCAAGTGACGGCAGGATCATGATAAAAGCCACTACAGTATCACCTAGAGGATTGAAAAAGCCACAAATATCAGCCTTATTTGGTCTGGTTTTGGGGCTATGTATGCTGCTAATTTGCTTAGTGTACAGTGTGACGTTAGGTGCAGCAGAAATACCTCTAGGTAGGATTTTGACATCTTTTATATCCTTTGATAGTTCTTATGATCACTTAGTTATTCAGACAGTGAGATTACCGCGATCGCTAATTGCTATCCTTGTAGGTTCAGCCCTTGCTGTTTCGGGAGCATTGATGCAGGGTTTGACGCGAAACCCTTTAGCAGATCCAGGTATTTTAGGTATTGAATCGGGAGCCGCCCTCTTTGTCGTTGTCACAACTTTCATTTTTGGCAGCTTATCCTTAAGTGTTTACGCACTTATGGCATTTTTGGGTGCGGGAGTAACAGCAGTGTTAGTTTACACCCTTGGTTCTCTGGGACGGGGAGGAGCTACTCCACTGAATCTGACGGTAGCAGGAGCGGCCTTAACTGCTCTGATTTCTTCCCTCACTACGGCTATCCTGATTGTCAGTCAACAAACACTCGAACAAGTTAGATTTTGGTTAGCTGGTTCATTATCTGGTCGAGATTTTAATTTATTCTTACAACTACTGCCTTTCGTCGCCATCGGATTAATAATAGCTTTTGCCCTCGGCAGACAAATTAGCACTATGAGTTTAGGTGAAGATGTCGCCAAAGGCTTGGGTCAACAGACAGCTTGGATCAAAATATTTACCGCTATCAGCGTAGTCTTACTAGCAGGAAGTTCCGTCGCCCTTGCAGGGCCAATCGGCTTCATTGGTTTAGTCGTTCCTCATATAGTGAGATTTTACATTAAAGCCGATTATCGTTGGATATTACCTTATTGTGCAGTTTTGGGTGCTATTTTACTCTTGGTCGCAGATATTGCCGCCCGTCTATTGCTCAAACCGCAGGAGTTACCTGTAGGTGTAATGACAGCAATAGTTGGCGCTCCCTTTTTTGTCTATCTGGTTAAGTTAAAGGTGAAAAAATGAAGGTTGATTGGCTAGTCATTCGTTCGCCTGCGATATCTTTCCGAATTGACCAACGTGTACCAGTCATATTGCTATGTTTGGCAGTAGCGATTGTAGTGGCGATGGTGATGAATGTAGGGCAGGGTGAATACCCAATCTCACCTTTAGATATCGTGAAAACTGTATTGGGTTTAGATACAGGAAACCCAGACCATGCATTCGTAATTCAGAATTTGCGTTTACCCCGCACCCTTGTAGCTTTTATGGTAGGAGCGGCGCTAGCAATTTCTGGCACTATCTTTCAAGGATTGACACGCAATCCATTGGCTGACCCAGGTATTATAGGCATCAATGCCGGGGCGAGTTTGGCAGCAGTTCTAGTAATTGTCCTATTTCCCTCAGCCCCGATTTATACCTTACCTCTATCAGCCTTTGCTGGTGCAATGCTTATGGCTATTTTAATTTACTCGCTAGCTTGGAATCAAGGTAGTTCTCCGATTCTATTAATTTTGTTGTGATGGCAGACTTGCTAGGAAGAACGCTGTTCGCACCTATCGAACTCCCTTGTGGGGTGGTAACTGCTGCGATTGGCGCTCCTTATTTTCTTTATTTATTAATTCGTAACCGCAAAAAATAAGAGACTGGAGACTGAGGATTGGGGATTTGGTAAAAACAATATTTTATCAACCCAAAAATCAGGTTTTCATAAATCCAAAATCTAAAATGGTTTCACTTATGAAAGGACTGTCAACGAAAAGTCTGTCTTTAGCTTACGATGGTGCGCTGATTATCCGTGACCTGAATTTGGCAATACCCACCGGACAAATTACTGGTTTAGTTGGTGCTAATGGTTGTGGTAAATCAACGTTGTTACGAGGTTTGGCTAGATTGCTCAAACCCAGTGGCGGTACGGTATACCTTGATGGAACATCCATTTTTAATCTTTCCACCAAAGAAGTAGCACAGCAGTTAGGTATTTTGCCCCAAGGGCCAGTAGCACCCGAAGGGTTAACAGTGCGAGATTTGGTAGCACAAGGACGTTATCCTTATCAAAATTGGTTGCAGCAGTGGTCGGCAAAAGATGAAAAAATCGTGCAGCAGGCACTCTTAATTACAGATTTGTTGAAATTGGCAGATAGAGCATTAGATACTTTGTCTGGTGGACAACGACAAAGAGCTTGGATTGCAATGGCGTTGGCGCAAGATACAGATATTTTACTTTTAGATGAACCGACTACTTTTTTAGATTTGGCGCACCAGATAGAGATTTTGGATTTATTGTATGATTTGAACCAAACTCAAGGACGGACAATTGTGATGGTAGTACATGATTTAAATCAGGCGTGTCGTTATGCTGATTACTTAGTTGCTGTCAAAGATGGTCGAATTTTTGCTGCTGGGGAACCAAAGCTAGTGATGACTCAAGAAATGGTTCAAGAAGTTTTTGGGTTGGAGTGTCGGATTATTCTTGATCCTGTTGTGGAGACGCCAATGTGTGTACCGATAGGACGCAAGGGAAAAGAAAATAACAAACAAATTTACTTAAATTCCTGATACGATTTCTGCTAATACAGCACGGGTTTTAGAGTAATTATATGAGCAGTAGACTGTTTTTTTTGATGAGTAATTGCGATCGCTAGATGCATGCCTTTGCGTCATAGTTTGAGCAAGGCGGAATTTGTGAACACTACAACGTGGGAGGACTTTAAGGCAAACAAGTGTCTGAGCGAATCAAAATGCTCATGATTGTGCAAGTGGTTTTTGCGTCATGTGTCAGATTTTATGACCTTTTGTTTACCTTGTTCACCTTTTTATTTTTCTCTGCTACCCCGGATTATCGAGGGGATACGATCAAATAATACTATCTTTAGCAACTTCGGATAAGTTTGTATGTAGATAATCTGATAAGATAGCCGCAATAGAATGAGTGGCTCTTTCTGGCTCAATACGTTTTACCAAAGAATAAATTAAAACCTGTGTAATTAATTTTTTATTTAGGTACTGAATAATGCAAACTTTTTTTTGTTCCCAAGAATCTCGTCAAGTAGGGGAAGATCCGATTGCAACCGCAGACCATTGTAAAACTCACATTTTAATAGAATGCCCTCCTCCTTGGGCAACAGATGCTATTGATTCCAAATTAATATCCGAAAGCTTGCAGGCTTTATACCAAGAAATTCAGGAGGCGAATCTTTCTGCAAATCTTTTATTTATATACAGCAAGAAACTTATACATAAAGATACCACTAGATGTATTATCTATTCTCAAGAAGAATACGCTTCAAAAGGTTATAGCAAAAAAGAGTTTATTTTTCCAGATATTGCTAGCACGGTTCCGCTATTAAGGGAATATTTGTTCACTGGACATTTTACTGCTTCTAGTATAGAAACTCAAACTAGAGACATTTTAGTATGCACTCATGGCAGCCAAGATATATGCTGTGCTCGATACGGCAAACCTTTTTATAACCAAGCGATCAATTTAGTTGCTGATTTATCCCTGGATAGTGTCCGTGTTTGGCAAGTAAGCCACATTGGTGGTCATCGCTTTGCACCAACAATAATAGACTTTCCTGAATGCCGATATTACGCCAGACTTGACCAAAATTCTTTTGCTTCGATTTTGACACGCACAGGTGATATTAGTTACCTAAAAAATACATATCGAGGTTGGGGATTATTACCATATCCAGTCCAAGCGTTAGAACGAGATATGATTTTCCAATATGGCTGGGAGTGGTTTGATTATAAAATAGACTTTCAGTTAATTGAACAAGAAATAAATGGTAGTTGGGTGAGAGTTAAATTAAATTTCCAAAATCTTAATGGTGAAGTAAGAAGTGTTCAGGCAGATGTATTTGAAGATGAAGAAAAAGCTGTATATTTAATTGGAGATTGTAGCGGCACAGAATTAGAAAAAATTACTCAATATTCGATAAAAAATCTGGTCTATATTTAAGTATTAATTAATTTTTGTATAAATCCAGGCACGGCAATAAATTAGATTAGATTAGAGGCAGGCATGGAAATATGAAATTGCTAAACAAAAGCTTCAAGAAAATTTTATTAATATTATTATTAGTGCTTGTTTTTGTTACAGCTTGTAGCCAAATATTTAACTATAAAATTAACTTGTCAAGTGAAAAAATTAAAGTATCTGATTGTCGAGTAGTTCAGCACCAATGGGGTAAAACTTGCGTTCCCAAAAATCCGCAGCGATTGATTGTTATAGATGAAGATATTTTAGAAACTGTACTAGCATTAGGCATAAAACCCTTGGCAACAGGAGAGCCAAATATGGGCAGTCTTAAAAAGAATCTTCTGATCGATCAGCCTGACGAGATAATCTCTGTAGGTAAACAAAGCCAGTTGAATTTAGAAAAAATATTACAGTTGCATCCTGACTTAATAATTGGTTTTGAAATTGACCCAAGTATTTATCAGCTATTTTCCAAAATAGCCCCCACTGTTTCCCTAGAATACAGTCAGTCTGGCTGGAAAATTGCTCTTCAACGTATGGGTGAAATATTGCAAAAAAGCGAAATAGCAACTCAAGTTCTTGATCAATATGAACAACGTGTAAGTAAATTGCGCGAAGCTTTGGGAGAGAAGCTTCATAAAATTACAGTTTCCGTCAGCCAATTTTATCCAGAAATGCAAAATTTACCAGAGTTCCGCACTAAATTTTCTTTTCCTGGGAGTATTTTAAAAGATATAGGTTTATCTTTCCCAAAAGCACAAATTCAACTTACTACTAATCCTAAACAGACATTTATAAGTGTCAATTTAGAAAGAGTGGGATTACTAGATGCTGATATCTTATTCGTAGCATTAGATACTAATTCTAAAAGTGCCTATCGAAGCTATTATACTAACCCGCTATGGCAGCAATTGCATGTAGTACAGAATAAACAAGTATATACTGTTGATGCTGTTAATTGGATTTTTGGCAATATTTTTTCAGCTAATGCTATATTGGATGACCTATTCAAATATTTAATAAATATACAAAATTAATCAGTAATGTCAAAAAACATTGAATCTGCAAAGCTGAGAAATTTTATTATTGTCTGGATTGGGCAATTCGTTTCTAGCCTTGGTAGTAGTATGACTAGTTTTGCTACTACTATTTGGGCGTGGGAAGTAACAGGTGAAGCAACATCTTTAACATTAGTTGGCTTTTTTTACCTACTTCCTACTATCTTTATTGCTCCTATTAGCGGGGTGATTGTAGACCGATTTAACCGCAAATGGCTGATGATTATCGGTGATGCAGTTGCTATTGGTATGACTTTCGTCATTTTTCTGCTGTATTTGACCAATAATTTACAAATTTGGCATCTCTATTTACAAAGTGCGATTGTTGGTAGTTTTAATCAACTTCAACGCCTGGCCTATTCAGCATCAGTAGTTCTGATGATACCGAAAAAGCATTATTCCCGTGCCAGTAGTATGGAATTTATTTCGGGTTACGGTTCTGAGATTCTAGCACCTAGCTTGGCAGGTTTCCTCTACCGTATAATTGGCTTTGCTGGGATTTCGCTAATTGATATTATTACTTTTGCAGTCGCCATTAGTACAGTCATTTGGGTACATATTCCTCAACCATCATTCACGGAGACAGAACAACAAAATCGTCCACCCATCCTGCAAGAATTGGGATTTGGTTGGCGCTACATTCAAGCACGCAAAGGATTGTTAGCACTGTTATTTGTCTCATTATTGTTTTGGTTACCGCACGACCTTGGCGATGCACTTTATTCGCCAATGATTTTGGCACGGTCTGGAAATAATACTCTGGCTCTAGGAAGTTTAGCTTCCGCAGCAGGTTTAGGTGGTGTAACGGGAGCAATTATTATTACTACTTGGGGTGGTTTCAAGCCCCGCATCAAAGGAGTCTTACTTGGTATGGTTGGCGCTGGTATCAGTAAAATTTTCTTTGGTTTGAGCCGAACACCCTTAGTTTGGATTCCTGCTCAATTCTGCTCTTCTTTCAATTTTCCGATCAATGGTAGTTCCGAAACTGCTATTTGGTTAGCTAAGGTTCCCCCAAACCTCCAAGGTCGTGTCTTTGCAACACGTTCACTGTTTTTACAATTAGTTTCTGCATTCGCTTATTTAATTGCTGGGCCATTAGCTGATCGCATTTTTGAACCGGCAATGAAGTCAGAAAATTTATCTACATCAATTCTTGCCAGGATTTTCGGCACAGGCACAGGTGCAGGTATGTCAATTATATATGTTCTGTGTGCCTTATGTATGTTAATTGTGGGTGTATGCGGTTATCAATTTCGGATTTTGCACAATTTAGAACAATCCATGCCTGATGGCGATAGTTAGAAGAGTTTTGGCATTTTACTTTTTTACTATTTTTTCAGCTATCTTTTTTACCACAAAACGCTATACGCTTTACATACAAAGCTTTTTAGCCTATTTCGTCGCCCCTTCAGGAATAACGGATAGCTGTAGTTATGGAATGTTTCTCCTGTTTCTCCTGTAATAACTTTATTTGATTTAATATCTTGGTAAAAATCCGGCTATCCTCAGTTCTGTTACGCTATCCTGAACAGCCAAAATTATGCGTTCTATATCCTCATTTGTATGGGCTGTAGATAAAAAGCCTCCACTACCTCGTAACATAATTCCTTGGTTTAGTAGGTGATAATATAACAAATCAAAAACTAAGGAAGCTTCTGAGGGTGCTTCAGTATCATTATCATTAGCAGATGCTGTTCCAAAAATTGAACCAAAATTGGATAATCGCAAAGGTAATTGTTCTTGTTCAAAGAAACTATTCAATTTTTCAACTAATTGTGATGTCCGCCGATTTAACTGTTCTTGCAAGCTAGAACCTTGATTTTTTAAATGCGGTTCTTGCGTACCTAGCGTGCTAAAATACTAATATATTTCTTAATAAT
>JAHCSU010000669.1 GCA_023522315.1 Nostoc sp. CCCryo 231-06
TTACTTTCATCATAGATTATATTGTTTGTCCTAACCATCTTGGCGGTTGCTATACTTGTCCGATATTCTCAGCACTGCTAAAACTGGATGGTTGATTTCTTGCAGATGTTTGATTTAGAGGTACTTCAGAACCCATTGCTGGCACTGCAATTATAAATAAGCCCAAAATCGCTGGACTAAATAACAAGGAATTCAACCAAAAATTTTGCACGAATATACCCTCACACCTAGTAGAAATTAGGAAAAAATCAAAATTTTATAACATTAAATCTCCTACTAATTGGAAAATCACAAATATTAGCAAGATGGATTTAATGAAGTTTTGAATTTAGCCTATCCGTCAGAAAAAGTAATGTTAGACAGAGAAAAATTTAATCTTTTATAATAAAATTTTCTCAAATCAACTTTAACAATATCAAAGCACAACTATGTACCACAACATAAAGATTATTTTTATTTCAAAACAATCTCTATTTGTTTACCTATTCTTAACTAAATAGATGTTGATATGTTAAAGATTGTCTGTATTTTTTTACTCAATTAATAACCAATAGTTAAGATGTAGCTAATAACATATTGTTAAATTTTTTTAGAGTAACAAAGCTTAGTAATCTCGCAATCATGTCTACATGAAAGTGCTGAATTGGTTCTGACTTGCATAATGACTAGAACAAAGAAGCTCACCGCTAGATAAATAAGATGACTATATCCACAAAAATTTTGGCAAACATATACATACTAAATTAGTGACATCCAGGGTTACTAAATTTAAAACAGTTAGATTGTTTTAGAAGAAGCTTGACATGATTCAAGCAATATGTTAATAATTATAGTTTGTGGAAACTTTACTTCTTAATTTAAGCTCTTGGCTAACGTCATTGTCATAGGTGCCCAATGGGGCGATGAAGGAAAAGGTAAAATAACTGACTTACTCAGCCGTTCCGCAGATGTTGTGGTTCGTTACCAAGGGGGTGTCAATGCTGGACACACGATTGTAGTTAAAGATCAGACCTTTAAGCTGCACTTGATTCCTTCTGGTATTTTGTATCCAAATACCGATTGCATTATCGGCTGTGGAACAGTCATCGATCCACAGATTTTGATTGCAGAACTCGACCAATTAAAAGAACTAAATATTTCCACTGACCACCTGCTGATATCTGAGACAGCCCACGTAACGATGCCTTATCATCGCATGATTGACCAGGCATCCGAAGAACGACGGGGAAGCCATAAGATCGGCACAACTGGTCGGGGCATTGGGCCGACTTATGCTGACAAATCTGAACGTACAGGCATTCGGGTTTTAGACTTGATGAACCCCGATGAGCTACGTGAGCAGTTGGAGTGGACGATTAATTATAAAAACGTCATTTTAGAAAAGCTTTACAACTTGCCGCCTCTAGATGCACAAGAGGTGATTGAACAGTATTTAAGGTATGCAGAACGTTTGCGACCTCACGTTGTTGATACATCGTTAAAAATATCCGATGCAATTCAGCGACGGCGGAATATTTTGTTTGAAGGCGCACAAGGTACGCTCCTTGACTTAGATCATGGGACTTATCCCTATGTCACCTCCTCTAATCCTGTGGCTGGGGGGGCTTGCGTTGGTACAGGGGTAGGGCCGACAATGATTGACCGGGTAATTGGAGTGTCTAAAGCCTATACGACACGGGTGGGAGAAGGGCCATTTCCCACCGAATTGGATGGAGAGTTGGGAGAAATGTTGTGCGATCGCGGTGCTGAATTTGGCACAACCACCGGACGCAAACGGCGCTGCGGCTGGTTTGATGCCGTCATCGGTCGCTATGCCGTGCGGATTAACGGCATGGATTGTATGGCGCTCACCAAACTGGATGTCCTCGATGAATTAGAGGAAATCCAAGTTTGTGTCGCTTATGACATAGATGGCCAACGCAGCGAACACTTCCCCACAAGTTCTCGTCAATTTGCTAGATGTCGCCCCATCTACAAAACCTTACCAGGGTGGAAAGTGTCAACAACCGAATGCCGCACCCTGGAAGACTTGCCACAGCAAGCACTGGACTATCTAAAATTCCTCGCTGAATTAATGGAAGTCCCGATCGCGATCGTCTCACTAGGAGCAAGCCGCGATCAAACCATAATCGTAGAAGACCCCATTCACGGGCCCAAACGTGCTTTATTGCAGGCTGACGGCACACCTGCTGCTACCTTGCTAAGTGCGTAAATTGGCCATTAGTTTTTTGCTAATGACTAATACTTCGACAGGCTCAGTACAAGTGACTAATGACTAATGACTAATGACAAAGGACAACTTCTATGGCTATTACAGTCGAATCTCAAAAACGTCCAGAAGGCAGCAAGCCAAGAGCTTTGCGCCGTGCTGGACTGATACCTGCCAATTTGTATGGTCATAAGGGTACAGAATCCATTTCTTTGACCATTGAAGCCAAAACTGTTGAGCGTTTGCTCAAAAGAGCTTCCGTCAACAACACCTTGATTGAGTTGAATATTGCTGATGCACCTTGGCGCGGCAAAACCTTGCTGCGGGAACTTCAAATCCATCCAGCAAAAGGTACGCCTTACCACCTCAGCTTTTTCGCGGTTGCTGGCCACGGCGACACCACTGTAGAAGTGCGGTTACGTTTTGTGGGAACTGCTGTTGGTGTTAAACAAGAAGGTGGTGTGTTAGACACCGTAATCTCCGAATTGCAAGTGAGTTGTGCGCCAGAAAACATCCCAGATGTAATTGAAATCGATGTCTCTAACCTGCAAATTGGAGACAGCTTGAGTATTAGTGATATACCCTTTCCTGAAGGTGTTACACCTCTAGCTGAATCGGAGCGACTTGTTGTGAGTGTTTTGCCACCACAAATTAGCGCTGAAGATGCTGGTACAGAAACTGAAACTGAGGCAGCTTCTTAAGCTAGGTAAATTGTGTAATAATTTTTGATGACACCAGGGGGAAACTCCTGGTTTTTTTGTATTTGAACCGCAGAGGCGCAGAGAGCGCAGAGGACAGAGATGACAGAAGCGACTCTTCCAGCTTTAATTCAGCAAATGTTGCAGCCTGGATTTTATCCCCATTCGGTAACAGAACCTATTCAACTAATTCAAACCCACATTTCTTATGTGCTGCTGACTGGGGATTACGTCTATAAGCTGAAAAAACCGATGAATTTTGGTTTTTTAGACTTTTCCACATTAGAGAAGCGGCAACATTTTTCTCAGGAAGAGTTGCGGTTGAATCAACGGGGAGCAGGTGAACTGTATTTAGAAGTTTTGCCCATAACTTTGGTAAGAGAGCAATACCAGTTAGGGGGAACTGACGAGGCTGTAGAATACGTGCTAAAGATGCACCAGTTTCCTCAAGAGTCACTATTAAGTACACTTTTTGAGCAGGGTAAGTTGAATGAGACACACCTAGATGAGTTGGGACGGGTGGTGGCTCAATATCATGCCGAAGCACAGACGAATGATTATATTCGCAGTTTTGGTGAAGTAGCAAAAGTCCGGGCTGCATTTGATGAGAATTATCAGCAAACTGAAAAGTATATTGGTGGCCCCCAAACACAGGCGCAATTTACAGAAACAAAGCAATATACAGATAAGTTTTTTGCCGAACGTCCAGAATTATTCGCTAGCAGAATTCACAACAACTATATTCGTGAATGTCACGGAGATTTACACCTAAGAAATATTGCGCTGTGGCACGATAAAATTTTGCTGTTCGATTGCATTGAGTTTAATGAGCCGTTTCGCTTTGTCGATGTCATGTACGATGTGGCGTTCACGGTGATGGATTTGGAAGCGCGGCAGCGTAAAGACTTGGGTAATGCGTTTTTGAATTCATACATAGAGCAAACTGGAGATTGGGAAGGCTTGCAGGTGCTACCTTTGTATTTAAGCCGTCAAGCTTATGTTCGAGCAAAAGTAACTTCATTTTTGCTAGACGATCCGAGTGTACCCGCGACGGTAAAGGAAGAAGCGACAAAAACTGCTGCTGAGTATTACAAACAGGCTTGGGAATACACTAAACCAAAGCTGGGAGAAGTAATTTTGATGTCGGGTTTGTCGGGTTCTGGTAAAAGTACCACAGCAAGGCATTTAGCGCGTCAACTGGGAGCGATTCACCTGCGTTCTGATGCGGTGCGGAAACATTTAGGAGGAATTCCCCTGTGGGAAAAAGGTGGCGATGATTTGTATACCCCTGAGATGACTGAAAAAACCTACACACGGCTGTTGGAATTAGGGATTATCCTGGCTAATCAAGGTTTTCCGGTGATTTTGGATGCCAAGTACGATCGGCAGCAGTTGCGGCAAGAAGCGATCGCTCAAGCTACAAAGCACCAACTTGCCTTTCAGATTATCCAATGCACAGCACCGCTAGAAGTTATAAAAGAGCGTCTGAACAACCGCACTGGTGATATTGCTGATGCTACCGCCGATTTATTAGACTCACAAATCAAACAAGCTGAACCTTTTACTGAAGAAGAACAATCTTACGTAAAGATTTTGGATACAACCCAACCACAGCAGGCACAATTAAAATAATTCGTAATTGAATCGAAAATTAGGAATTACGTTAGCGATGCGTACTCTTACAGAGAAGCAAGCTACGCTTTTAGCGTCTGTCTGCGACACGCTACGCGTAGCAAGATCCCCGGAGGGGTACGTAGAGAGCGTCATTAATAATTAGTTAATAGCCTTTTTTACTCTATGGCAGACAAAAAGAACGACCTTTTCAGTATTTCTCCCAGCTTCTTTTCTCAGTTGTTATTTGGGGCATTTTTAATATTTATATTAATAATGACCGGTTCCTCACCAGCCCTGAGCATCTTCTTAGGTATCATGGGCGGTTTCATCCTCACCTGGATCACAAATGTAACTGATAATAGCCCCCAGGCGCCAACTGTAGCCTCCTCTGATGGTGTCGATACAGGACTGAAATACTGGTTATTTTTCATGCTTGGCTTTGTATATTTGGGGTATCCAGCACCCATGAGTATCTTGCTAGGTGGAATAGGCGCTTTAGCTGGAGGCTGGATTACTGCTTGGTGGGGAAGTAAGGAAGAAACTAGAACTCAGTTGCAAGTTGAAGAATCAGAAGAGGGCGAAATTGAACCAACGAAGGACAGGATCAACAAACGGCAAACAAGAAGAAACGCCCGCCGTTACCGTCGCACCCCTGGAAGTAGTATCAATTTCAGGTTTTGGGAAAAGAAGTAGTAATTTGGGAATTGGGCATGGGGCATTGGGCATTGGGCATTGGGCATTAGTTATTCTTTCTCCCCCTGCTCCCCCTGCTCCCTCATCCCCCACTCCCCATTCCCCACTATGTTTTTATATCTCTCAAAATTATTACCACTATTTTTTTATCCACTAGGATTAGCCTGCGTGAGTTTGGTAGTAGCATTAGTCACGTTGTGGAAACGACCGCGCACTGCGGCGATCGCAATTGCTTTTGCTTTGACTTTATTGCTATTTTGTAGTAATGCTTGGATTGCTAAATCATTAGTGCGATCGCTAGAATGGCAAAATCTTCCACCCGCCCAAATACCAGTAGCAGAAGCAATTGTGGTTTTGGGTGGTGCAACCAAATCAGCTTTTTTCCCAAGACCTACCGTCGATTTGAGTGAATCAGGCGATCGCCTTATTTATGCTGCACAACTGTATCGCCAAAAAAGAGCGCCTATAATCATTCTTAGCGGGGGGCGCATCGATTGGCGTGGTAATGGTTCATCAGAGTCGGCAGATATGGCAACAATACTCACATCTATTGGTGTTCCATCTGAGGCAATTATCCAAGAACCTGAATCTCTAAATACTTATCAAAATGCTGTAAATGTCCGCAAAATTTTGGAGTCTCGTGGCATCAATCAGGTATTATTAGTTACTTCTGCAATGCACATGCCGCGATCGCTTAAGATTTTCCAACGTCAAGGAATTAATGCTATTGCTGCACCCACTGACTTTCTTGTTAGTGAGGGGGAACTGCAAGAACTCGGCAACACTCCCAAAGCCGCTATACTGAATTTATTACCTGATACCGCCAACTTGCACCAATTTACCAGCGCTTTAAAAGAGTACATTGGTTCTTTAATTTATCGTTTACGCGGTTGGCTTTAATCAAGTTATGAGTTAAACCACGTCCACCTTGAAAACTGTAGTTCTTTCCGTATGAAAAGAAA
>JAHCSU010000670.1 GCA_023522315.1 Nostoc sp. CCCryo 231-06
GGCATGGGGCATGGGGCATGGGGCATGGGGCATTGGGCATGGGGCATTGGGCATGATTATTTCTTCCTCACTCCTTCACTCCCTCACTCCCTCACTCCCTTACTCAGCACTCAGCACTCAGCACTCATTAACTCCACCAAGGTGCATCACCTGTGCGGAAGTCGGTTTCAGTCCAAGGGGTCAAAACGATTTTGTCGTCGCTTACATTGGTATGGGCCAAAGGCAAAGACAGGGGTGCTGGGCCGCGAACAACCTTACCAGTTTCGTCATACTGGGAACCATGACAAGGACATTTAAACTTGTTCTCTGCAATGTTCCAGGGGACGACACAACCTAAGTGGGTACAGATGGCGTTAATGCCATAATCTTTGATCGCCTCTTTGCTGTCTACCACAATATATGTGGGATCTCCCTTTAGCCCTTGGACTAGGTTGCGATCGCCTGCATTCCGGTTTTCTAGAAATTTAGCGACGCTAACATCGTTACCTAGTTCGTCTTTTGCTGTTACACCGCCACCAGCACCACCAGTTGCGGGTGGAATAAAGTAGTTGACAACGGGATACAATGCACCCAGAGCCACTCCAGTGACAGTCCCAAAAGTGAGCAGATTCATGAACTGACGACGCCCCATATCGGGCACGTCTGCTGATTCAGAAAATTGAGCCATAATCTACGCGCTCTTTGTGTATTTTGTTAAGCATTTTGACAACAGTACTAGTACTTGAGCAACTCTTGTCTAAGTCGAAATGCTAGCGCTCACAACGATGCCATACTTGCTTGTTCCAAGATATATAAAGCATCTTTTCTGTTAGCATTACATTTCTTTATATCCTTATCATACTGGAGTCACGGAACTTAACATCATAACTAAATGTAAAATCTGATTGAGAAAAGCTATGACAGGACAGGAATTACGTCAGATGTTGCTTGATAAGTGGGGATATTCTTACGATGTCCAGCTTCGGCGGGCACAGGGAAAGATATTTTTGCAAGTAATGTGGAAATACTTGGAGCAAGCTTCTTTTCCCTTGAGCGAGACGGAGTACCAAGAGCATCTTGATAGCATTGCCAATTATCTTCATGCCTTGGGTGGGTCAACACAAGTACAAACATTTATTACCCAAACCCGCGATCGCCCCCGGCTCGGCAAAGCTGTTAGCATTCCTCTAGATTTGGGTGAACGTTCTTCGGAATGGATATTATGACCCGCTATTGCATTAAAATGAATAATTTTCTAAGTAATTACAGTATTTTTTATTCAAAAAATACCATAATGTGCTATGAAATTTTTTTGCCCACCGCTACATCTCTATCTGGCTGAATTAATACAACTTCTCCACCGTCTAAAACCACTCCCAAGACTAAAACTTCCGAGATAAAATCGGCTACTTGACGGGGTGGAAAATTAGTAACAGCTAATATTAATCTGTTTATTAATTCCTCTTGCTCATAAAGTTTAGTAATTTGGGCACTAGATTTTTTGATGCCCAAATCACCAAAATCTATCCACAATTTATAAGCTGGTTTTTTAGCTCTGGGAAACTCTTCGACTTTAATGATTTTGCCAATATGAATCTCAACTTTTTCAAAGTCATCATAAGTAACTTGTCTCATTTACTTGGAAGATGAGATTTTTTTTATTTTGCAATTGAAGCAATGCGATCGCATTATTTACCTGTGAGCTTAACCAGTCCAACACCACCGAAATAAAGCCCTAAAACTGCTCCCGCTAAAAGACTTTGAGTCAAGGGGTCAGTAGAAGGTGTCAGGACGGCTCCTAAAACCACTGCTCCCATAATCACGTAACGCCAACCAGAAACCATTCGTTCTGACGAGACAATGTTCAAATTACCGAGCAACAGTTGGATGATGGGAATTTGAAATGCTAAACCAGTGCTGAATAACAGGAGCAGGACAAATTCAAAATATTTATCAATTGACCAAATTTGTTCAACTACATCTGCTCCGTAGCTAATGAAAAAATTCAAAGCTGCGGGGATAAGGAGTAAATAGGCAAATACTAACCCAGCAGCAAACAGCACAGTCGAACCCAAAACCACAGGCCCCACTAAACGGCGTTCACGGCGAGTCAGTCCTGGAAGCACAAACTGGATAATCTGGTAAAGAATGAAAGGACTAGTAAGTACGAAGCCAGTGTAGGCTGCAACTTTGAGGGAGACAAAGAAATATTCTCCGGGTGCAAGTTGGAGAAATTTTACTCCATGTGCAGGAACCTCAAGTAGCTGGACAATCGGCTTAACGGCAAAGAAACAGCCAATAATACCCACGGCTACGGCAATCAGCGAATAGAAAATCCGCTGCCGCAACTCTTCTAGGTGGTCGAAAAGAGACATTTCGACTTCATCTGGCAACTCATTAAGAGGATCGGTATCTGAGTCGCCATACCCTTCAGGATCGAGGTTGGGAACGTTTACAGTATCTACGTCTTGTGAAGGCGTCATGAGTCAGCTAGTAGGCAACATTTGTTAACTATTTTATCCGGGGAATGCAGCTAGCAAGATATGTTTTTGAGTGCTGGGGTTTTTTGTCCTGTTTTTTCGGGTTGCATCTGCATAAATTAGTAGGGAGCCATCTTGTAGGCAATGCCTAACCTAAAAAAGGGTGGAACCGCTAATTTAGAAATTACGTCTCTGCGGCTAGTAGCGCTGAGTAAATTGACACAACATCATACAATACTCAGTTTTGGAAATCCGGTTCATCAAGGTGGTATCTATACATAGCGTAATCGGAAATTTTTAGCTGAGGTTTTATGAATCGGACAATTTGCATTGGACTGATGGCATTGCCTGTTTATTTATACAATGCTCAATTAGGCAATACTTATAGTAGTGACGTGTCAATTGTCGAAAACCAGCTTCCTATAATAACTGCTCTAGTCGTTTACAGCACTAATTCTCAGTTCGATAAATTTTCGTGGCAAATATCGGCTAGAGATGACCAAACCGAAGATTGTCTTCGCGCTGGTACTTGCAGAGATTGATACTAATTCTAATTTGGAGTTTCAGTAATTTCATCATAATACGGAGAGAGATAATGGTTGCAGGAAATCAGCGCACAGTAGTGGTGACAGGAGCATCAACAGGAATTGGTCAGGCGTGTGCTTTGCTTTTAGACCAGTTAGGCTTCTCTGTTTTTGCTGGCGTTCGTCAAGATATTGATGCTCAAACACTTAAACAGAAAGGGTCACAAAGGCTGATTCCGATTTTTTTAGATGTTACTGACGCTGAATCGATCGCATCTGCTGTTGATCAGGTAACAAATGCAGTCGGTGGTGCGGGGATTTTAGGTTTAGTGAATAATGCTGGAATTGCTGTTCCTGGCCCCTTAGAATTATTAGCGATCGCAGAATTTCAACACCAGATGCAGGTTAATGTTACCGGACAATTAGCAGTCACACAAGCATTTCTTGGTCTATTACGCCAAGATCGGGGTCGAATTGTCAATATGGGTTCCATTTCTGGTAGAAGCCCGACGCCGTTCTTGGGAGCTTACAATGCTTCTAAATTTGCCCTCGTTGCACTCACTGATGTGATGCGGATGGAGTTACGACCTTGGGGAATCTCTGTTTCTATTATCGAACCTGGTGCGATCGCTACTCCAATCTGGGAAAAGTCCCTAAGTCAATCTGAAATAGCACAGCACGATCTACCCCAAACGGCACAAAATCTCTACGGACAGGCGATGAATATTGTCCGTAAGAAAATGCAGATGTTCGCATCTAAGGGAATTTCTGCGGATATTGTCGCTCAGGCTGTTGTTCATGCGCTCACTGCAAAGCAACCCAAGACACGCTATCTTGTTGGACAAGATGCCAAACTTGGAGCTGTGCTAAAGCATATTTTGCCTGATAAGCTGCACGATCGCGTTATTTTATACTCAATGGGTTTGTAGGGTACTTCGTTAATCGGTTCACCAGTACAGCAGTTTATCGAATAGCCCAAAGAAACCTCACCCTGGTTTTGCTTGTACAAAACCTGTCCCTCTCCTTAGTAAGGAGAGGGTGTACACACAAGTCCGCAGCCATATCTTTATTAATAACAGGACTTACGCACCAGTAACGGAAAAACGAACCGCAAAGGACGCGTTCGCGTAGCGTCTCGGATACCGTGATACCGTTGGCGAATTCCCTAAGCAGCTAAACTGAACCGATTAGTTCAGCAATG
>JAHCSU010000671.1 GCA_023522315.1 Nostoc sp. CCCryo 231-06
ACTCATTAATGGAGTTCAAAGACTCATTAATGGAGTTCAAAGACTCATTAATGGAATTCAAAGACTCATTAATGGAGTTCAAAGACTCATTAATGGAGTTCAAAGACTCACGCGTGATGTCCGACTTCTTGCACTCCCTCTTTCTCTCACCATTTTTTTATGAGGCGAGTTTTCTTCTCGGTGCATCAAGAACAACTTCCGCGACTGAAAAATCACGTTTAATTTTCAAACTGTTGAGATAAGCGATCGGATCATCGGCGTTAAAGGGAGTACCATCAAACAGTTTGATCGGTTGGCGAATATAGCTAATATCCAAACCTAATTCTCTTGCGGCGGTACTAAAAACACGAACTCGACACACCCTTTCAACAACTTCTACCCAATTTCTGGGGAAGGGAGTATCACCCCAACGCGCCAATTGACTCATAATCCAAATTTGTTCGGTGCGACTGGGGCGGTTAATGGCAGACTCAGAATAAAACTGGTGATGGGCATAGTCCCGCAACGGATGGTCTAAGTCACAGGTAAGACTATCTGGATCTTCGAGTTGAATGTATTCTAAATCAGTGCTGACGTAATCTCGCCCTGCTAAAATTTGCCGAATTTCTTGGGTATTTTCGGGATTTGCACAATACTGACAAGCTTCTAATAAAGCTTTAGTCAAGGCGATATGCGTATTTGGATAATTTTCTGCCCAATCTTCCCGCACACCAAGAACTTTACCGGGGTGTCCCAGCCAAACTTCTAAATCGGTAGCGATAGTAAAGCCGACATTTTCCACAGCAGCGCGGTAGTTCCAAGGTTCACCCACGCAGTAACCATCAATGCTTCCGGCTTTTAGGTCAGCTACCATCTGCGCTGGGGGAATGGTCTTCATATCTACATCGCTATCGGGGTCAATTCCTCCAGCCGCTAGCCAGTAACGCAGCAGCAAGTTGTGCATAGAAGCGGGATGTACTACTCCCATTGTGTGCCGTTGGTCACGGGTGAGAATCAGGTGATTTCTGAAATCTGATAAGGTTTGCACGCCTTGATCGTAAAAGTGTTTTGCCAAGGTGATGGCGTTACCGTTGCGAGTCATGGTGAGGGCGGTGACAACAGCAAGGGGTTGGTTATTATGTCCTCCTAAAGTTAGCCACATCGGCATCCCTGAAGGCATTTGAGCCGCATCTAAATAACCACCACTTATGCCATCTTCTATACCCCGCCAGCTACTTTCCCGCACCAGGTTAACTTCATCTAAACCATGCTTGACAAAAAAGCCTTTTTCTTTAGCAACTGCTAAGGGGGCGCAAGCTGTCAGAGGTAAAAAGCCAATTTCTAGGTTAACTTTTTCTAATCCATGACGGGCAATGTCGGCAGTTTTCCGCGCCCGAAGTTTCTTGATGCGCTTCTGCTGATTGAGGAAGTAAATCATCTCACTCCGCAAGCTGTAGTAGCTGGGATGTTCTACTACTTCCATCCGCTTGCGGGGTCTGGGAATATCCACTTCTAAAATGTCGCCGATTTTAGATTCGGGGCCGTTGGTTAGCATCACGATTCTGTCAGATAACAGCACCGCTTCATCTACATCATGTGTCACCATAACGGCGGTAACTTGATTTTCTTCGCAGATTTGCATGAGTTGTTCTTGCAAATTGCCGCGTGTGAGTGCATCCAATGCACCAAAGGGTTCATCTAGCAAGAGTAATTTAGGACGAATCGCTAAGGCGCGGGCGATCGCAACTCGCTGTTTTTGTCCACCTGATAACATTCCCGGTTGTTTGTCAGCATGGGGACGTAAACCCACCATATTTATATGTTTTTCGATAATGGCGTTGCGATCGGCTGCGGATAAACCCTTCATTACCGAGTCCACGGCGAGGGCAATA
>JAHCSU010000672.1 GCA_023522315.1 Nostoc sp. CCCryo 231-06
ATACGAAGCGATCGCGCTTGAGCCAGTCGTCTAGAACGTCAAACCACCCTCTACTGGGGGCGCGTCCAACTGCGATGGTCATCGGACTAAAATCCTCTTTTTACTAAAATTGCAACGTTTCTAAGACAGTACGGAGAGCCAGTGTAACCGACTGCCGTGAGGAATTAACGTTTTTTTTTGACAATCTCAACAGCGTGAAAGCAACTGAGATTCTGAGAGAAATGCTGATTAATGAAATTAGCATTTCTCTTTCTTTATGCCATTACACGTACCATCGGCTAGTAATCTAGCTTGTGGTAACTTAATGATTCTTAACTTATCACACTACTCAGGGTTTTTGCCTGATACACAGAAGCAAATCAGCCATGAAACACGAACCTTATAAATAATATGAATATCAGAAATTTTACAATTTGACACAACTTTTCTCAGAAATGTAAAAAAATTTAGTCTACATGGACGTAAGTAGGTAACTCATTCCCAAAAGGTGAAAAAGATGCAGGGAGCGGGGAGCAGGGGAAGCAGGGGAGGCAGGGAAGGCAAGAGGGGAATTTTGGATAATCATCCCGCAAATATGCAACTCACGGGAGAAAGAGGGCACAGAGGCAGGGGAGAAAGAATTTTTATCAGTTATTGAGTGAAGAAATTTAGGACTTAGTGCCCTAAAAAATTATTATATGGGTAGCAGGAACAGGGAAGGGCGCAGTTGAGTTTTTGTCAACAATGTTTGGTAAAATGTGGATGGTTACTTCGCCGCCACGGTCGTTGATACACCTCTGGAAAAACTATGTGAAACGTTGGACAAGGGGAAAGGAAGTTGGCACATCTTGACTAATACAAATAGCCTACGTAGGTTGTCCCATAGCGCAAGTAAGCCATTATCCGGGACAGTAAAATTTGTAGGGTACAGGGTAAAAAATTCATCGTCTACGGTTAAGTATACCGTGGACTTAAAACAGAGCTTCAGTGCCTCCTAAGCAATAGCCGGATTGGTATAGAAGCACACACTCTATGCAAGAGCATTAAGTGTGCAAGTATGTGACAGCGAGTATCTCACAGGGCAATGGTAGTTCAATGACGGCATCAACAACGATTAACAAAGGCGATCGCCTCCTGCATCAAAATGTTCTCGGTTCTCGTCGGTTCAGTAATTACTGCTGGGCAACTATCGTTACGTTGGGAGCAAGCGGCTTTTTATTGGCTGGGATATCCAGTTTTTTAAAAGTTAATTTACTCATAGTTTCCGATCCAACTCAACTGGTATTCGTCCCCCAAGGATTGGTGATGGGTTTATATGGCACTGCTGGCTTGCTATTAGCTACATACCTGTGGCTAGTGATTTTATGGGACGTGGGAGGCGGTTACAACGAATTTAATCAAGAAACTGGCACAATCAAAATATTCCGTTGGGGATTTCCTGGCAAAAACCGCCGAATTGAGATTGACGGCCGCATAGAAGATGTGCAATCTGTGCAAATAACCGTCAAAGAAGGTCTTAATCCCCTTCGCGCCCTCTATCTACGCATTAAGGGGCGGCGAGATATACCCTTAACACGGGTAGGACAACCGTTATCTTTAACCGAGTTGGAAACAGAAGGCGCAAAATTAGCCCGCTTTTTGGGAGTGTCATTAGAAGGACTTTAATTAATTGGGTATGGAGCATTGGGCATTGGGCATTGGAAGAGAAGAACTCAAGACCAATGACCAATGACTAACGATAAGATACTCTGGGTGAACTACTCAGACTTGCCTGCGGCTGGAGTCTGAGCTTCCCAATTCATCGGGAACAGCCTCAAAAAACGCAAATAGTTTTTTTTGGTCTTACATTCCCTCCAAGGGCAGGAGTCCTGGTTCCCAAGACCCAAATCTTTCCCTTGCGACACTTACCTATATAGCTTGGTTTTCGCTTACGGCATTGGTGGTCAAGACGAATATCTTACCAGAAAATCTTGGGTATTCGTCATCCATCTGGTATAAATTTATTGCTGATGCAAAAAATCAATACCAGATGCAATCCTCATCCCCCGCTCCCTATGCCCACCCTACGAGTAGGTTGAGGGTGGGAACTTCCGCGATCCATTAAATCAGTAACTGGCAATGCGTTTAAAAATTTCACAATTTTTGTTTTCTCTTGTGATCATCAGTGCCTTGATGTTGGGAGGATGTTCAACACAGCAAGTCGGTTCTAATACATCTTCTCCAACCTCGACAGCTACCTCGACCACAAGCGAGGCAAGCACCAAGACAACTAATGAAGCAACATCTGTATCTCAAACTAATAGTGAGAGTATTCCTGGGCTGGCAGATTTACCACGCCTCGAAGGCAAGGCTACTGTGGTGCTAACAGTTAAAGGCTCGCCGATAACTATCGAAGTAGACGGCACTGATGCCCCCATTACAGCTGGCAACTTCGTAGATTTAGTGCAGAAGGGTGTGTACGATGGTTTAGCTTTCCATCGAGTTGTACGCGAACCCGAACCGTTTGTAGTTCAAGGGGGCGATCCTCAAAGCAAAGACCCGAAAGTTCCGGCAAATAGGCTGGGAACCGGTAGCTATATTGACCCAAAAACGGGAAATGCTCGTTATATACCTTTAGAAGTTAAGGCGAAAGGTTCAGATACTCCGACTTACAATAAACCATTTGATGCTACTGCTCAACCTGTCGTATTGCCCCATAAACAGGGTGCAGTAGCGATGGCGCGATCGCAATCACCAGACTCCGCTTCTGCCCAGTTTTACTTTGCTTTAGCGGATCTAGCCTTCTTAGATGGTAACTATGCCGTGTTTGGCAATGTGACTCAAGGTCTTGATGTAGTGAACAAAATTCAGCAAGGCGATCGCATTGACTCTGCTAAAGTCACCCAAGGTGCTGAAAATCTGAAAATACCAGGGAAGTAGAGGAAGAGGGCAGGGGGAAAATAACTACTAACTATTAACTCCTAAATTGGCAAAGGTTCTTGTGACTGGTATTGGTTTAATTTCCGCCTTGGGTGGAAACTTAGAGGATAGCTGGCAAAATTTGCTAGCAGGTAAATCTGGAATTCGATTACATCAACCATTTCCAAAAATTACACCACTTCCTCTAGGTTTGATTGGTCAAAAACCATCTGAGTTAACAATGTTGACTCAGATGGTTGTTTCTTCTGCTTTGCAAGATTCTGGGTTAGTTTCACATGCAGCTGATTGTGCTGTAGTCCTTGGATCGAGTCGCTCTTATCAAGCGTCTTGGGAAATTCTGGCGAGGCAAATATATGAAGACGCGGCAAATTTGCCCGTGTCCTCTTTTGGAAATTGGCTAGATACATTACCTCACATGAACGCGATCGCAGCTGCGCGACAAATCGGTGCATCAGGTATAGTTTTAGCACCGATGGCAGCTTGTGCAACTGGAATTTGGGCGATCGCTCAAGCAGCTTTGCTTGTCCAAACTGGGCAATGTCAACAGGCTTTAGCTGGTGCAGTGGAAGCACCAATTACACCCCTAACTTTGGCTGGGTTTCAGCAGATGGGTGCTTTGGCGAAAACTGGGGCTTATCCCTTTGATTTGCACCGCGAAGGCTTAGTGTTGGGCGAAGGCGCAGCTGTGTTTGTCTTGGAATCAGCAGAGTTGGCAAAACAGCGTCAAGCAAAAGTGTATGGTGAAATTCTCGGTTTTGGCTTAACTAACGACGCATATCATGCTAATTCACCAGAACCTGAAGGGAAAAGTGCGATCGCTGCTATCAAGCAATGTCTAGAACGTAGTTGTCTCTCACCATCTGATATTGATTACATTCATGCTCATGGCACAGCTACCCAGCTAAATGACCAGATGGAGAGCATGGTAATCCGGCGTTTGTTTCCCCAAGGGGTGGCAGTTAGTTCCACTAAGGGAAGCACAGGCCACACACTAGGGGCATCTGGAGCTTTAGGTGTAGCTTTTTCTCTCATGGCATTAAAGCATCAAATATTACCACCCTGTGTAGGATTGCAGCAGCCAGAGTTTGACTTAGATATCGTGACAGCAGCACGTTTAAGTAAAATTCGGCAGGTATTATGTTGCAGTTTTGGGTTCGGGGGACAGAATGCAGCGATCGCATTAGCAAGGTAGAAATTTGTAAGTTTAACTATCCGACCGACATGATATATAAGTTTTAATTAAGCATTTATACCTGATGTATAAGCACCATGCTTTGCATGGCATAACAGAATATAAAATAAAAAACTGTAACAAAAACTACAAAATTCCTATTTCTCCAAAAAAAAGGATAAGCTAGTTACAGAATGATATCCGGTTCGTAAAGATACCGTGATTAGGAGAAAATTTTATGATTTCAAAGTCACTGCTACCGCTAGAACCTGCTTCTCCAGCCCATATATGCCCATTTGACCAAGCATGTAGCTACTTAGAAGCGGCAGCTAAAGAATTAAATTTAAATCAGGGTTTGCTGGAAATCCTCAGTCACCCGCGTAAGGTTGTCACGGTTTCCATTCCCGTGAAACTAGATGATGGGGAAATACAAGTTCTTGCTGGACATCGAGTACAGCACTCCGATGTTTTAGGCCCCTACAAAGGCGGAATTCGTTATCATCCGGCTGTGACATTGCGCGAAGTATCGGCTCTAGCAATGCTGATGACTTGGAAATGTGCATTGTTAGGTATTCCTTATGGTGGTGGCAAAGGTGGCATTCCTATAGATCCAAAACGCTACAGTGTTGGGGAACTAGAGCGAATTTCCCGCCGTTATATTAGCGAGTTGATTAAAGATATTGGGCCTTCCGTAGATATTCCTGCACCGGATATGGGTACTTCTGCCCGTGAAATGGCTTGGATGATGGACACTTACTCTGTGAATGTCGGTCATGCTGTACCAGGGGTTGTAACTGGGAAACCACTTTCTATTGGTGGTTCTCTGGGACGAGAAATGGCAACTGGACGTGGTGTGATGATTATTGTGCGTGAGGCGCTAGCAGAGCAAGGTAAATCTTTAGCAGGAGTGCGAGTAGCTATTCAGGGTTTTGGTAATGTAGGTGGTGCCGCAGCTGAATTACTATATGAAGCAGGCGCGAAAATTATTGCTGTTTCAACTGGTGCTGGGGGAATATTTTCCGAAGTTGGTCTTGATATTCCATCGTTGAAAATCTACGCTGCTGAAAATCGTAAGAGTATTGTGGGTTTCCCGCAATCTGTAGCAATTAGCAATGCAGATTTATTAACTTTACCCTGCGATGTCTTAATACCAGCAGCTTTAGAAAACCAGATCACTGAAGAAAATGTCAATCAGGTGCAGGCGCAGATTGTCGCAGAAGCGGCTAATGGCCCGATTACCCTTGAGGCTAACTTGGCGTTAGAGGCGCGAGGTGTGACAGTGCTACCAGACATCTTAGCGAATGCTGGCGGTGTGGTAGTCAGTTATTTGGAGTGGGTGCAGGGTCTTTCTTACGTATTTTGGGATGAGGAACGCGTTAACCGCGAAATGGAGCATTTGATGGTGCAAGCCTACCATCGCGTAATTCAGCAGTCAAAGAAGCGGCAAATTTCTTTAAGATTAGCAGCTTACACTTTAGGGGTGGGTAGAGTTGCCCAGGCGCTGACTGACAGAGGTCTTTATCCTTAAGTTTTTATACTTAGTTGTTTATGAGGCAGAATATATCATTGTCGGCAGTAATTTTACGTGAACCGCCAGTGATTTATCTGCCTTTTTCGTTAACCTTGGAAGGATACTAAAATTGATAAGGATGGAAAGCTCAAAAACCCACGGCG
>JAHCSU010000673.1 GCA_023522315.1 Nostoc sp. CCCryo 231-06
ACCCCACCCCCAACCCCCTCCCCGCAAGCGAGGAGGGGGCTATGATGTACCTCATGTGATTAGGAAACGCTATAGCATCTTTAGATATCAAGTTAATCTAAACAATGCTATCTATCATGAGTTCCAAAAATTAGGTGCATATATCTGTACGCTCCTAAAGGAGTTTATGACTTGCTATTAGCGATCGCTTCGTTTAACACTAACTCTGGTTGTGGTGTCTCCTCTTCTTCTGGCAGACCGTAAATTGACCTGTACAACTTCACGTACTCTTTGGCAGATTGATACCAACTAAAGTCTTGGGCCATGCCCCGCTTTTGTAGTTCTAGCCATTGTGGTTTGAAACGGAAGCCTTCCCAAGCTCGGATCATACAGGTGAAAAGGTCTAACGCTTCATAGCGGTCGAAGCAATAACCTGTTCCTGCTGCATTTTCGGGGTCGTGATGGGTTACGGTGTCAACTAATCCACCTGTGCGGCGGACAATGGGCACAGAACCGTAACGTAAAGACATCATTTGGCTGATACCGCAAGGTTCAAAACGACTAGGCATTAAGAAAGCATCAGTACCAGCGTAGATTCGGCGAGACAAGGCATCGTTATACAGTAAGTAAGTTGCCATGCGTCCGGGAAAGCGGGATGCTAATTGCCACATCTGAGTTTCATAGTAGCGATCGCCTGTCCCTAACAGCACAAACTGTGCATCTGTATAGGAGAGGAAGCGATCGAGGATTTGCAATATCAAATCAATGCCTTTTTGTTCCACTAATCGGGTCACAATCCCAATTAAAAACACTTTGGAGTTGACTTCTAATCCTACTTCTTCTTGCAAAGCAATTTTGTTGGCTTTGCGTTTCTCCAGGGTATCAGCAGTGAAGGTTTGGGCAATGTATTTATCATTTTCTGGGTTATAAACTTCAGTGTCAATACCGTTGATAATCCCAGATAATTTACCGCTAATAAAAGACAGCAAACCTTCTAATGTTTCACCATAAGTAGGTGTCTTGATTTGCTCGGCATACGTAGGCGAAACTGTATTTACCTTATTGGCAAATTGCACCGCCGCCGCCATAACGTTGTGTCCTTGCATATACCAGGGACACCAAGTAATTTTCTCCAGATACCAACGCCACGGCCCTTGATAAGCCAGATTATGAATGGTAAAGACTGTGCTGATATCAGGATCTTGGTGCATCCATACGGGAATCATCCCCGTATGCCAATCGTGACAGTGCATAATTTCCGGTTTCCAGTAATTCCAGGCAAACTCGGCTGCACCATTAGAAAACAAGGTGAACCGCCAATCTTCACCTTCTCCAGAATAAATGTGGCGGGGTAGGAAGGCAGGATGTCCAAATAAGTACAAGGGAACATCAGTACCAGGCAGAACGCTTTCATAAACAGCAAATTCCTGGAACATCGCAGATCCCCGCCAGATGGGTTCTTTGGGAATTTCCATTTTGTCTGGCAGGAAGCCATAGTAAGGCAAGAATATCCGCACATCATGCCCCATTTCTCTCAGAAATTTGGGTAATGCCCCGACAACATCACCCATTCCTCCTACTTTGGCAATGGGTGCTGCCTCTGCTGCAACAAATAGAATCCGCATGGTAATTTTTGCTTCCCTGAGTCTATATTGTCAAATTAACTCTATGATGCCGACCAACGCGATTTGTCGCGTCTGGCACATCTTTAATGTAACGGCGATCAATTCTTATCTAATCACATCGGCTTGCCCAATTGCTTAAGAACCGCGCCCAACCACCGCAAAAATTTCTGCTAAAATTTCTGTAGCTCCCTGTTGCCGCAACACTTGTGCTAGTTCTATGCCTAGTGCTTCGGCATTGTTGGCTTTCCCTGTGACGGTATCTTTTACGAACTTTTGACCATCTACACTGGCGACTATCCCTGTTAAGGTCAAATTCTCACCAGATATTTCTGTATTTACACCAATTGGTACTTGACAGCCGCCCTCTAAAGAGCGTAGAAAAGATCGTTCAGCGAGACAGCGATCGCGTGTTTCGGGATGTTCGATCGCTTTGAGTAGAGCTAGCACTTCACTATCATCAGCACGGCATTCTATACCCAAGGCTCCTTGTCCAACAGCGTGAAGGGAGATTTCTTTGGGGATAATTTGATGAATGCGTAGGTGCAACCCGGCGCAGGCATCGCTCATTCCCAATCTCTCCAACCCTGCTGCGGCCAAAATCAAAGCATCGTATTCGCCTGCATCCAGTTTTGCTAACCGTGTAATCAAGTTTCCTCGCACATCTTTAAAGGTAAAGTGGGGGAAGTGGTGGCGTAACTGTGCTAACCGCCGCAGCGAAGATGTACCAATTACCGCACCTTCTGGTAATGTATCGATTTGTTTATCTTTGTGCTTTTCATGTACTACTAATGCATCGGCTGGGTTTTCCCGTTCAGTAATTGCTGCCAGTGTTAACCCTTCAGGTAAGTGAGTCGGCAGATCCTTGAGAGAATGAACGGCAAAGTCAATCTCCTGATTGAGCATTCCAACTTCAAGTTCTTTAGTAAAAAGTCCTTTATCGCCAATCTTAGCTAATGCTACATCCAAGATTTTATCGCCTTGGGTAGACATGGTGTGGACTTCAAAAATGATATCAGGGAATCTTTTCTGGAGTTGCTCTTGTACCCAGTAGGTCTGAACCAGAGCAAGTTGGCTTTTGCGTGAACCAATCCGAATAGTGCGTGGAGGACTAGAAACAACTGAAGTCATAAAACAATATAATATCGCAGGCGATAAATTCACTCTCATCTAGACTACCGTAGTCAGGGACTCATACCAATTTTGGGGTTTGAATTTTGGATTTTGGATTACAATTCTTTACCAAAAGCTTGTCTGAGGAATCTCAAATAGAAGGAAGTCGGGATTTATAGACGCGATTAATCGCGTCTAGGGGGAGTGGGGAAAAGGAATTTTCGAGGCGATCGCCTTGCTGACTTTTCACGTTATGTGGAAAAAAACCTAACCCCCTAACCCCCTTCCCGACGCGGGAAGGGGGAAATTCAAAGTCTCTCTCCTTTTAGGAGAGAGATTTAGAGAGAGGTTTTGCAGATGCCGTGAAAAGTCAGGATCGCCTTGTTATATTCAGCTAGGGCGAACGTTGATAAACTGGATGTAGGACTTTCGGAGTGTCATAAGTCATGAGTGTTGCAAAATCTCCATCCCTAACCTTAAAGGATTTTCTGAAGTTACCAGAAACAAAGCCTGCAAGTACTTATATCGATGGTGAGATTATCCAAAAGCCAATGCCAAAAACCCGTCACTCCCGACTTCAGGCTAAATTGATTAATGGAATTAATGAAGTCACAGAAGAGAGGCAAATCGCTTATGCTTTTCCAGAGTTGCGTTGTACTTTTGGTGATCGGTCAATTGTTGCAGATGTGGCGGTTATTCGTTGGCAACAAATTGAGTTTGACGATAACGGATAACCTGTAGATGATGTGTTAATTGCTCCGAACTGGACAATTGAAATTCTCTCTCCAGATCAGAGTTCCAATCGGGTTACAAGCAATATCTTGCACTGCTTAAAATATGGTTGTCAGCTTGCATGGTTGATTGATCCCGATGACCGCTCAGTTATCGTTTTTAAACCACATCAACAACCAGAATTTTGTCATAAAGCAGATAAATTGGCTGTTCTAGATGGTATTGATTTAGAAGTGACAGTAGAACAGCTTTTATCAAATTAAGGATCGGATGTGAGATATTCTTGTAATTGTTGAGTACGCAATTTTGTGGTATTTCGTAGACAACCAAAATAAATAGTAGGGGCAATACTTCCTCCCTCATATCTGCTTCTCTCAAACTCACAATTGGTATCTCGAAACTTGATCCATGCTAGCTGTGCAGCGATCAATTTTTGTTTCCTAGAGCTTTCTAACGTAGGCAGCAATTGTTGATAAACTTGATTCAATTTTTTATCTACATTCTGATAAGACAACTTGGTGCATTCATTAATTGCTGATTGAGTTTGAGGATTATTGCAGTTGAGCTTTTGAACTAAGCGCATCTCTGGTAAATCAGGCGTTGTGCCTGCTATTGTCATGGTGGGAGTACCTAAACTGCTGAGAGTTAGCATACTTGCCAAAACTAG
>JAHCSU010000674.1 GCA_023522315.1 Nostoc sp. CCCryo 231-06
AGGAAATCTTCTTGAATATCAATGTGTTACATCTTGAAGTGCGGAATGTCGGATCAAGCTAAATCTGAGAGGATGTTTTAAAAGTCCCCTTGTTGGGATCAAAAGTTTTAGATCCCTCTAAATCCCCCGATGAATTGGGAAATTTTGATTCCAGTCTCCCACCTTAAAAAAGGGGTTTAGAGGAAATAAATAAGTGCCTAAAATCACTAGCTAAACACTTTTAAAACAACCTTTGAGTCTTTCTGAATGAGTATGTAAAACAACGAGGTATTGGAGTTGTGGCAAAATGCAGTCTTTAAGTAAGGCATCTTATCGGATTGTTGCTATTCCGGGAGAAGGGATTGGGCCAGAAGTTGTAGAAGCTTCCTTAAAAATTCTGCAACAGGTTGCTAAAATTCAAGGATTTACGTTGCAGGTAGACTATGGCTGGCTTGGCGCAACTGCCTTTGAGCAGCTGGGTAGTTACTTTCCTCAAGCCACTGCCGAACTATGTGATGGAGCCGATGGAATTGTATTTGGTGCAGTTACTCAAGGCGGACTGCTAGAACTCCGAAAGCACTTCGATTTCTTTTGCAATTTTCGTCCGATTCGTAGCGTTGAAAGTCTCCTGGATAAATCTAGTCTTCGACCAGAGAAAATTCAAGGACTTGATATTCTCATCGTTCGAGAATTGGTCAGTGGAATCTATTTTGGCCCGTCTGGACGCTCTTCAGATGAGCAAGGAAATTATGGATACCATACAATGCGCTATTACGATGAAGAGATTCGTCGAATTGCTCGTAAAGCATTAGAAAAAGCGCAATCTCGCCGAGGATTACTGACCGTAGCCCACAAAGAAAACGCCTTGCCTCATTTGCCTTGGACTCGTCTAGTTCAAGAAGAAGCGAGACAATTTCCCAGCGTTGTTGTTGAACCAATGCTGGTAGATAACTTAGCCATGCTTATGGTTTTGAATCCCCAAAGGTTTGATGTTATTTTGGCGGGTAATTTATTTGGAGATATTCTCAGCGATATTGGCGGTGCATTAGTTGGCTCAATTGGCTTATTAGGATCGGCAAGTCTTAATGCTAATGGATTTGGTTTGTACGAGGCCATTCATGGTACAGCCCCAGATATTGCAGGCTTAGGAATTGCTAATCCCCTTGGAACCTTGGGAGCTTGTGTTTTAATGCTTCAGCAATGGGGGGAAGTGCAGGCTGCCCAACTGATTATTGCAGCGCAAGACCGAATTTTAGCTAAGGGATACCGAACAGCTGATTTGTTTAGCCAAGGAGAAGAAATTTTAGTTAATACTGCAACCTTAGTTGACCTTTTACTTGAAGAACTTTCTGTTGTGCAACATTCTCAATTAGGAGTACTTCATGAGTCACGAAAATAACGTTTTGTACCTTGGAGATGATATCAATACCGATGATATTATTCCTGCCAATCGAGCTACAAATGATGACTTAGATAGCTTAAAACATTATGCTTTAGAACATGTTATTGGAGCAGGTGAACTGCTAAAATATGATGTGATTGAAGCAGGAGAAAATTTCGGCTGTGGTTCCAGTCGAGAAATTGCTCCCATTGCCCTCCAAGCTGCTGGAATTAAAAAGATTCGGGCGCGATCGTTTGCGGAAATTTTTTATCGTAATAGCATCAATATTGGACTGTCTCTAGAAATTCTAGGGGAGAAACAGGAGAATCCTTTAGTTGATGCGATCGCAGCAGCCGGCGGGTTAATGTCTTTTAATCAGCTACGTCGTCAGGGTGAGATTACCATTCCTGGGAGCCTCACCCCTGCAAGACCCATGACTTTAGTTGAAAAACTTTTGGCTAAAGCCTCTAGAAATTCCTCCGTCCAGCCGGGAGAAGTGGTTTTTGCACAGGTCGATTTAGCATTATCCCATGATGCTGTGGCCGGGCCTGTAGCCAAGACATTTTATAAACAGTATGGAGAAGGAGCAAAGTTATGGGACTCCCAAAAGGTGGTTTTAGTAGCAGATCACTTCATCCAAGTTAACGACATCCGTGCTGATGACAAAGCATATTTGATGTACGAACAGATGATTGAGTTTGCTAAAGTCCAAGGATGCCACTTATTTGATGTGGTTTCCCCAGGCGAAGCAGCAGGCATCTGTCACGTTTTACTTCCAGAAAAAGGGTTTGTGCGGCCGGGAATGGTGATTGCTGGTACAGATTCCCATACCTGCACCTACGGGGCATTAGGAGCCTTTTCCACAGGCGTAGGTACGACAGATATGGCGAATATTTATGCCACAGGAGATATGTGGATTCGTGTTCCTCCAACCCTAGTATTTGAGTTGTCTGGAACCTTACCTTCTAAAATCAGTGCCAAGGATATTATCCTATTTATCTTAGGACAAATCGGCTGTGCTGGCGCTACCAGTAAGGTAATGGAGTTTAGAGGGTCAATCCTCGCACAACTGCCCTTTGATGAACGATTGACTCTAGCTAATATGGCTGTGGAGTGTGGTGCAATATGTGGCTTGATTGTTCCTGATGAAGTAACCCGTGAGTATCTAAAAAACCGAGTTTCAGAAGAATTTGCAGAGATTATCGGCGATGCTGATGCTGAGTACGAAAAGATTTATCAATTTGACCTCAGTGATTTAGAACCGCAAGTTGCACGTCCCCCAAAACCGGATCAAGTAGTTGCCATTAGTCAGTTAGAAAACATTCCGATTACCAAAGCCTTTATTGGCTCTTGTACCGGGGGAAAACTCTATGATTTAGCTCAGGCTGCGGAAGTTTTGAACGGTCGCCAACTGGCAGACGGTGTAAGCTTGTTTATAGTACCTGCAACCATTGAAATTCGAGAACAAGCCCAAAAGTTAGGCTATATCGACATTTTTAAACAAGCAGGGGCGCAGATTCTCAAGACAGGTTGTGGCGCTTGTATCAATTCTGGATTTGGAGTTTTGGCAAAAGAAGAAACAGGTATTTATGCAACCAATCGCAATTTTAAAGGACGCAGTGGCGATCCAACGGGCAAAAATTATTTGGCTTCACCAAGAACAGTGGCTATATCTGCTGTAAATGGAAAAATTAGCGATCGCTTTGATTAAAGACTGAACTCTCAGATCGGGGTAAATTCAAAAAATATTAACCCAATGCGATCGCTAATGAGTCTTATCTAGCTTACTCTAGATTCTGAGATAGGTTTCTTTATTTACAAAGACTCTATCTTGTAACCTTAGTCATGTATTAACCAACAGTATAAGGATTTTAGGTAATTACAATGGACGAAATCGTTAAAAAGTTGGCTGGTCTGGGTCTTCCTGGTGTAATTCTCGTGGTTCTAACAGTCGCATCAGGAGGTAGTTCTGCGGCTGTTGCAGCTGCCATCACAGCCTTAGGAGGGCCTTTTGGCATCGTCGGAGGTATAGGATTGCTTGGTCTAATAACCGTTCTTGGAGATACTATAGCCGGATATGGAATTGAAGCTATTCTTAAGGCCATTTATGCAGAACGGAGCAAAACCGAATCAGTGAGATACCTTCTCAAAGAAATTAAAGATTTACCCATTTCAGAGGAGCTAAAACTGAAATTGAAAAATCAACTTAGTTCAGAAGTCATTGTTGATACCGGAGATATTCCCCAACCAACAACAGTTGAAATTGTTGAAGAATAATTTTACTATTAAATTTGGGAAAATGCTACTAAATTGAGTGCGATCGCGCTTAATTTTATCAACAAATAAATTGCATCAGAGTAAACTTTCAAAGCCCGTAATTTTCAATCATTAACAATTCGTAATTCGTAGTTATTAAGAACGCTTTTTCCAAAACCCGTAAGGGATGCGAAATCGTTATCAAGTGTAATTACGAATTACGAACTTGTACTGAACGCAGTCGTTGGCGCAGCCTCTCGTAGAGAAGTATTACGAATTACGAATTATGTTAAAATGCATTCATCAGTTATTTGAGAGCCAAGTTGCACGAACACCGCAAGCAATAGCTGTGGTATTTGGACAGAAGAAACTGACATATCAAAAATTAAATATAAAAGCTAACCAACTCGCCGCTCATTTACAAAAATTAGGGGTAGGAGCCGAAGTATTAGTTGGAATTTGCCTTGATCGCTCTTTAGAGATGATCGTGGGATTGTTGGGGATTCTCAAAGCTGGGGGAGCATATCTTCCCTTAGATCCCGTGTATCCAGCCGAACGATTGGGTTACATGGTGCGAGATGCTCAACTATCTGTGTTGGTAACGCAACAAAAATGGTCTAGTTTAATATCCGACTATTCAGGGAAGCTAATTTGTTTAGATAGCCAGCAAGATGAAATTTTTAACCAGAGCAATACCTACCATATTGTTAATCCTGTAGAACCTAATAATCTGGCTTATGTCATCTATACATCAGGATCAACCGGTAAGCCCAAGGGGGTGATGATTGAACATCATTCATTAGTAAATTTTACGCAAAGTGCGATCGCTCAATACAAAATTTCTGCAAGGGATGTTATTCTTCAGTTCACCTCGGTAAGTTTTGATGTATTTGCAGAAGAAATATATCCTGCATTAAGTTGTGGTGCAACCGTAGTACTACGAACTGAAGAAACGCTCAGTTTTGTAGCCTCATTCATTCAGCAATCCCAAGATTGCCAAATCACCGTCTGGGATTTGCCCACATCTTACTGGTATTTAATAGTAAATGAATTATCCACAGGTAAAATAACATTACCCAAATCATTACGCTTGGTAATTATTGGCGGTGAACGAGTAGTACCAGAACAAGTTAAAAAATGGCTCAACTATGTAGGCAATTTCCCGGAATTGATCAATGCTTACGGGCCTACCGAAACCACTATTGAAGCGACAATTTGCCTTTTATCCAGTTTGAAAGAAACCCAACTACAGGGTAAAGAAATACCTATTGGTAAACCAATTGCAGATAATATTCAAGTCTACGTATTAGATCAAAACCTTCAACAAGTCCCCACTCAAACAATAGGAGAAATATACATCGGAGGAGCGGGATTAGCACGGGGATATCTCAACCGTCCTGAATTGACGGCAGAAAGATTTATTAAAAATCCTTTTAACAATTCAAAATTATATAAAACTGGTGACTTAGGACGATATCTAGCTGATGGAAACCTAGAATTTGTTGCACGAATTGATTATCAGGTAAAATTTAACGGCTTCCGAATTGAGTTAGAAGAAATTGAATCTGTCCTCAATCAACATCCTCAAGTATCTCAAACCGCCGTTATTGTTCGTGAAGACACCCCTGAAAACAAACGTCTAGTAGCTTACATTGTCCCCCATCAAAAGACAGAGATTAACTGCACAAATCTGCAAAGCTTTTTGAAAAACAAGCTACCCAGTTACATGGTGCCAACGGTCTTTGTTTCCCTAAATACTTTACCTCTCAATCCCAACGGGAAAATCGATCGCCAAGCACTTCCAATCCCCAAACTTCAAGAAACCTTTGTTGCACCGCGTAATTCCCAAGAAGAAGCTTTAGCAGAAATCTGGTGCCAAGTTTTCGGCTTAGAACAGATTGGAGTCGATGACAACTTTTTCCAGTTAGGTGGTCATTCCCTAATTGCTACTCAAATTTTATCCCGAATCCGCGATGTTTTTCAAGTTGAGTTATCTTTTGGAGAGCTATTTGGAAACTCAACAATTAACGACTTAGTTAAAGTTATTGTCGAACAACAGCAATTAAAAAAATCATCCTCCTTAGCTAAAATTCAACCGATTCCACGGGAGGGTTACTTACCTGTTTCTTTTGCTCAAGAGCGGGTGTATTTCATTGAACAATTAGCACCCTCAATGAGCGCTTACCAATTCCAAGATAGTTTGCGTTTCCAAGGAAATTTAAAAATATCTATCCTTGAAAAAAGTCTCAGCGAAATTTTACGCCGTCATGAAATCTTTCGGACAACATTTCCGGCGATAGAAGGAAAGCTGGTACAAGTAATTCACCCTTACCAACCTGTTAATTTAGCAGTTATCGACCTGCAAAATATTCCTCAATCTGAGCAGCAAGCTGAAATAGAAAAATTAACAGCTGAAGCAGTTAAAAAACCTTTCAATCTTAGTGAATTACCCTTAATTCGATGGACAGTATTAAAATTAAGTAATCAAGAATATGTGCTAGTTCATGTTGAGCATCACATGGTACATGATGGTTGGTCATTTAATCTATTTTTACAAGAATTATTAACACTATATCAAGCCTTTTGTGAAGGGAAATCGTCACCTTTAGCTGAACCCTCACTCCAGTTTGCAGATTTCGCTCATTGGCAGCGACAGTGGGTATTAACAGAGCCAGCACAAGCCCAACTGGACTATTGGAAACAAAAATTAGCTGGCTGCCCCCCTTTATTAGAATTAGTTAGCGTTAGCGATCGCCCCCGGACAGCAGAGCAAACTTACCAAGGCGGAATGTTGCGGATGGAACTTCCGCTAGATGTCTGCAACGCCCTGAGAAATCTCAGTCGTGAAGCAGGGGTGACGTTATTTATGAGTATGTTTGCAGTTTTCACAATCATGCTCTATCGTTACACAGGACAAGAAGACCTCTGTATAGGATCTGGGGTAGCTAATCGCCGTTGGCGAGAGACAGAAGGGTTAATTGGCATGATTGTCAATAACATCGTCTTACGTACAGATATTTCTGGCAATCCCACCTTTCGGGAACTTTTGGCTCAAGTGCGTCAAGTAACCCTAGAAGCTTATGCTAACGAAGACTTACCCTTTGATAAAGTAGTAGAAGCTCTCAAACCTGAAAGAAATCTTAGCTATAATCCGCTATTTCAAGTAATGTTTAGCTTCCATGATGCGCCGTTACCGGAATTGCGTCTACCTGGATTGAGCATTAAACAGCATGAGACAGTTAACAATCAATCAGCCAAATTTGATCTTGATATTGTCGTTATTCCCCGTTCTGAACAACGAGTAGGGCGCAATTCCCCAGAAGCTAAGGGAATTGAAACAGATGGTATAACTATTGTTTGGGAGTATAACAGCGACCTATTTGATCCTGTCACCATCGATCGCATGATGGGAGAATATCAAACATTGGTAGAAGGGATTGTTGCTAACCCCGATCAACAAATTTCCCAATACCCTCTACTAACACCAGAACAGCAACATCAATTATTATTTGACTGGAACCAGACCAAAACAGCCGATCCCGAAAATAAATGTATTCATCAATTAGTCGAAGAACAGGTAAACAAGACCCCTGATGCAGTAGCAGTGGTATTTGAGGGGCAAAAACTCACCTATAGAGAATTGAATGAACAAGCTAATCAACTCGCTCATTATCTGAAAAATTTGGGGGTAAAATCCGATCGCTTAGTCGGAATTTGCATCGATCGCTCCTTGGAGATGATAGTAGGTTTGTTAGGAATTCTCAAAGCTGGGGGTGCTTATGTTCCCCTAGATCCCGCGTATCCCGCCGAACGATTGAGCGATATAGTTAATGATGCTCACATACCGATTCTGGTGACGATGCAGCAATGGGCAACCGTGAAAGCTGAACATTCCCTACAAATAGTTTGTTTGGATACCCAAAAGGCGTTGATTTGCAGTCAGAGTCGAGAAAATCCTCAGTCTGAGGTAGTAGGGAATAATTTAGCTTATGTTATCTATACATCAGGTTCTACAGGCAAGCCCAAAGGGGTGCTGATTGAACATTACTCATTAGTAAATTTTACGCAAACTGCGATCGCTGAATATAAATTGACAGAATGGGAATCTGTTCTGCAATTTGCCTCAATTAGTTTTGATACCGCCGCCGAAGAAATTTATCCTTGTTTAATTAGTGGTGGCACACTGGTACTGCGGACTGAGGAAATGTTGAAATCTTTCTCTTCCTTTGTGCAGCAATCAAAACAGTGGGGAGTCACAGTATGGGATTTACCGACAGCTTATTGGCATTTGTTGGTGAATGAATTAGCCAGCAAGAATTTATCATTACCTGAATCATTACGGCTGGTTATTCTCGGTGGAGAGCGAGTTCTACCAGAAAAAGTGGCAAAGTGGTATCAATTGGTGGGTAATTATCCTCAGTTGGTTAATAGTTATGGGCCAACTGAAACTACTGTGGTTGCTACATTATCTCACTTGTCAGAAAATGCTCTCAATCGTCAGGAAATTACCATCGGTAAACCTATTAATAATGTTCAGGTATACGTGTTAGATAAATACTTACAACCTGTTCCCATTGGAGTCCCAGGAGAACTTCATATTGGCGGTGCAGGTGTAGCGCGGGGTTATTTGAACCGTCCAGAATTGACGTTGCAAAAATTTATTTCTAATCCTTTTGAAAAAGCAGCTTTTCGACTTGATTCACCGACCAGAAGGAGTAGATTATATAAAACTGGGGATTTAGTCCGTTATCAACCCGATGGGAATTTAGAATATTTAGGGCGAATAGATTCTCAGGTAAAAATTCGCGGTTTTCGGATTGAACTTGGTGAAATTGAAACCATGTTAAATCAACATTCTCATGTGGATCAAGCTGTTGTGATTGCCCGTGAAGATATCCCTGGTAATAAACGTTTAATCGCCTACGTGGTTGGGAATCAAGGACAAATTCAAATTGATGAAATTCGCCATTTTCTCAAACAGAAATTACCCCCATACATGATTCCTTCTGCTTTCGTCCTATTAGAGCAGCTACCGATTACCACTAATGGTAAAATAGATTATCGGGCTTTGCCTGCCCCAGATACTTACAACAAAAATTTAAACTTAGGGGTTATTGTTCCTCTAACTCCTACAGAAGAAAAGTTAGCGGCAATTTGGGCTGAAGTGTTGAGACAACCAAATGTCAGCATTTACGATAATTTCTTTGAATTAGGTGGCGATTCGATCATCAGTATTCAGATGATTTCTAGAGCAAATCTTGCCGGGTTAGAGCTAACTCCAAAACAACTATTTCAATATCAAACCATTGCTGAGTTAGCTACCGTTGTTGGCACAACTAGACAAATCGCAGCCAATCAGGGATTAGTTACGGGTTCAGTGCCGCTAACGCCTATCCAACACTGGTTTTTCCAGCAAAATTTACCTGATGCTCATTACTTTAACCAGTCAGCTTTGCTAGAAATTCCCTCAGAAACACAGCCGGAGTTATTAAAGCAAGTCTTGCAACAATTATTATTACATCACGATGCATTGCGATCGCGCTTTGCACATCTGCCCGAAAGCGATTGCCCCCAGCAGATCAACGATCCGCCCCAAGAAATAGTACCTTTCACCATTGTAGATTTGTCAGAATTACCCCCAGAAGCACAGCAAACTGCAATTAAGACAAAAGATGGCCAAATTCAAGCCAGCCTAAATCTGTCATCAGGAGAAATTGCCCGATTTGCGTTATTTAAGTTGGGAATGAATCAACCAAGCCAGTTATTATTTCTTATCCATCACCTAGTCGTTGATGGGATTTCATGGCGAATTCTGCTCGAAGATTTAGCAACAGCTTATCAACAAATTAACTGTGGGCAAGCAATCAAACTACTACCCAAAACTACTTCTTTTCAAGAATGGGCAAATAGACTAAAAGAATACAGTAAATCAGCAGATATTGCTGCACAAATTGATTACTGGTTGTCTAGTATTTATGCTAAGATTGCTCATTTACCGAGAGATTATCCATCAAATAAAGAAAAAAATGATTTAACTTCAAATCAGTCTTTTACCCTATTTCTAAATGAGGATGAAACTCCCGCACTGCTTCAAGATGTCCCCTCTGCTTACAATACACAAATTAATGATGTTTTGTTGACGGCTTTAGTACAAAGCTTTAGTAAATGGACAGGAGATAAATCATTAATTGTTGATTTAGAAGGACATGGACGCGAAGATTTATTTGAAGATGTAGACTTATCGCGGACTGTAGGCTGGTTTACTACCTTATTTACTGTGCAATTAGAACTAAGTTGTATTGATCGGTTAAAAGATTTAAAATTAATCAAAGAAAAACTGCGCCTTCTTCCAAAACATGGTATTGGTTATGGTACATTGCGATATTTACATCCAGATGCAGCAGTTCAAAATAAATTCCAGAATTTGCCTCAAGCAGAAGTCAGTTTTAATTATTTAGGTCAATTTGACCAAGTTTTATCTGCATCGGGAATGTTTGGAACTGTTAAAGAGTGGAAATCAGAACAGAGTCAGCGAGGAAATCGCAGTCATTTATTGGCAGTTAGCGGATTAATTCATTCAGGAAAACTAGAGATAGACTTTGCTTATAGTGATAAAGTTCACAACCGCTCAACCATTGAACAGTTAGCTTTTGGATTCATGGAAGCATTAAGAAATTTGATTAGTCATTGTCAATCAAAAGAATCACAAGGCTATACCCCTTGTGATTTTTCTGCTGCCAGACTCAATCAAAAACAACTTGATAAATTTATAGCAAAACTCAGCAAAAATAAAACCAAATATTAGATTAAGTAGCTAATGGACTATCACAATACTAAAGTTATGGAAGAAACGGTAATTGACTCTACTTATTCTATTAATGATTATTCTGCTTTAACTGAGCAGGAACGACACAAAATATTAGTTGAATGGAATGATACAAGAATAGATTACCCGAAAGATTTGTGTATACATGAGCTATTTGCAGCCCAAGTGGAAAAAACTCCAGAGAATATTGCTGTTGTCTTCAAAGAGCAACAATTAACTTATCAAGAGTTGAACTACCAAGCCAACAAAATAGCAAATTATCTCCAAAAATTGGGTGTAAAACCAGAGGTACTGGTAGGAATTTGCGTAGAGCGATCGCTAGAAATGATTGTAGGATTATTGGGCATCCTCAAGGCGGGTGGAGCTTATGTACCCCTAGATCCAACATATCCCAAAGAGCGCCTATCGTTCATGCTCTCAGATTCGCAAGCGCAGGTGGTATTAACCCAAAAAAAATTCGTTGAAGAGTTGACTGCAAGTGGTGCAAAGTTGATTTGTTTAGATACTGACTGGGAATCATTTCAGCGAGAGAGCAACGAAAATCCTAGTAGTGGGGTTGCACCAGATAATCTGGCTTATGTAATTTATACATCAGGGTCAACAGGAACACCCAAAGGTGTGCTGATTCAGCATCAAGGCGTGTGTAATCTCATCCAAGCACAAATAAAACTGTTTGATACACAGCAAAACAGCCGTGTTCTTCAATTTGCTTCTTTCAGCTTTGATGCTTCAGTTTGGGAAATTTTCATGGCTCTGTGTTCAGGGGCTAGCCTTTACATTGGAACTCAAGATTCCTTACGCCCAGGAGCAGATTTAATTCAATTTTTGCGCGAGCAATCAATAACTCAGGTAACACTACCACCCACAGCACTAGCAGCGTTACCAAAAGAGGAATTGCCAAACTTGCAAACTCTCATCGTCGCTGGAGAAGCTTGTAATCCGAAGCTGATAGCTGAATGGTCAAAAGGACGGCGCTTTTTTAATGCTTACGGGCCAACAGAATCAACAGTCTGTGCCACAGTAGCAGAAGATACTGGCGACACTCAACTAACGATTGGTCGAGCGATCGCTAACACTCAAATATATATTCTCGATCAAAATCAGCAACCAGTTCCCATTGGTACTCCTGGCGAATTGTATATTGGTGGCGACGGCTTGGCTAGAGGCTACCTGAATCGTCCAGAGTTAACTGAGGAGAGATTTATTCCCCATCCGTTTGAGGAGGCAGCGGTTCGGCTCCGCTCACCGACCAGAGGGAGTAGATTATATAGAACTGGTGACTTAGCCCGCTTCTTACCAGATGGCAACATTGAATTTTTGGGGCGAGTCGATCATCAGGTGAAGATTCGCGGTTTCCGTATTGAACTCGGAGAAATTGAGGCACTTTTGAGTCAACACCCGGATGTAAAGCAGGCAGTGGTAATCGCCCGTGAAGACATCCCTGGTGATAAGCGTCTTGTCGCCTATATTGTGCTTAACCAAATTGATGCAAGCGTGACTACCCTTAAACGCTTTCTTCAAGAAAAACTGCCTAACTACATGGTGCCAGCAGTCTTTGTAATCTTAGACTCCTTGCCCCTTACCCCCAATGGTAAAGTCGATCATCAAAATCTTCCAGCTTGCGATCGCACCCGCCTCGATCTCGAAGAAACCTTTATTGCACCTCGTAACTCCACTGAAGAAACACTCTTCAGCATTTGGGCCCAGTTACTGGGACTTGAGCAGATAGGAATCAATGACAATTTTTTCAATTTGGGCGGTCATTCTTTAATAGCAGCTCAGATACTTTCCCGCATCCGCGAGAGTTTCCAAGTCGAATTATTCTTTCACCACATTTTTGCCAATCCTACCATAGCGGGTCTAGCTGGGCTGATTGAACAGCACAGCCACCTCAAGCAGCAATTGCAACGCCCTGCTATGCAACGAATTTCACGGTCAGGATACTTGCCAGCTTCCTTTGCTCAAGAGCGAGTATATTTCATCCAAGAAGTAGCTCCTGAAAGTACTGCCTACCAAGCTCAGGTAACTCTGCGATTTACCGGAAAACTAGATGTGGCAGCATTAGAGCAGTGCCTTAATGAGATTGTCCGACGGCATGAAATCTTCCGCACGACTTTTCCGGCAATAGATGGACGGTTATTTCAAGTAATCCACCCAGCCGAAGCAATTAGGTTAACAGTAGTAGACCTCCAGACATTTCCTGAGTCTGAGCAAGAAGCAGAAATTCAACGCCTATTTGACGCAGAGGTGCAAAAGCCTTTCTACTTAAATCAACTGCCGTTAGTCAGGTGGTTATTGTTGAAGTTGAGCCACCAAGACCATCTTTTGATCCACATCGAACATCACATGGTTCATGATGGCTGGTCTTTCAACAATGTGTTCTTGAATGAGTTCGTGGAACTTTATCAAGCCTTTTGTTTGGGTAATCCTTCTCCACTGCCAGAATTAACACTCCAGTTTGGAGATTATGCTCATTGGCAGCGAGAGTGGGTTAAAAGCCAGGAAGCCGAAGCTCAATTAGCCTATTGGCAACAACAGTTATCCGGTAGTCCGCCTCTATTGGAATTACCATCAGACCGCCCACGACCAGCAGAACAAACTTACAACGGCGCTCAAGTCAGGGTAGAGTTGCCCATTAGCTTGTGCGAATCTTTGAGAGTTTTGAGCCGTCAAGAGGGAATCACCTTATTCATGACGACGCTAGCGGCTTTTTTAGTAATATTGCGCCGATACACCGGACAGGACGATCTTTGTGTGGGGACAGCTGTTGCCAATCGGCGGATGCGCGAGACAGAACAATTAATTGGCATGATCGTCAATAATTTGGTTTTACGCACAGATTTATCTGGTAATCCCACATTTCGGGAGTTACTTGGTCGAGTCCGTCAAGTCAGTCTGGAAGCCTTTGCTAACGAAGATTTACCCTTCGATAAAGTCGTGGAGGTTCTCAAGCCAATACGGAACTTGAGTTATAATCCCCTGTTTCAGGTGATGTTTAGCTTCCATGATTCTCCTCGTCCAGACTTAACTCTCCCAGAGTTGAACATCACAACTAATGTAGCCCTCAGCAACCAATCGACAAAGTTTGATCTTGATGTCGTTCTGATCCCACAACATGGCGGGGAGAAGGGAATTAGTGTTATTTGGGAATACAACACTGACTTATTCGACGCTGCCACAATCCAACAGATGGTAGAGCAGTATCAAACTTTACTAGTGGGAATTGTTGCTAACCCAGAGCAGCGAGTTTCGGAATTACCACTGTTAACGCAGACTCAGCAGCAGTTACTGGTGGAGTGGAATCAGACTCAGAAAGAGTATGCCAGTAAAGATTGTATCCATAAGTTATTTGAGGCTCAGGTAGAGTTAACTCCCGACGCTGTAGCGATTCAGCAAGCAGGTCAACAATTAACTTACCGCCAATTGAGCGATCGCGCCAATCAATTAGCCCACTATCTCCAAAGTTTCGGAGTTACAGCAGAAACGCTAGTCGGTATCTGCGTTGAACGTTCCCTAGAGATGATTGTCGGCTTACTTGCCATTCTCAAAGCCGGGGGTGCTTATGTTCCCCTCGATCCTGCCTATCCCAAAGAGCGATTAGCTGACATTTTAGAAGATACGCAATTGGGTATTTTGCTGACTCAAGAAAGATTTCAGGACAAACTAGCAGATTATGCCGGAAAAACAATCTGTTTAGATAGCGACTGGGGAATAATTGCTCAACAAAATACAAGCAACCCGATTAGTGAGGTTCAACTTAACAACCTAGCCTACATTATTTATACCTCTGGCTCTACAGGAAAACCCAAGGGTGTGATGGTTGAACAGCGATCGCTCCTCAATTTCGTCATCACCGCCACTCATGAATATGGAATTAATCCAGGCGATAATATTCTCCAATTTGCGTCTATTTGCTTTGATACATCTATCGAAGAAATCTTTCCTTGTCTTTTGGTCGGTGCAACATTAGTACTACGTACCGAACAGATATTGCACTCCAGCAATGAGTTTTGGCGGTGTTGCCGAGAATGGCAGTTGACTGTTTTGGATCTTCCCACAGCGTACTGGCATCAATTAGTAGCGGAACTTACCCCTCAAGACTTCCGAATTCCTGAAAGTCTCAGGGTTGTGATTATTGGGGGAGAAGAAGCTCAACTAGAAAAAGTGAAGCATTGGCACAGTAGTATTGCTCATTTACCCCAACCACCGCAATTATTTAATAGTTACGGGCCAACAGAGGCAACAGTTGTAACCACTTTACACCGCTTAAACTCCTCAGATCCTGACTGGGTTGCGATCGGACAACCTATCAGTAATGCTCAGGTTTATGTTTTAGATCAATATCTGCAACCAGTGCCTATCGGAGTTCCTGGAGAACTGCACATTGGCGGAGCAGGTTTAGCTAGAGGATATTGGCAACGCCCGCAACTCACATCTGAGAAATTTATTGAGAATCCGTTTTACAATCCAAAATCCGAAGTCCAAAATCCAAAATTATATAAAACTGGCGACTTAGCACGATTTCGCGCAGATGGCAACCTAGAATATCTCGGTCGAGTTGACAATCAGGTAAAGATTCGCGGTTTCCGCATCGAGTTAGGAGAAATTGAGACAGTGTTACGCCAGCATCCACAGGTGTTTCAGACTGTCGTGATTGCCCGTGAAGACATCCCTGGACAAAAACGCCTTGTGGCTTATGTTGTACCCCACCAGCCGCCAGCAACTAACGATGAACTGCGCCATTTCCTCAAGCAGAAACTGCCGAATTATATGGTTCCCTCGGCTTTTGTGCTGCTAGAGGCGCTGCCGATGACACCCAACCGCAAAGTAGACTACCGCGCCCTACCAGCCCCCGATCTTTCTCGGAATGCAGAAGATAATTTTGTTGCTCCCCAAACCTTGATAGAACAGAGATTAGCGGCGATTTGGTCAGAAATTTTGCGACTAGAGCAAGTTGGCATCCATGATAACTTCTTTGAACTGGGTGGAGATTCGATTCTCAGCATTCAGGTAATTTCTCGTGCGCAGCAAGCAGGAATTCAAATTGCTCCCAAACAGCTATTTAAATACCAAACTATTGCTGAGTTAGCTGCTGTGGCGGGTATGACTCGTCAAGTTACAGCTGAACAAGGATTAGTCACTGGTAAGGTGGCGCTGACACCGATCCAACAGTGGTTTTTCGAGCAGAAATTGCCGGAACTTCATTACTTTAACCAGTCAGTGTTTCTGGAAGTGTCGCCAAACTTGCAACCAGGGTTATTACAGAAAGTTGTGCAACAATTATTACTGCATCATGATGCTTTGCGATCGCAGTTTGTATCTTCTCCCTTGGGAGAATCGCGGTTTGTGCAAAAAAGGGAAAACTGGCAGCAGTTTAACGCCGTTCCCCAGGAAATAGTGCCATTTAGCGTAATCAATTTGTCACATCTATCGGCAGCAGAACAAGAAACGGCAATGAAAGTTGCCGATGCTGAACTCCAAGCTAGTCTGAATTTATCCACCGGGGCGATCGCACAAGTAACGCTGTTTCAATTAGGCAACAATCGACCTGATTGGTTACTATTCATCATCCATCATTTAGCAGTAGATGGCATCTCGTGGCGGATTTTGCTAGAAGATTTAGCTACAGCTTACCAACAAATCAGCCGTGGTGAAGCGATTAAATTACCAGCGAAGACAACTTCATTTCAATATTGGAGCGATCGCTTGGTAGAATATGCTCAATCAGATGCGATCGCTGCGGAGTTAGATTACTGGCTGGGTGAGTCTAGTTTTCAAGTTACTCGACTACCAGAAGACAAGCCTGCATTTGACGACAACACAATCGCTTCAGCCGCTTCACTATCCCTTTCTTTAACTGAAGAAGAAACCCGCGCCCTTTTGCAGGATGTCCCCTCTGCCTACAATACTCAAATTAATGATGTGTTGCTGACAGCTTTAGTGCAAAGCTTTGCCCAATGGACGGGAGAAAATTCACTACTGATTGACTTGGAAGGTCATGGAAGGGAAGATTTATTTGAAGATGTAGATTTGTCGCGTACTGTTGGCTGGTTTACCACTTTATTCCCAGTTCGGTTACAGCTAGAAGAAATTGACAATCCTGGAGAGACTTTAAAGTTAGTCAAAGAACAACTGCGGCGCATTCCTAATCGAGGTATAGGTTATGGCATTTTGCGTTATTTGCGGTGGGATGATGTGAAACTACAAGCACTACCTCAAGCGGAAAGTGCGGTCTTCTCTCAAGGGGAGACGCTAAGAGCGATGGGTTCTACCCAAGAGGAGCAACTTTCCAAGAGAGCACAAGTTAGTTTTAATTACCTTGGGCAGTTTGATCAGGTGCTTAAGGCTTCTGAGGTGTTGGGTTTGGTTAAAGAAATGAAAGCGCAACAAAGTGCAATTGGTAAGCGCAGCCATCTGTTAGGCATAAGCGGATTCATTCGCGCCGGCAAGCTGGAGATGACTTGGGCTTACAGCGATCAAGTTCATCAAAAAGCCACCATTGAACGTTTGGCTTTTTGGTTTATTGAAGCATTAAAAAATCTGATTGTTCATTGTCAATTAAAAGAGTCTCAAGGCTATACACCTTCAGACTTTTCGGCTGCTAAACTCAATCAGAAACAGCTTGATAAATTCTTAGCTAAAGTCAATAAGAATAAAACGAATTAGTCATTAGTCATTTATTATTTCTTCTCATTCCCAATTCCCAATTCCCAATTCCTATGAACAATATCGATGATCTTTATGAACTTTCGCCCATGCAGCAGGGGATGCTGTTTCATACCCTTTATGCGCCAGAATCGGAAATTTATTTTGAGCAATTGATTTGCATCCTCCAAGGAGAATTAAATTTTCCTGCGTTCCAGCAAGCTTGGAATCAGGTGGTGGCGAGACATCCAGTTTTACGCAGTTCTTTTTATTGGGAAGAGATAGAAAAGCCCTTGCAAATGGTGAGTAAGCAAGTGGATCTTCCTTGGGAAGTACTGGATTGGCGCAATTTCACAGCCGATGAACAACAACAGCATCTAACGGATTTTCTGAAATGCGATCGCATAAAAGGATTGGATCTTGCTGAATCTCCCTTAATGCGCTTCACTCTAATTTATCTAGGGAAGCAAACTTATCAATTTATTTGGAGTCATCATCATATCCTTTTTGATGGCTGGTCGATGCAAATTATTTTGAAAGAAGTTTTAGATTTTTATGAGGCTGATCATCGAGGCGAATCTTTACGCCTTAAACCTTCTCGTCCTTATCGAGATTATATTCACTGGTTGCAACAACAGGATATTGCTCAAGCAAAAAACTTTTGGCAACAAACTCTTCAGGGGTTTGAGGTTCCTATCTCTTTAATAGGTAACAGGGAACAGGGAATAGAGAATAGGGGACAGCAAACATATAATGAGGAACATTTCCAGTTATCTCAAACGGTAACTGAAAAGTTGCAATATGTTGCTCGACTACACCATTTAACTTTGAATAATTTGGTGCAAGGTGCTTGGGCATTATTGCTTTCCCGCTACAGTGGAGAAAGTGATGTGGTCTTTGGTGCAACTGTATCCGGCCGTCCACCGACTTTTGAAAATGTAGAATCGATGGTGGGGTTATTTATCAACACTCTCCCCATCCGGTTACAAGTCGATGGAAAAACAGAACTATTATCCTGGCTGAAGGATTTACAAACTCAACAATTTGAACAAGAACAGTATGCTTATTTTTCCCTAGCAGAAATTCAAAAAATAAGTGATGTTCCTGCCGGAATGCCATTGTTTGAGAGTATTCTAGTATTTGAAAATTATCCAATAGATTCTGCTGAACAAAAAACAAGAAAAACTTTAGAAATTAGTGATATCTGCTGTTTTGAGCGGACGAATTATCCTCTAACGGTGGTAATTAATCCTCAATCACAATTGTCTGGAAGGATTGTTTATGATACCAAGCATTTTGAGCAACAGACAATTGCCCGCATGATTGGACATTTCCAAACACTGTTAGCAGGGATGGCAGCTAATTTACAACAACATATTTCTCAATTATCCTTGCTTAGTGCAGCCGAAGAGAAAGAATTAGTGCTGCAAGAAAATCATCAAAATATAGATTATATTGAATATAAATGTATTCATATTTTATTTGAAGAACAGGTAGAAAAAACCCCTGATGCAGTCGCAGTTGTATATGAAAAAGAACATTTAACTTATCGGGAGTTGAATAACCGCGCCAATCAATTAGCCCATTATTTACAAACGCTGGGAGTTAAACCAGAAGTACGGGTGGGAATTTGTGTCGAGCGATCGCTTTTAATGGTGATAGGGATACTGGCTATCCTTAAAGCGGGTGGCGCTTATGTACCGCTAGATCCTGCTTATCCTTCTGAAAGATTGGCGTTTATGGTGGAAGATGTGCAGACAACCATCTTACTGACACAGAATCATTTACAACATAGACTGCCAATCCATAACCAAATTGTGGTTAATCTGGACTCGGATTGGCCAGTAATTTCTATTTACAGAGAAGATAATTTGTCAAGTCAAGTTAATCCAGAAAACTTAGCTTATATAACTTATACCTCTGGCTCAACAGGAACACCAAAAGGAACAGAAGTTCCCCATCGTAGCTTCATTGGTTTTATGTTTGGGGTTGATTATATTCACCTTGATGCAGAGCAAATTTGGCTGCAACATTCATCAATTTCTTGGGATGCATTAACTCTGGAACTTTGGCCGCCTTTGCTTTATGGTGGACGTTGTGTGCTTTACCCAGACAAAATCCCTACACCTGAGAAATTAAGCAAAATTATTCAAGAACAGAAGGTTAACATCCTGTTTCTAACTACCGCCCTTTTCAATCTAATGATTGACACCATGCCAGAGGGATTGTTAGGGGTTAAACAACTGCTATTTGGGGGAGAATCTGTTTCTGTACCTCATGTTCGTCGCGCTTTAGAACTATTACCAGAAACGCAAATTATTCATGCTTATGGCCCTTCAGAATGTACAGTATTTACCTCTTGTTATCCGATTTCTCAACAACTTGCTCAAAATGTCCATTCAATTCCCATTGGTAAACCTATCGGTGATAGAACAGTTTACTTACTAGATGGAGATTTGCACCGGGTTCCAATTGGATTTCCTGGAGAAATTTATGTAGGTGGGGCAAGTGTTGCTAGAGGTTACTTAAATCAACCAATATTAACCCGTGAAAAATTTATTGCTAATCCTTTTATTGAGGGAAATACACTTTACAAAACCGGAGATTTAGTCCGCCGTCTCGCTGATGGAAATCTGGAATTTATGGGGCGAATTGATACACAGGTAAAAATTCGCGGTTTTCGCATTGAATTAGGAGAGATTGAAGCAGTTTTAAATCAACATTTTGAGATCAAACAAACCGTTGTCATGATGCGGGAAGATGAACCGGGTAAAAAGTATTTAGTGGCTTATATCGTTACTAAAGACAATCAACCAACGCCTAGTACCTTGCGAAACTTCCTCAAGACAAAGCTGCCCGATTACATGATTCCCACCGCATTCGTATTTCTGGAAGTATTACCTTTAACGCCTAATGCTAAAATAAATCGCCGTGCTTTACCTGTCCCAGATACTTCCCAAAGAAGTGTAGAAGTTGATTTTGTTGCTCCTTCTACACCAACAGAACAAGAATTAGCCATGATTTGGGCTGAAATTCTACGATTAAAACAAATTGGGATTCACGATAACTTCTTTGAGTTGGGAGGACATTCTTTACTGGCGACTCAAGTAATTTCCCGATTAAGAGAAGCCTTTTCTCTAGATTTCCCTCTGCGTTACCTCTTTGAAAACCCGACTATTGCTGAACTATCTCAAAAAGTAATTGCTCAACAAATTGAACAAGCGGAGAATGATGCTTTAGCAGAGATTTTGGCGGAAGTGGAAGAATTATCAGAGGCAGAAGTGACGCAGCAATTGCTTTTGTGAGTATTTTTAAAACGCAAAGGTACGCGGAGTATTTTTATTAGAGAATTAGCTATGATTTCAATAATTTTTAACAACAAATATTATGAGCGATATCCTAAAACGTCTTGAAACCCTTTCACCTGAAAAGCGAGAATTAGTCTTACAAAAGCTGAAAAAACAAGAGCAATCTCCACAAAATGACAACAGACTAATTCCTGTTTCGCGCCAACAACCGCTTCCCCTCTCTTTTGCTCAACAAAGATTATGGTTTATCGACCAACTAGAAGGCGAAAATTGTGTTTACAATGTCCCGTTTTTCTTGCAAATTAGCGGATGTGTTCAGATAGCAGCTTTAGAACAAGCTATTACAGCAATTGTTCAACGTCATGAAGTATTACGTTCTAGCTTTTCAGTTGTCGATGGTTCGCCGATACAGGTGATTCATAACAATCCCCAGTTGATGATGCAACTGATAGATTGGCGACAATTGACGGAAGCAGAACAGTTAGAGAAAGCGCAACAGTTAGCGATAGAAGAATTACAACAACCCTTTAATTTATCAAACCCACCTTTGCTGCGGGTAAAGTTGTTGCAATTGAGTAACCAATCTCATCTACTGTTGCTCGTTATTCATCATATCGTTTGTGATGGCTGGTCAATGCAGATATTCCGCCGGGAATTATTCACCCTTTATACCGCCTTCTGTGCTGGTAAATCTTCTCCTTTACCAGAATTATCGCTGCAATATGCCGATTTTGCTCACTGGCAAAGACAATACTTACAGGGAGAGGTACTCCAAAAGCAACTCAATTACTGGCAAAAACAATTAGCGGGAATCCCGCCACTGTTAGAATTGCCCACAAATCAACCGCGCCCGTCAACTCAAACCTATCGGGGGCGTAGCGAGTTTGGCGCACTCAATCAGGATTTAACTCAGAAGTTAAAACGTTTGAGTCAGGAGTCAGGAACAACTCTGTTTATGACCTTACTGACAGCATTTGCGCTGTTACTTTCGCGCTACAGTGGACAGGAGGATATTGTTGTTGGTTCTGCGATCGCTAATCGCAATCGTCGAGAGACTGAACCACTAATTGGCTTTTTTGTCAATACCCTAGCATTACGTACCAATCTGCAAGGGAATCCAACTTTCTTAGAATTGCTTGAACGAGTAAAGCAAGTAACCCTAGATGCTTATGACCATCAAGATTTACCCTTTGAGAAACTAGTCGATGAATTGGGTTTAGAGCGATCGCTCTCTTATCATCCCCTATTTCAAGTAGCTTTTGGCTTACAAAATGAAACGCAAGAGGCACTAGAAACCCCTGGATTAACCCTGAATCCCTTTAAATGGGAAAACACAACAACGCTGTTTGATTTCTCGCTAATGCTTCGGGAAACTGACCAAGGGTTAACAGGGGAATGGGAATATGCCACCGATTTGTTTGCAGCTACAACCATTCAACGGATGGTAGGAAATTTTGCAGTTTTGATTCAAGGAATTGTCGATAATCCTCAACAACCAATTAATACTCTACCGTTGCTCACAGAAGTTGAACGTCAAGAATTACAACAGTGGAATCAAACAGAAACTAATTATCCTCACAATCAAACTCTAGTTAAAATATTTGAACAACAAGTTACGAAAAATCCTAATAATATCGCTTTGGTGTTTGAATCTCAAAGCCTAAGTTATCAACAACTTAATCAAAAAGCTAACCAACTCGCTCATTATCTAATCCAAAATTACCAAATTAAACCAGACACCTTAATTGGTATCTGTGTTGAACGGTCTTTAGAAATGATTATTGGCGTACTCGGTATCCTCAAAGCGGGTGCTGCTTATGTACCGATTGACCCCAATTATCCACAAGAGCGGATTGAGTTTATGCTACAAGATAGTGGAACATCATTATTGCTCACTCAAAGTTTTCTGAAAGATAAATTACCTCTAGCTGAACTAGAACATCAGGTAATTTGTTTAGATGAAGAAACTTTTAGTTCGGCGTTAATAGATAATCCCAATATTCAAATTCTGCCTGATAATTTAGCTTATATAATCTATACCTCTGGCTCGACAGGACGACCTAAAGGGGTGATGATTGAGCATCAAGGAATTATTAATCTAGCTTTAGCCTGGGCGAAAGCTTTTCAAGTTCAATCTCAAAGTCGTTGGCTTCAGTTTGGTTCTTTTAGTTTTGATTTATCTATTGGTGAAATTGCTACTGCATTGTCCGCAGGTGCTTCTTTGTATTTAGCCCAGAAAGAAACTTTATTACCTAGTCAAGCCTTAGTTGACTTGTTAGTTGATTGCAAAATTTCTCATTTTGCTTTACCTCCTTCCGCCTTATCTGTATTACCTCCAGCGAACTTACCTGATGTGCAAGCCATAATCCTTGGTGGTGAGTCTTGTGCAGCCGAATTGGTGACACAATGGGGAACGGAACGAAATTTTTTCAATTGCTATGGGCCGACGGAATCGACAGTTATTGCTAGTATCGCTAGTTGTGAACCCAATGGGAAAAAACCTTCTATTGGACAACCATTATCTAATATTCGCATCTATATTCTAGATGCGAATAATCAGCTATTACCCCCAGGAATACCGGGGGAATTGTGCATCGCAGGAGTAGGTTTAGCACGAGGCTATTTAAATCGTCCTGATTTAACCGCCGAAAAGTTTATTCAAGTTAATTTATTCGGTAAAACTGAGCGAATTTACAAAACTGGCGATTTAGCAAAATGGAATTCTGATGGTAATCTTGAGTATCTAGATCGAATTGATGCTCAAGTTAAATTACGGGGATTCCGTATTGAATTGGGTGAAATTGAATCGTTACTATTGCAACACACTTCAGTTAAAGAAGCAGTTGTTATTTTATGTCAAACTGATAGTAATTCTAAGCTAGTAGCATATATCACGGCGGCGGAAAAATCTAGTATTTTAGCTAGTGAACTCAAAGATTATCTGAAAAATCGCCTGCCAAATTATATGCTTCCTAGCCAGATTATGGTTTTGGATCATCTGCCACTTACCCCTAACGGTAAGCTAGATCGGAAAGCACTACCAGCACCAGAAACAACTGCTTCCAATGACTTTGAAATACTTGTTACGCCAACAGAAGAACTACTAGCTATTTTATGGCAAAGTCTTTTAAAAGTTAAGTCCGTTAGTCGTCGAGACAACTTTTTTGAACTGGGGGGACATTCTTTATTAGCTACTCAATTAGTTACCCGCATTCGTGATAGTTTTGGGGTGGAAATACCTGTACGCAAGGTATTTGAGCAGAGTATTTTGTCTGAGTTGGCAACAGAAATTGACAAAACATCTTCAGGAATCGCTTTATCTCCTATTACATCACAACCTGAAAATGTTCCCAAAACTCTTTCTTTTGCTCAATCAAGACTCTGGTTTTTAGCCCAACTTGAAGGCACTGGAACCTCGACTACTTATAATATGTCAACGGCTTTGCAGCTTGATGGCAAGTTAAATATAAAAGCGTTGCGGGCAAGTTTTGATTATCTCCTCAATCGCCATGCCATTCTCCGTACTTATTTTCCAGCTTTGGGAGGAGAAGCGCAAGTAGTTGTCCAAAATCTAGAAGATATTGAAGTACTGGAAATCGGAGATTTACAAAAACTTGATTCCCAGACTCAAGCAGAAACCGTACAACGCTTATCCGATAACCATGCTCAAGAACCTTTTGACTTAAATACTGGCCCTCTGTTCAAAGCGAAACTACTGCAATTAAGCGAACAGAAAAACGTACTGCTCCTGAATATGCACCACATTATCAGTGATGGCTGGTCAATGGGAGTGTTTAAGCGCGAATGGGAACAGGCTTATTCGGCTTTTGCTGCGGGGTATGCTCCAAATTTGTCACCATTGCCGATTCAGTATAGTGATTATGCAGCTTGGCAACGCAGTTGGTTACAAGGGGAGATTTTAGAAAGTCAGGAAAATTACTGGAAACAACAACTAGGCGATGCTCCCCGATTGCTAGATTTGCCTACCGATTATCCCCGTCCAGCGCAACAAAGTTACCAAGGTGGGCGCGAAGAATATCGTTTGAGTCATGAACTGACTCAGAAACTCAAAATCTTGAGTCAAAAATACGGGGTTAGTTTGTTTATGACCTTGTTGACGGCTTTTAATATCTTGCTATCACGTTACAGTCGTCAAGAAGATTTATGTGTTGGTTCTGCGATCGCTAACCGCACTCATAGTTATACAGAATCACTAATTGGCTTTTTTGTCAATACCTTAGTATTGCGGAGCAAAATCAATGTAGAGCAAGGATTTAACGAGTTACTTCAACAAACACGCCAAACTTGCTTAGATGCCTACGCTCATCAAGATATTCCCTTTGAGTATTTGGTAGAACAGTTACAGCCAGAACGCAGTCTCAGCCATAACCCTTTATTCCAAGTGATGATAGTGTTGCAAAACACCGAAGGGGCGGGGACAAATGTTAGTTTACCAGGGCTTGATATTAACTGGTTGGATCAAAGTTATCCTTATGCCAAGTTTGATTTGACACTCGATCTTTGCGAAAGAGACGAGCAACTACATTGTATGTGGGAATATGCCACCGATTTATTTGAGGCAGAAACCATTCAACGCATGGCGGGACACTTTGAAGTCTTACTTAGTGCGATTATCGAAAATCCCCAACAGCCGATTAGTAAGCTGCCCTTGATGACAACAGCAGAGATTCAACAACTGCGAGTTTGGAATCAAACTAACATTGATTATCCTCAAGAACAGACGCTCGTAACTCTGTTTGAACAACAAGTTGCACAAACCCCTGATAATATTGCCGTGGTGTTTGAAGATTGCAGCCTGAGTTATCAAGAACTCAATCAAAAAGCGAATCAACTGGCGTATTCCCTATTAGAACTCAAAAAAGAGCAACAATTACCTGATAATCCATTGATAGCGATTTGTGTAGAGCGATCGCTAGAGATGGTCATTGGCTTGTTTGGTATTCTCAAAATGGGCGGGGCTTATGTGCCAATTGACCCCAACTATCCCCAAGAGCGGATTCGTTTTATGCTGGAAGGCTGTGGGGCAAGGGTTTTGCTAACTCATAGTCAACTTAAAGATAGATTAGCGATTAAAGAATGGGTAGGCGCAGCCCGCCCCAGGCATCGGCAATACCAAATAATATGTCTAGATAAAGATAACTTTGCCAATCAATCTCCAGATAACCCACCTTGCCAAAATCAAGATGATTTAGCTTATGTCATTTACACATCAGGTTCAACTGGACGACCAAAAGGTGTAGAAATACTGCACCGTGGTTTAAGTAACTATTTGCACTGGGCAAAAGATTTCTATGCAGTAACGGAAGGACAAGGTACACCTGTACAGTCTTCCCTAAGCTTTGATGCAACCATTACCTCCCTTTTTCTACCTCTAATTTGTGGACGCACCACCATTTTAGTGAGAGAAAAACAAGAAATTGAAGCTTTAGCAAACATCGTCAAACAAAATAAACATCTTTCTCTTGTCAAAATCACACCGTCCCATCTGGAAATATTAAATCAGCAACTCGATGCGCTTACTATGCCAAATCGAGTTAATGCCTTTGTTTTAGGTGGTGAGGCATTACACGCTAACCAAATAATACCGTGGCTGATTCATGCCCCTGATACTCGCTTGATTAACGAATATGGGCCTACAGAAGCGGTTGTGGGGTGTTGTGTCTACGAAGCAACTGGAAAAACGGATGTAGTAGGCGATTTATTGATTGGAAAACCAATTGCCAATGCACGCATCTATATTTTAGACAACCAAAACCAACCCCTACCTCCTGGAATTCCTGGCGAACTTTGTATTGCGGGTGCTGGTTTAGCCCGTGGCTATCTAAATCGTGCCGAACTCACAGCAGAAAAATTTATCGAACTGGAATTGTTTGGTAAACGAGAACGAGTTTATAAAACTGGAGATTTAGCAAGATGGTTGCGAGACGGGAACTTAGAATATCTGGGGCGGATTGATAACCAAGTCAAACTGCGGGGCTTTCGGATCGAATTGGGTGAAATTGAAGCTTTATTAGCTCAACACCCCAAAATTGGGCAAGCAGTTGTAATTTTAGCAGGAGAAGATGCGATCGCACAACGCTTGTTAGCTTACATTGTACCCACACCAACAGATAACAACTTTGAAGACAAAAGTCTGCAAGTTGAACAAGTTGAATTATGGCAGCAAGTTTTTAATGATAGCTACTCTCAGCAACAAACCCCAACCGAAGATCCAACCCTGAATCTAGCGGGCTGGAATGATAGCTACACAGGAAAACCAATTCCCCAAGCGGCGATGGAGGAATGGCGAGATACAACAGTTGCCCAAATCCTGGAACTGCAACCACAACGGATTTGGGAAATTGGTTGTGGAACAGGGCTGTTGTTATTTAAAATTGCGCCCCATTGTCAGCAATACTTAGGCACTGATCTTTCACCTGAAGCATTGCACTATATTGAACGACATCTCAAACAGCAATCTATCCAAGACAAAGTTAGCTTAAAAGCCAGTGCCGCGAACCAGTTTGACGACATTGAAACAAATGCTTATGACTTAGTAATCATGAATTCAGTGATCCAGTATTTTCCCTCCTTAGATTACTTTTTATCAGTATTGGAGGGAGCTATCAATACTGTAACGACTCAGGGAAAAATCTTTATTGGGGATGTGCGAAATCTGCATCTCTTGGAAGCTTTCCATACCGCAGTCGAGTTTCATCGCGCCCCCGACGAGTTATCAATTAAGGACTTGCGTCAACAGATTCAAAAAAGCATTGAAACTGAAGGCGAATTACTAATTGATCCTGATTTCTTTATCGCCTTAAAACAAAAAATTCCGCGAATTAGCCATCTCCAAATTCAATTGCAACGGGGTTATGCCCAAACGGAAATGAGCCGTTTTCGTTATGATGTTGTTTTACATTTGGATCGAGTAGATATTCCCATTGCATCACCTCAATGGTTAGATTGGCAAGGTGAAGAACTGAATTTGCAAACAATCGAGAAAATTTTAACGATTCAGCAACCAGATTTGTTAGGCATCAAAAATATTCCTAATGCTCGTCTCACCTCAGAAATGACGCTGTTAGAAGAAATTGCTCAATTAGATGGTAATGTTGCAGATTTAAAAGCGGCAATTGCCCAAGTTAAACCGGGTATAGAACCCGAAGCAATCCGAAGTTTAGTAGGAAATTTGCCCTATACGCCTTTTATCCAATATAATCCTACCGAATTTTCTAATTACGATGTTGTTTTTCAACGAAATATTTCTGGAAAAGTGACACTACCACGATTTGCTCAAGGGGAGAATTTACAACTGAAATCTTGGCAAGATTATGCAAACCAACCATTACAATATCGCACTAATCAAGTTAATCCAACAATATTCGCTGAATGGCGAGATTTTCTGGGAGAAATGCTCCCTGATTATATGATTCCTAGCCATTTCACTGTTTTAGAGCAACTGCCATTAACACCGAATGGTAAAGTAGACCGTAAAGCCTTACCTGCACCAGATACAGGAGTTTTAGTAACAGACATTGAATTGCCTGTAACAGCAACAGAAAAGTTGCTTGCCGAATTGTGGGCGAAGCTACTTAAATATGACGCGATCGCCCGACAAGATAACTTCTTCAACTTAGGGGGACATTCATTATTAGCAACCCAAATGATTGCCCGAATTCGTGATAAATTTAAGGTGGAACTGCCTTTGCGGAAGGTATTTGAATTCCCTATCCTCAGTGAATTAGCTAATTATCTTGATACCTGCACTTGGGTTAATTCCACTGATGAAAGTATGCAGCCTCTCAACTCAAATGAAGAGGAAATCGAATTTTAAAGTACCACGGCTGAAAACACCTATTCAAGTAAAATTTATCTTTAACTTAACCTATGATTGCCCTATCTAATTCCGCTTTTCTTACTCCCGAAGAATACCTAGAACTAGAAGAAAAAAGCAACATCAAACACGAATATATTAATGGGCAAGTTTATGCAATGGCAGGAACAACTGATACCCATAACACCATTGCCCTAAACCTTGCTTTATTGATTCGTAACCACTTTCGAGGGTCAGACTGTCGAGTTTACTTTGCCGATATTAAAGCCAAACTTGAAAAACGTAACCGCTTTTATTACCCTGATATCATCGTAACCTGCGACCCAAAAGACCGAGAAACCCCTACTTATAAACGCTTTCCTAAACTTATTATCGAAGTTTTATCCGAGTCTACCGAAGGCTTTGATCGAGGTGACAAATTCAACGACTATCAAACCCTTGATAGCCTAGAGGAATATGTTTTAGTTAACAGCAAACACCAACGTGTTGAAACCTTTCGCCGTAATGAACAAGGCTTATGGGTGCTACAAACCTATACACCTGATGACCAAACATTTGAACTCAAAAGTATTAACCTAACCGCCTCCTTTATAGACCTTTATGAGAATGTAGAATTGGAAGCGATTGCCCAGCAACCAGAACTGAGTTGAAAATCGTAAAAATCCTCAAACTCTTACTATTGACTGTTAAAAATTAACTCCTAATAACGACAATCAACTTTGATTGTGTCCAACTAAATTATGACAAAAAATGAGCAATTGATTTCTTTAATGCTTCGTTTGCAGAACATGGGCTGCAAAATTTGGGCTGAAGATGATAAATTACGGATTCGTACTAACAAAAACGTCTTAACTTCTGAACTAAAGCAGCAAATTCAAGCCAACAAAGCAGATATATTAGCGTTCTTAAATTCTGCCAAAGCCAGAACTGTCATGGCAGAGGAAATTCCGACCTTGCCAGATGATGCCCCTAAGCCCCTTTCCTTTGCCCAACAACGCCTCTGGCTGTTAGCGCAACTCCAAGGCCCATCAGCTAGTTACAATATGCCGATGGCTTTGCAACTGGATGGAAACCTCAATATTGATGCTCTCCATTCTAGTTTGGCTTATCTACTTAATCGGCATGAGAGTCTAAGGATGTATTTTCCCACAGTGGTGGGACAACCTAAAATTGCGATCGCAATTTTAGACGACATCGAAGTTTTAACGATACAAGACTGCCGAAACCTTGATGAACATCCCCAATCCCCAACCATCCAGCGTTTTATCGATGCTTATATTCAAGAACCCTTTGATTTAAACACTGCCCCTTTGTTTAAAGCAAAATTGCTGCAACTGAAGGAGCAAAAATATGTGTTGCTGATCAATATGCACCACATTATCAGCGACGGCTGGTCAATGGGGGTGTTTGTCCGTGAGTTACGACAAGCTTATACCGCTTTTACCCAAGGTCAAACCCCAAACCTTGCACCATTGCCTATTCAATACAGCGACTACGCAAACTGGCAACGAAACTGGTTACAAGGGGAAGTATTAGAAACCCAGATCAACTACTGGAAACATCAACTCAACGATGCTCCCCCATTACTGGAATTACCTACCGATTATCCTCGTCCAGCATTGCAAAGCTACCGAGGCGATCGCGATCGCTATTCCCTATCGCCTGACTTAACTTTTGCCATTAAAACTTTAAGTCAACAGCAAGGGGCAAGTTTGTTTATGACTTTGTTGGCGGCTTTCAGTATTCTGCTTTCTCGTTACAGTCGCCAAGAAGATTTATGTATTGGTTCTCCTATTGCCAACCGTACCCATAGCCATACAGAAGGATTAATCGGCTTTTTTGTCAATACTTTGATCCTGCATAACCAAATCAAGCCGGAACAAAGTTTTATCGAGTTCCTGCAACAAACTCGCCAAACTTGTTTAGATGCATACTCTCATCAAGACATTCCCTTTGAGTATCTGGTAGAACAGTTGCAACCAGAACGCAGTATGAGCCATAACCCCTTATTCCAGGTCATGTTAGCACTGGAAAATAATGAAAGTCCCGACCTAAGTTTGCCAGAACTAGAAATTGAATGGCTCTCATTAACCTATCCGTTTGCTAAATTTGACCTAGCACTTCTGGTCATAGAATCTGATAACCAGTTAGATTTAACTTGGGAATACGCCACCGATCTCTTTGAGAAAAGTACTATACAAAGGATGGCGGAACAGTTTGAAGTTTTGCTTAAGGGAATTGTTGATCGCCCTCAACAACCAATCAATACTCTGCCTTTGATGACAGCGCCCGAACTTTTGCAACTACAACGCTGGAATCGAACTGAAACTGACTATCCTCACGATAAAACTCTAGTTGAGATATTTGAACAACAAGTTACAAAAACCCCGAATAATCTCGCTTTGGTGTTTGAATCCCAAAGCCTAACTTATCAACAACTTAATCAAAAAGCGAACCAACTCGCCCATTATCTAATTCAAAATCACCAAATTAAGCCAGATACTTTAATTGGTATCTGTGTTGAACGGTCTTTGGAAATGATTATTGCTGTACTCGGTATCCTGAAAGCAGGTGCAGCTTATGTGCCGATTGATCCCAATTATCCTCAAGAGCGTATTGGGTTCATGTTAGAAGATTCTGAGACATCGGTGTTACTGACCCAAAGTTTCCTATTAAATCAATTACCGCTAGCTAATCTCAAAAAATCCTGTCAGGTAATTTGTTTAGATCAGGAAACTTTTAGCGAAGCGTTAACAAATAATCCCAGCCTTCAAAATACGTCTAATGATTTAGCTTATGTAATCTATACTTCTGGTTCGACGGGACGACCAAAGGGGGTGATGATTGAGCATAAAGCAATTGTTAATCTAGCCTTGTGCTGGGGTAAAGCTTTTCAAGTTAAGCACGACAGCCGTTTGCTTCAGTTTGGTTCTTTTAGTTTTGATCTGTCTATTGGTGAAATTGCAACTACCTTTGTCACGGGTGCTTGCTTGTATCTTGCAAAGAAAGAAACCTTGTTACCCAGTCAAATCTTAGTTGACTTCTTAACTCATCACAAGATTTCCCACAGCTTTTTACCTCCTTCGGCCTTATCTCTCTTACCTCAAGTGAGCTTACCCTATTTACAAACCATAGGCGTTGGTGGTGAGGCTTGTCCAGCCGAATTAGTTACTCAGTGGGGAACGGGGCGGCGTTTCTTTAATTGCTACGGGCCTACGGAATCTACGGTTAATGCTGCGTTAGCTATACTCTCTCCGAGAGGCTACGCGAACGCCGCAGACATCGCTCTGTGTCATCCTAATCGCAAAAAACCACCTATTGGTCAACCATTATCTAATATCCGCATCTATATATTAGATGCTCACAACCAACCATTACCCTCTGGCATACCTGGAGAATTGTGCATCGCTGGCGTTGGTTTAACACGAGGCTATCTCAATCGTCCCGATTTAACCGCCGAAAAATTTATTGACATTGATTTATTCGGTAAAGTTGAGCGAATTTACAAAACTGGCGATCTCGCAAGATGGGGGTTTGATGGAAACCTTGAATATCTAGGTCGCATTGACGATCAGATTAAATTACGGGGCTTTAGAATTGAACTTGGTGAAATTGAATCGATTTTGTTACAACATCCATCAGTTAAAGAAGCAATTGTCACCTTATATAAAACTGAGAGCAACCAGAGTTTAATTGCTTATGTAACGGGAATCACTACTGATTTGTCTACACTTCGGCAAGGCTCAGTGACCACCCAATTGAAGACTCACCTCAAATCCCGTCTGCCCGATTATATGATACCTGCTCAGATAATCTTGCTGGATCAGTTGCCTTTAACTCCCAATGGCAAAGTTGACCGGAAAGCTTTACCTGCTCCAAATGGTGTAATTGAGGGCTTATATGAACCCCCACGCAACGAATTTGAAGAACAATTGGTGCAAGTTTGGTCTGCTGTACTCGAACATCAAGACATTGGGATTCATGATAACTTTTTCGACTTGGGGGGTCATTCTTTATTAGCAATAAAACTGCTCAATAATATTCAACAGGTGTTTAAGCAACAACTTTCTTTAAGTAGTTTATTTCAGAATCCTACTATTGCTCAACTCGCAGAACAACTTTGTAATACTGAGGTTCAACAGTCAAATCCCGATTTACTTTCACTCCAACCTCAAGGAGATGCAACCCCTCTATTTTTTCTGCCTGGCGCAAACGGACACGGTTTCTATTTTCGAGATTTGGCAATCAATTTAGGAATTGAGCGGCCAGCTTATGGACTGGAAACTCCAGGACGAGATGGACTTATCCCACTTCCTGAATCAGTAGCAGCCCATGCGAGTCAATTGATTGATCTATTACGTCAACAGCAAGCTAAGAGTCCATACATATTAGTAGGATACTCTTCAGGTTGTGCTGTTGCTTTTGAAATGGCTTTCCAACTCGAACAACAAGGTGAAACGGTGAGTTTACTAGCTATTTTGGACGCTGGATTGGTTTCTCACCCAGAGTATTTTACTGATAGAGCAGAGCTTGATTGGATCTGGCAATTAATTCGACGGATTGAAGTTTTAAAAGGAGTTTCTTTAGGACTGCAATACGACGATTTAGCTGCTCAACCTAATGACCAAGCCAGTTGGGATCTGGCGGCAGAGTATTTGTACCGAAATAATGTTTTACCGGAACACTCCACCCTTTCTTTACTTAAAACCAATATGAAAGTTATGAAAGTGCTGACGCTCAATTACGCGACTTATCAGCCTACTCATTCAATTTCTGCCCCCATTGTTTTATTCCGCGCTCAAGAAGTTAAGGAAATTGTTTTGCAAGAACTCCAAGCTTTTTCTGATTACGAACTACCTGATTGGGGATGGCAAACCTATACTCAAAAACCTGTCAAGGTTATTTCTGTACCTGGAAACCACGGTCTTATGCTTTATGAACCCAATGTCAAACTATTAGCCACACAATTACAATTACAAGCCTTGATGGTAGATGGAGCAGAGTAGAGTATTCTAACCATATAGCACCATAAAATAATTTTGCGAGAGGTCTAATGGAAACACTTCCAATCAAAATTTACGATGAAACTCTGCGTGATGGAGAACAACAAGCAGGTATTTTCTTCTCTTACCCAACTAAACAAAAACTCGCCCATTTAATTGCCCAAACGGGAGTTGCTGGACTCGACGTTATGCCCTGTGTATGTGAGCAAGAATCTGAACTAACTAAAACATTAGTATCAGAGGGATTGGATAGATTAATCACTGCTGCTACCTTAATGGAAAAGCAGTATATTGATCTAGCAAAAGACTGTGGTGTTAAACGCATTATCCTTTTTCATGGTCTTTCCGATCGCCTGCTCTTTCTACGAGATCCTCAAATCCGTCTGATGAATGAGTTTAAAGGAAAAACTATTGATGATAATATTCCCGTTAATGTTATCAATAGAATTCGCCAAAACGCCATTGATCTAATCGTTGAAAATTTGCGCTACGCCACTACGGTTGCTGGACTCACCGTAGACTTCGCCGCCGAGGATGCCTCAAGAGCCGATTTTGACTTTTTAGTGCAATGTATCAGTTCCTTTAGCCCTTATATTCAACACTTCATGCTCTGTGATACAGTCGGAGTCCTCAGTCCAGAAAAGAGCTATATCTGGATTAACGACCTGCTCCAACGGACAACTGGGGTTGCTTTAGGGGTACATTACCACAATGATATGGGCTTGGCTCTCGAAAATACTCTCCAGTCCATCATGGCTGGAGCTAGTTACGTATCGGGTACATTTTGCGGGATTGGGGAACGAGCCGGAAACGTTGCCATTGAGCAGGTATTAAATGGGTTGCGAGTCCGCTTTGGAATTGAAGTCAAGGGGATTAATTATGATGCTATCGCCACTGTGACTGATTACATCGAGCAATTGGGAGTTCGTCCAGCTGCGCCTTACTCTCAAACTTCTCAACGCCACGAATCAGGTATCCATGTCAATTCTTTATTTAGCGATCCTCAAAGCTATGCTGCTTTTCGTTACAACAGCATAGAGGTTCTCTTTGGCAAATGGAGTGGAGTCAGTAATTTTCAATATCTATTTGAAAAGCAACTGCAAAATCCTCAACCAAGGAAGCAATATGAAAAAATGCGCTCAGTGATTAAATCTCTTGCTGTTGAACAAGAACGCTATTTTACAGCTAAGGAGGTATTAGAGTTATGGCAAAATGGTGTCTTTAAATAATCTATGCTCTCGTATAGTAGCTCGCTACTGTCATGGGATGGGAAAAATATCCGCGAGCTACATCCTACAGCTAAAACATATAGACTTTGTTTGCATATTACTGTAAAACCCTAAAAGCATTGCAAAACAAAGGATGTAGTCAATATAGTAAAATACCAAAGTTATTCAGTCAGCGTCAAGAGCCTCAATTGATTTTTACAACATGCAATCTAAAACTGTTCATAATCAACCTATAACCAATACTACTTCGGCTTTTGCTCAATTTTGGGAAAATGTCAAAGCGATCGCAGGGCCTTACTGGTATCCTACAGAGGCATGGGGACGAGCATTTTCAGATGTGATTCGGGCGTGGGGAATGCTCATTCTGCTGATAATATTAATTATCGCACTTGTGGGTGTAACTGCCTTTAATAGCTTCGTTAGCCGCTATTTGGTAGATGTCATTATTGAAGAGAAAGATTTTACTAAATTTGTTGATACATTATTGGTTTATGGTGCTGCCCTAATCTGCGTCACACTCTTAGTAGGATTTTCTAAATTTATCAGAAAAAAAATTGCTCTTGATTGGTACAACTGGCTAAATAATCAAATTTTAGAAAAATATTTTAGCAATCGTGCTTATTATAAAATAAACTTTAAATCTGATATTGATAACCCAGATCAGCGTCTAGCCCAAGAAATAGAACCTATTACCCGAAATGCTCTCAGCTTTTCAGCTACTTTCCTAGAAAAAACGCTGGAAATGGGGACTTTTTTAGTAATTGTCTGGTCAATTTCTCAATTTGTTGCAATTTGTCTGGTTGGTTATACCATCGTAGGCAATATCATTGCTGTTTACTTGACTCAAGAATTGAATAAGATTAGTCAAGAAGAACTCGAATTTAAAGCCGACTATAGTTACGCACTAACTCATGTTCGGAATCATGCTGAATCGATAGCTTTTTTTCAAGGAGAAAATCAAGAATTAAGTATAATTCAACGAAGATTTGGTAATCTCATAAATAGTGCTAAACGCAAAATTGATTGGGAGAGAAATAAGGATATTTTTAATAGAGGATATCAGGCTGTTATCCAAATATTTCCATTTATAGTACTCGGCCCTCTATATATTCAAGATGACATTGATTTTGGACAAGTTGGTCAAGCCAGTTTAGCTTGCAATCTTTTTGCTACTGCTCTGGCAGAATTAATTAATGAATTTGGAACTTCTGGAAGATTTTCTAGTTACGTTGAGCGTTTAGGTGAGTTTTCAGATGCGTTAGAATTTGTTACCAAAGAACCAGAGAAAGTAAGTACTATTAAAACAATAGAAGAAAACCATCTCGCTTTTGAAAATGTCACTTTACAAACGCCCAACTATGAGCAGGTGATTGTTGAAGATTTGTCACTTTCTGTTCAACCTGGAGAAGGCTTATTGATTGTTGGGCCAAGTGGTCGGGGTAAAAGTTCTCTATTGAGAGCGATCGCTGGTTTGTGGAATGCGGGAACTGGTCGTCTGGTGCGACCTCCCTTAGCAGAAGTCTTATTTTTACCCCAACGTCCTTACATAATTTTGGGAACTTTGCGCGAACAATTACTCTACCCTAATACAAATCGTCAAATGAGCGACGCAGAACTCAAAGAAGTTTTGCAAAAAGTTAACCTGCAAAATTTGCTCAGTCGAGTGGATGGTTTTGATACTGAAGTTTCTTGGGAGAATATACTCTCCTTGGGAGAACAACAACGTCTGGCATTCGCACGACTATTAGTTACTCGTCCTAGCTTTACTATATTAGATGAAGCAACAAGTGCTTTAGATTTGAATAATGAAGGGAATTTATATCAACAGTTACAAGAGACAAAGACAACTTTTATCAGTGTTGGACATAGAGAAAGTTTGTTTAATTATCATCGATGGGTTTTGGAACTATCACAAGATTCCAGTTGGCAACTTGTTACCGTGCAGGATTATCGGCTACAAAAAGCAAAAGAAATTGTCAGTACTCCTCCCGAAAATGGGGAAATCACAATAGATATTTTACCCAATAATGAATCCCAAATTCAACCAGAAATATCGACTAACATCGGCACAATTGTAGGTCTTTCTCATCAGGAAATGCAGACATTAACAAACTCTACTATTAACACCATCAGAAGCAAGGCTAGCCTTGGGAAGTCCATTACTACTAAAGATGGCTTTACCTACCGCTATGACAAAGACCCGAAGGTGTTGAAATGGGTAAGAACTTAAGGCTCTTGCGTCCCTTTTATGGTAATAGGGGGAAATATAGCGAAGACACTGTTGGCGAAATATTTCTTCACATTAAAAAGCGATGAAAATTAATCAATTTGGAGAAATTGTGAGTGACTTCTTGCAGCAGTTTTGGCACCAATTAGAAACTGTCAACCATAAGTTTTATTTCTTGAATAAATCGATTAAGTGCTTTCTGTGCTGCTTTGTAAGCTGAAGCTTGCCGTCCCAACTTCAATTCAAATAAAATGCGATCGCGTATCGCCTCAAAATCTACAACGTCATGCACAAAAGTAATGGCTGACCGTTCCTTACCCCTCTTCTGTCACTTTCCGGTTATTCTTTTATTCAGAATAACCGGAAAGTGACAGAAGAGGGGTAAGCTCTAAATTTTCTTTTTGAAGATTCTGTACTTGGGCGATGAGCCTCGGAATCTCCTGCTCGGGCATAAAATTGCTGTACCCAGATTTGACGCAGGGTTTCTACTCCTGGTATTTGTCTTAACCACTGTCAGTAGACCGAAAACTTCTGCGATCGCTCAGTGATGGATACTTGCAAACCTGATTATTGTCTGAAAAACTGTACTTTTTGATACGGTTTTGGGAAAATT
>JAHCSU010000675.1 GCA_023522315.1 Nostoc sp. CCCryo 231-06
TTTTATCTTAACTGTAATTTCTGTGTACTTCAAGTTGAAGTGCGGAATGTGGGTTATTAACGAAAGCCTGATATTTAATACTGGAGCGCCCAGCATCTAGCATCAAATGAATTACTTTTTTTGATGGCATGGATGTAATACTTTCAAAGGTTTCAGGCTCGTTTATGTTGGGTGCGTTCGTGCTTATTGATGCTGGTTGTTTTTTAGGTCTTGACATATCGTTTTACTCTCAATTTTTTATCGTCACTGTCACAAGAAAAAGTAGTCAAAATCAACTAACGTTTCATGTTTCATGTTTCATGTTTGAGGCTCGTGTAAGTGGCGTTTCACGGTTGTTGTGAGGCTGAAACATTGATGCAACCGTTGAAACTGTTTCATGAAACGTTCTGTGAAACACTACTGAGTATCTTGGCTCCCAGTAGCAGTAGCCTGTGCCAGCATCGAGTTTTGCAAAATCTGGAGTAAAAGGAAGTTTACGACCTCTGCATGGTCATTAATGCCTAATTCCTGCGCTTTATTGCTGATAAATGGGTGTAGAGATTGCCTGATTGTTACTCGCATAAATTCTCCCCAAAATAAATTTGCAGGCTGAAGTCGCCAAGAATACGTGTATCTTGTCTGCCGTTGGCGTTTCTGCCTTATGTCTGCTACCATAGCATCTAAATAGCTGTTTTATCGAGCCGAAATAAAGTCTTTTTCGCTACAACCGAAGATGCAAGCTAAAAAGACTCTAAATAAGCGAATTACAGAAGCAAAATGTATCATTGAGGTAGATAATGTGGCTATAGATAAAAACAGGCATGTGAGTAAAAGATTTTCAGTAACCGTTCCAGATTATGTTTTTGAAGATTTAGAGGCGATCGCACGGATACAAGGCAGACCGACCGCTACCTTAGTTGCTTTTCTTGTAGAAGCATTTGTAAGGGATGCGCGAGAAAAAGGAGAGCTACCCTCAGCGAAACCGCCCAAGCAAGATGGTGTCGCATGACCGACGACATAAAACGCTCCAAAGGAAAATTTGACCCAGTTACGGAAACAAGAGATTGGCAAGTAGCTGCATCCGAGGAGTATTGCAGGCGAATCGCCAAAAAGACTCTTAGGCGGCTCGTAGAAATAATTGATACAGAAGATGAACCCTTACCAATAGTTTGTATTTTTGAGGATTACACCGATGACTGAAACAGCAACTCTAATGCCACTAAGTACATTTATCCCCATTTTCACCGCAATCAGCGATCGCGATTGGGTACGGTTCAAGGAACTGGAAGTAAGTTTTGCAAACGCTCACGGGGTCGAAACTTGGGCAGATGTTTTCAACTGGAGAATCATGCCAGCACTAGAGCCAGAGGCTAAAAGATGGCTGTTAGTGACAAAATGCAGCCAAGGTATTAAGTCAGTCAAAATCTTAGATTAAGGTCAAGTTGAAGCAGCATCAACAAATTGAATTATTTTTAGTCCACTAATACTAGTATAGTGAAGTATTTCTCTGGTTTTTAATAGTAATTGAAAACTTGGAAAAGCTTTGCTGTGTCTTGCTTTTACAAAAACAGATAAATTGTTTTATTTTATAAAGCTGAGATATTTATTATTTTTTTTTGCCTGAGATAATTTACTATGTAATAAGACTATACCCTTAGTTCATCTTTTCTAAGTGTCATGTCACCAGATATACATAAGAAAAGAATGCCTCCCCAAGACTCAACTTGTTGAAGCAAGTTGTTTAACAGTCCTAGAAGACACCCCTAAATTTTTTGTCTATTAAATTTCTTTATAACTTAATGTTATCAGTTCCGAGAACTTCCTACAACGGGTTTAACGAGAAATTTGATTAAAATTTTGGTGAATCTTCAGGGGAGGTAAAGCCCACACAATTTACCTCACAAGGATTTCACAATGGTAGTCACCTTTAACGGATCTGGTACAACTGCTACTTTTGACGTTCGTGGACATCTAGATCAACTCACTCTAGCCCCACTATTATCTGAACCCATCCATCAGGCGACACAGCCCAATAGTGTCAAGCCAATCTGGACTAACGAGAGCGTTAAACAGCACTGGATTTCATTTGACGCTTTCAAAGATTTTATTAAGCAGAAGTTTGGGTGTGACCAATGCCCAGAGCAGTTTGACGCGATGATTGAGTTTACAGACTCACCGCACCGCATAGCTGAAGCTTTAAGGTGGAAAAAGCCATATTCCGGCGTTGTGTATGCTGCGCTGATGCTGAATGCAGATGGTAGCGTCTGGCATTCAATTTTGAGTCTGCCAAACGATGATGGCACAAAGCCTTACAAACGGCTGGCTCCATCTAAGAACGGAGATCAGTGTTTCTATCCTCGCGTCGTCCCCACTATTAGAAGGCTCGTTGAGCAACAGCTAGGACTTGAGAAAGGCATTATCCCTGATGATGTGGATTTCTATGAATGGTTAGCCAATTCCGAGTTACCTGTAATTACGACCGAAGGTGGCGAAAAACTGTTTAGTCTAATATGTCTTGGATATCCCGCCACCACCAACTACGGCGCGACCTGTGGGGTAGATAAAAAGACCAAGCGATTCAAGCCCAGCTTACAGCAAATGATGAATCGCCCTAGAACCTTGTTAGTTACCTATGACATGGATTCTAAGCCCTCGGTCGTAGCATCTGTAAACAAGGGGATTGATGCACTGTCTTATGCGGCGCAAAAAGTCGGCTCCTCCGTATCGCGCCCCACCTGGGACGAGTCACTAGGCAAAGGGATTGATGACTTGTTGCTGACACCAAACGGATCAACGCTTTGGGCCCAAAGCTATAACTGGGCACTATGTCTTGCCATAGTCACCAAAATGCTGGGCATTGGGGCGGTAGACGAGGTAAAAAGTTTTGAACAACTCGAACAAGTTTGTCAACTCTACGGCACGATTGTAGAGTTAAATATTTTGAAAACTCGTATGAGTGCGGATAATCTAATCGCGGCACTAAATCAGCAAATCAGAGAATTGACCCACGGCAAAGATGCCGTTGAGTCCAAGTCTCATCAGTCAAAGTCTTATCAGTCAAAGTCGAAAATTATCCCCGCTGATATGTTGGCATTTGAACTCGTCGAAGATTACCGAGAGCGCCTCAAGTACTGCAACGAACACAAGGAATGGAAGTACTATCTTGGTGACGATTCGGGATTGTGGAAATCCCAGGATGACCACATGATCGAAACAATGATTCAGGGAATATTAGATGCCCGTTCAATTGTTGGCTATGGCACTGATAGCTATATAGTCAATATTCGCAAATTCATGGCGCGACGGCTAACTGTTGAAACGTGGCCCCAAAGAACAGGCATCGTTCCATTCCTAGATGGCGTACTGGTGCTGGCTACTGGAAAGTTTGAGAAACACTCACCCGGTAATTATTTAACCTGGACACTACCCCATCGCTTTGATAATCCCAAGATTCGAGATTGGCCAACAATTCGCGGTTGGTTCCAGGAAGTAACAGAGGGCGACTCCCAAAAAATACAAACCCTCATCTGTTTTGCAGCTGCCACACTCAGAGGTATGTCTCATCTCCAAAAAATTCTTTACCTCTGGGGCAGTGGCGGCAATGGTAAAGGCATTTACTCGGATATCCTGACGGCGTTAGTCGGCTCAGAGAATACTTGGAGTGGCAAAATTGAAAACTTGGATAATCCTAATTTCCTGGTAGACATCAATAACAAACGCTCAGTCATTTTTGAGGATCAAGATAAGGTCAATGGCGGTTTGCAAACTTTCAAAACCCTCACGGGGGGAGGAAGCACCAAAGCCAAGGAAGTTTATAAAAAAGCTTGTGATGTCAGACTTGCTGCCACAGTCTTAATTACTTCCAATTATGCGGCGCTCCAAGGCTCTGGGGTCGGGAGATGGCTCAAAAGGCGGTTGATTGTAGTAAACATGAATTACTGTCCACCAATTGTAGATACTCACCTCAGAGAAAAGCTCTACCCAGAGATCGGAGCCTTCACCCAGTACTTACTATCGATTCCAGAGAGTGAAATAATTAACACTCTCAATGGAAAAAACTCTACTGGCTATGATCTCGCTTACTGGGAAATGGCACAGATGACTGACTCCATCGCGGCTTGGGTGGAACGGCATATCGTGCAAGATCCTTCCGGGGTGGTCAAAGTCGGCTCCAACAAAAACGAGTGGCAAAGCAGCAGCTACCGCCCCGAAATCAGCACACTCTTTGGCTCTTACCATCACTACTGCCAAAATTCCGGGCAACAAGGCAAGAGCCTACCCAATTTCACCCCAGACTTACTGCAAGTCTTAAATCATGTGCTGGGATGGTCTGATATTAAGCAGGAAAAAACCAGAACTGGCAGTCATTTTTACGGTATCCGGTTAAGAGGCGCTTTCGATGAGGCTCCATTCCCTTCCGAATCTTCAATCACTTCTAATCAGAATGGTGATGGAGGTGTGACGGACAAGGTGATGGATATGGTGATGGACTCAAAGCCTTATGGTAACGGATGTGATGGACATTTACAGAAAAATCTTTTTGTAAACGAGGTAAATAATCATCCATCTAATTTTTTGAAGAGTGAAAGTTTGGGCGATGAGAAAACAGATTTTGTAGAAAGTTTGGGCAAAACTCTATCACCTCCGTCACAACCATCACCTGAGATAGCTATAACCCATGCTCCACAAGCATTACCATCCATTTCCCCAAACCATCACCAAACCATCACCAATCCGTCACCGACTCCATCTGCATCCGTCACCACCCGCCAACCCGTTAAAGGAGATCGTGTGAAGCTACTTTCAAGCGGCGAAGAATATAAAATCTCTTGGGTTTCCTGTGGTAGTGATAAAGTTCTTTTGGTTTCTGCCCGAACCGGAGAGCCGCTCACTGCTCCTTCACCGTTGCGTCCTGGCGCTGCGGCGGGTGGATTAAATCTCATTGATGTTAGTGAACTGGAGTTTTTGGATACTTAGGGCAACTAATAATAGGAGCTGCTACGCGGTCAAATTGACATAAGCTAGTCATCTCAACAGAATCCCCCTTTTCGAGGGTTTATCCCAAAAACCCCAACTCGCATTTTGGGTTAAGGGCCAATCGGGAGAGTTAGCGATCGCCATCGGAAATGCGTTGAAAATTGCACTGACGTTGTGTTGCAATTTTCGTTGCATGACAACAGGGCAGTCGCCACTATCCAAACATGGCTAGACTGTGCCAAATTGGGAGTTTTGTACGCTAACAAATCAGAGAAACCGCCAAAAGCCTTGCCATTAAAGATTTTTGATGTTCAACTCTCTTGGATTTTTTTAACGATCATTTTTCTTAAATACAAAAAATTTCATTGAGAGTACAGTTGCCGAAACTATTGATAGTTAAGGGGTTCAAATTTTTGAGGTTTTCTTAGCGTACAAATTTCCCGTTTCGGCACAGTCTAGCCCAAGTCATGATGCTGCCCTTTCCAAAATCCATGCTGTTTTAGCACACTCCTACTTTTAACAGTTATCAGTGACCAGTTACCAGTTACCAGTGATGTATTTATCTTGGGTCAAAGTCCCCGACTTCTTACAAGTGGTAGGTTTCAGGCGGGGTCAAATCCCCGCCTGAAACTGTGGTAACTGGTCACTGATAACTGTTCACTGTTTTAATATATTTGGGTCTTATCATTAAGGCTTGATTGACGAATTAGATACTAAGATTTGAGCATCAATCGCAAAACCATCTGATATGATACCAGATAATTTATCCTGGTTGTGCCAAGCGCTGTCAATCAAAAATATCCAATAATAATGTCCATCACGAGGGCTAGGATACTGTATCCGAACTGATCCATCAATTCTTGCCTCCATGTCAAATTGATATTTTCTTTTTTTCACAGTAGCTATTAATTGGCAATCATAGGCTTTCCCTGGATCTACGGCAATTTCTACAGATTTTTCATATTCCACTTTTTTAGTTTCGGTATTGGTGGAAGTTGAAGAAGTTGAGATGGTTGTTGTAAGTCCTAGCTCAACAGAAACAGCTTTAATATCTCCTCCAACTTTACTAGAAATTTCTGTTGAAAAAGAATCAGTTACCGAAACACTAACGGACTGCTCAATAGAGCCTCTTAATACTACCTTTGTAGAAATTGTTTTGTCACTCGTATTTTGAATATGAGTGTTATCGAGAATCACTTGTGCAACTTCGGGTTGTCCGAAGGGAGTTATAATAGGATTAGAAACATAAATTGCTGTTCCTTCAGCGTACTGAACATTTACCTTCAAATCATCCCATCCGCTTCCTTTCCAGCCACGAGCATAATTACTTAAATCACTTTCTAATCCTGTAAATATTCGATAATCATGCTCGGCGCATAAAACCTTTGTTTGTCCTGTATAATTTACGTTAACTGTCATCTAGTTTAGTCTCCTTTGTTTGATTTTTTTCGGATAAACATTAAGCGTTCGCCGCCATCAATCTAAAAAACAACTTACTCCAATAAAGTTCCTTTAACTCGCCTAAGAAAAGTCAAGCCGAGAAATCTTTTTGACTTTAAAAATACTCGATTGAGAAATTGTTTGAAAGATTTTTCTAGGGAGCATCCCAATTTTGCAAGAACATGTTTGTCATTGCGAACGAAGCGACAGCGTAGTGAAGCAATCGCAAGATATGGGATTGCTTCACTCCACTACGTTGCGCTCGCAATGACAATTTGTAATCTGAGTTTGATATAACTTGCACATTTTGGATGCTCCCTTTTTTTACAATATTAGTTGATTAATAAAAATGCAAGGACAGTTAAGACACTTAAGCAAATAATTTAGATATAAGTGGAGAGTTAAGACACTTAAGCAAACATTTTCCGCGTTATTTGTATCAAAAGGAACAAGAACAAGACCGCCAGGATTTTCAAGCCGCATTATTGGCACTGCTGATGCAAGTACCTATGTATGAATGTTGATGTCAAAGAGCTAATGCAGCATTGGCCGCGTGCGAGTAGCAATGGAACAGAAATGTACGTTAAGCCCAAGATGTTTGCTGTAATAGTAAGCAATGTCAAGCATTGATACAAGAGTTGAAAAAACAACAAGCCGCTTAATTATTGGGTAACTTTTAGTAGTAGCCTGTTAATCGCAACAACGCGGTTGACAGGCTATGAAAGTTAATAGGCACGGTCGAGCCAAGATTCTTACGCAGTCAGAAATACAGCAAATTTTCAGTCACGGCTTAGACAATAACCGCGATCGCACCTTGTTCGGCGTGTGCCTGTTCAGTGCTGCAAGAATCCGCGAATGCTGTACCCTGTTCACCCAAGACATCTACACACCCAAGGGCAATGTCAGACCCCGGCTGGTGATTCGGAAAGCAAACACCAAAGGGAAGCTGGCTACTAGGTCAATCCCAGTGATTGAAGACTTACGGCGGTTACTGGGTGAATATTACCCCCTGGCGGGGGATGATTATCTGTTCCCCGGTCGCAGTGATGGACACATCAGCGAAGACTCAGCCGCTAGGATTTTGAGAGGAGCTTGCAAACAAGCTGGGATAATTGGCGTGAGTACTCACAGCTTTAGAAGAACTGCTTTAACCCAGATGAGTAACGCTGGTATTCCACTGAGAGTTATTCAGGAAATTTCGGGGCATCGGAATTTGGAGCAGTTGCAGAAATATTTGGAAGTGACCGACGAACAGGTGTTGGGGGCGGCGGCAAGTTTGGCGATGCTATCGCCAGTCGGGGAATCGTTATTAACAGTAGAGGAGGCTTCGTCAAAAGCACCAGCAAACAGATTTACGAGGGAAAAATGAAACAAGAAACGTTCACTATTTTGTCGAATGTGTACACACAGCTACAGCAGATTGCAGCACAATTGTACACAGCAGCAGAAGTAGCACTGCAAAACGATGATTTTGACGATGCTAGTTTGCTTCAGAGTAGAGCGGATAAAATTTATGAAGAGGCTGAAAATCTGGATGCTTTGATAATTGAACTGGAGGGCGAATGAAAACTGTAGAACAATTAAAAACTCGTATTCAAGAACTAGGCAGAGAGGCTGCACAGTTCAGTCAGCAAGCGGCTGAAACGAGTAAACACAACCGAGAACAAAGTAAAATTTTAATGCAACGAGCCAAAGAAGCTAGTAAACGTTGCCAATTATTGATACAAGAGCTAAAAAGACAAAACACTTAGTAAGCATCTCGACTCACCAGCTTTACAGGAAAACAGACATCCATGTGGGTGAAAATGTCGGGAAATGGGATTTAGACGACATCCACCTAAAAGCATCTACAGTAAAGCATTCAGCCAAAATGAACCCCCAAGTGCGATCGCGGTTTTTGTCGGGATAAGCGTAGTTTGGGCACCAAAATAGCGATCGCCTTCACCCACCTTGACTAATATCGTCAAATATCGCCTAACTTGTATGGTAGTATTTTGCGAGATTTGGCGGTAATCCCATGAACAAGCAGTCAGCAGCAGACTTTCTTGGCGTGAGTGTCCGGGCGCTTGAGCGTTACGTACAACAGGGGCGAATCAGCGTTAAGTACGAGAAAGGGAAAACTCGCCCCACTGCCAACTTCGACTCTTCCGAACTGGAAGCATTTAAGGAAGAACTGAACCAACCGACCGTAAAACCTGCCTTTGAATCTCGCCAAATTACGACAGAGCCAGAGCAACATCCAGGTAAATTAGTGCGTCAGTCTGGCGAGATTGCGGAGTTTGGCGAGATTGGAGTCATTGACAAGTTATCCTCAATCATTGAAGGGCTGCTGGGCAGAGGCGACAATCAGCCAGTAGTGCCGATTGCGGATAAGCTGCTACTGACTATTGCAGAGGCACAAGCGCTAACTGGATTGTCTAGAGAATTCCTGCGAGACGCAATTACTAAAGGCGAGTTAAAAGCCAAAGTGATTGGCAAGGGTTGGCGAGTTAAACGCAGTGACCTACAAGAGTACGTTGACAAGCTGTTTTGATTCTCGCCAAATTACGACAGGGTAAACCTCGCCAGTAGCAATTAGCATATTACGGTATTTGAAATAGTGGCGAGATTTGACGCGATTGCATGGGAGTGCAGTCTTGAAAGCGATCGCATCCAATGACTAGATGGAGAAATAATTAGTCAACCTCTTGTGAAAATGTTCCGTTCCAAGCTCTTGTTGTTATCTGCCCTAGAACTTTTGGAAAAACAGTTAATGGATCTATAGCTTCTATTGGACATCCTTGCTTATAAACTCCATCAGGCTCGTAAAAGCGATCATGCTTTGCAAGCCAAAATATTCGCCGAGCAAAACACCCACTTCTACCAGTGTTAGGAGCTTTGTCTTCTAGTTCTGCATAGCCAATGATCTGATAGGTTTGATATTTAACCTTTCCCTTTCTTCTACTGCAACAAGTATTAAAATACTCTCTAACATAAGGAATAGCATCGATATTGCTTAACCAAACAATCTTGGATTCAAACTGAATATCCGAGGGAGTTTGAGCTTTTACACTCATAGTAAAACTTCCTTGTGTAGCGATGCAGCTTTTAGCATTATAGGTATCACCGTGCCAAGCTGGGTAAATTGTACGCGCTCAATGCCAAAAAAGCGATCGCGTTAGATCAATATATATAGGCAGTAATTACACGTAATGGCTCAATCGTGTAATTAGAGCCTCAAAGTCTTCTCAATTCATTGATGCAAAGGCGTGTGGCAACTACCGCCATAAAAATACCCCCTTTATGGGGGCGAATGATGTGATATATGTTCTTTAAAGAACAGAAGAGAAGAACTCTGCTTCGGTATAAGGCAGAACTTACGCATTGACAAATGAGACAATGAATGCAGTATAAAAACCATAAAAAAATAGGCGATCGCTAGTCAGTAGGGGGCTGGAAAGATGGATAATTTACGCTGTCTCTATTGAGGGTATGGACAATCAGAGTAATTACCAAGCCATCCCAAGCATTGTGTGACCTCAACACTTACACTCTGTTTTTATTGGCAGAATCAAAGTATCCAGGCTGCACACGTTTGGCAGATATCATGGAAGATTTATCTCATGATAGTGTCAATAGATTTTTGCTACGTGAGCGGTATGAACAATCATGATTTATTTGATGAACTGAAGCCGTACATAAATTTGGTAGGTGGGACATTAAGTGGAGACGATACAGTAATTGACAAGCCTCATAGTGACCCAAAATTAACAGAGTTAATTGGATATGTTTATTCTGGAAGACATCATCGTACAGTCAAGGGAATTCAGTTAATTACCTTGTATTACACGGATTTATCTGGTAAATCCGTACCTGTTAATTATCGCATTTATAACAAACAAGATGGTCAAACAAAAAACGATTATTTGCGAGACATGATTACTGAGGTTTTGGTTTGGGGTTTAGAGCCGAAAACAGTAACTACTGATGCTTGGTATTCCAGTAATAAAAATCTGAAGTTCTTTAAAAACCAAGGATTAGAGTTTTTAACTGGTATAGCTAAAAATCGGTTATGTTCAGTTGATGGTAAAAATTTTACCCAAGTCCAAAATCTAGAAATTCCAGAAAATGGGTTAATAGTGTATCTGAAAAAGTTTGGGCAAGTTAAAGTATTTCGGAGGATTTTCAAAAACGAAATCCCCAGATATTACATTATGTATGTGCCTGACAAAGATTCACTATTTTTAATTTCTCTCACTGAGTTTAACGAGTTACATTCGATTCATTGGGGGATTGAATGTTACCATCGAGCCATTAAGCAAGTGTGTGGAATTGAACTATTCATGGTCAGAACATCTGAGGCAATTAAAACTCACTTTTACCCACATTCCGCACTTCAAAATGTAGTATCAAACAATACGCGATTATTCTCAGA
>JAHCSU010000676.1 GCA_023522315.1 Nostoc sp. CCCryo 231-06
AATTCTGGGTCAACCAGCTTAAAGCAATAATCGTGGGCAGGTTATATACTGTCCACTTTGCTTTATTAGTAAGGAACCGTAGCATAACGGCAAGCATAGAAATTTCACACATACTAAGGAGGATTCGTTTATGAACCACAATCACCGCGATCGCGAACATGACCAAGCTGATCTGGGATACGTTGGACACTATGAACACGAAAAGCAACTTGAAAAGAATCTGCCCGATCCTGACCCACATGGTAAACAAGGTGGTCAGGGTAAACACGTTGGTCACAACCAGCATAGCAGTCACGATAAACACGCTGGACACAGCCCGGAGATATTCAAGCGACGCTTCTTTATTTGTCTTGTACTAACGTTACCCGTCCTCTATTTTTCACCAATGTTTCAGGATTGGTTCAGTTATCAAGCCGTTCAATTTCCGGGAATAAACTGGGTTACGCCTATTCTCTCAACCATTATTTATTTTTATGGTGGTTGGGTTTTTCTGCGAGGAGCTTGGTATGAATTCCGCAGCAAAATTGGCATGATGACTCTGATTGCCCTGGCAATTACCGTGGCGTTCGTTTACAGTGTGGCAGTGACTCTCGGATTAGAGGGAGATTCTTTCTACTGGGAACTGGCAACTTTGGTCGATATTATGCTGCTTGGTCACTGGATTGAAATGGGTTCTGTACAGGGAGCCAGTCGCGCTCTAGAACATCTCGCGGATTTAGTGCCTTCTATTGCTCACCGATTACAAGCAAATGGGCGGACAGAAGATGTCTCTGTAAGCGCGTTAGTTGAGGGCGATCAAATTTTGATTCGTCCTGGCGAACAAATTCCCATCGATGGTGAGGTTATAGAGGGTACTTCCAACGTCAACGAAGCCTTTCTTACTGGGGAGTCTCGCCCAGTGGTAAAAAACCCCAATGATGAAGTCATCGCTGGTGCAGTCAATGGAGAAGGCGCTTTGACAGCCAAGGTCACTCGCACCGGAGATAAAACAACGTTAAGCCAGATTATGCGCCTAGTTGAGGAAGCGCAAGCATCTAAAAGTAAATATCAAACCCTAGCCGATCAGCTTGCTTACTGGCTTACTCTGAGTGCAATCGGGGTTGCGACATTAACGTTTATTGTTTGGCAATCTGTTGGAGTTGGAGCAGGAAGCTTAACGTTTGCTATTAATCGCGCAGTTACTGTATTAGTAATTGCTTGTCCTCATGCGTTAGGTTTAGCGATCCCCTTAGTAATTGTTAACGCTACTGCAATGTCCGCTAAAAACGGAATTTTAGTGCGGGATCGAGATGCTTTTGAACGAGCAAAAAGCGTTAAAACAATCGCCTTCGACAAAACGGGGACGTTGACAACAGGACATTTCGGCGTGCAACGAATTTATACTGACGGGATGGATGAGTTACAAGCTTTACAGGTTTCTGCTTCTCTAGAATCCTTATCAGAACATCCATTAGGACAATCGATCGTCC
>JAHCSU010000677.1 GCA_023522315.1 Nostoc sp. CCCryo 231-06
AGGAAATATTCTTGAATATCGATGTATTACATCTTGAAGTGCGGAATGTCGGATACAAAACCAGTACTAGTAGTTGGCTACAAACGCGACAAAGGCCAAAGTGAATTTACAGGCAGTGCTGATTATGGGTGGTGTGCCAGTCGCAAAATGAATTATTTTGGCTACAAGTTAGTCCTCATCAGCACCTTGAGCGGTATTCCATTGGTTTACTCTTTAGTGCCAGCGAGTACAGATGAGCGTCTAGCAGCAGAATCAGTTTTAGATTACGTTCATGGCTGCCGTATCCTTGCTGATAAAGGATTTATCGGTGCTCAATGGCAAAGCGATATCTTCAAAACTACGGGTAATCAAATTTTTACCCCAAAACGAGCTAATCAACTTCAACAACAGCCAAAAGCGTTTGAGGGGTTACTAAATAGCCTGCGCGAGCGTGTTGAAGGTGTATTTAACGAGGTGCAAAATACCGGACGTAATTTGGAACGTCTATTGAGGAAGAAAGTTGATGGGATCTGCGTCCATGTTGCCGCTAAAATGACCAGTCATACTCTGCGTATTTTTCTGCGCCAGCGTTTTGGTATTGATGTTCTTACTTTTGAACAGCATCCTGTCCCTTAATTTACATAAGGCGTTGAATGGAACCCCATATTCTAGATTGTCTAAGTTCAGTGTTTCGACACTTCGGCAAGCTCAGTGCATCGCTTCGCTCAACACAAGTGTACAACCAGCATTTTCGGCAATGCCAGTACTTATTTATAATACCATCAATCGTAGTGTTATAAATAATAAATATAATGAATATGGGTCATGGCAGAACAATAGTAATTAACTGTTTTGGCATAGCCAAAAAACATTAATTACTATATCTCCCCACTCCCGCGCCTTTCACTCGCGGTGCGCTGTAGACGGGATTCCCGTCTGTTCAGCTAAATGCTCTTGAAAGTATAGTCAGTAAACCTCGGTAAATATAGTCCAATACGCTTAGGTGAAGGTTAGCAGTCTTTGTAAAAGTCATTTTTTTTAACGTAGACGCTCTCGCGTTTGCGTCTCCTTGGCGCACAGCCGTAGAGTAAGTAGTTGCGGCTTGCCGCAGGCTACCACAGAGGCGCAGAGAACACAGAGAGAAGGAAAAATTTTCTTAAGCCAAGCGTATTAGCTCAAAATTTATTAAACCCAGCAGAACGACGGTAAAGTAACCAGATAAATAGCGGTGAACCCAGCAACGCAGTGACGGAACCTACTGGTAGTTCTACCGCTCCTAGTCTAGAGAGTAAATCTGCAAAAGTCAGTAACCATGCACCTGCAAGGGCAGAAAGTGGCAAAACAAAGCGATGATCTGTGCCAACGATGAGGCGGACACCGTGAGGGACAACAAGACCAACAAATCCAATCAAACCACTGATGCTGACTGCACCTGCGGCTAATAAAGTGGCGACACCACCAATTAATAGGCGCGATCGCGTCAACGAAACCCCCAAACCCACAGCCAAATCATCCCCCAAAGCCAGCACATTTACCGATCGCGCCAGCAAGCATCCCCCGATCAATGCAACGATGATATAAGGGCCAGCCGTAGCAATTTCTTGCCAACCCCGTCCATTAAGGCTACCAACTAGCCAACTGAGCGCAATTTGAATTTGACCGTCTTCAGCTAAAAGCAGCAATGTACTTTGTATAGCACCTAATAAAGAACTCACCGCCACTCCGCCTAAAATTAATCGCTCAACTGAAATTCCCGACCCCGCACGACCGAGCAAAATAACGATCGCAGAAGTTAAAATAGCTCCGATCCACGCAGCTAAAGGAATTGCGATCGGGAATATTTGCCACACAATCATCAGAATTACAATTAATCCTGCACCTGCTGAAATGCCCAAAATAAATGGATCAGCAAGACTATTGCGTAACATCCCTTGCAGCAGCGCTCCTGACATTCCCAAAGCTGCGCCGACAATCAGAGCAGCAGTAATGCGTGGGAGACGCAAATCCCAGAGAATTGTCTGTTTAACCGGATCGCCTTCGCGGAGAATAGCTTGCCAAAATTCCGACATACTTAAAGGTACTGCTCCCTGAGAAAGCGACAGCGCTAGCGTTACCACCAGTGCTGCACTAAGTAGTAAAACAGCCCAAAGTACCCGGTGTTCAGTAAAAATTGTCTGAAATGGTTTAGTCAAATTTAGATAGGTATTTTTTTTAAATATAATCTGTCTCAAACATAGATGCATTGGGCATTGGGCAGGAAAAAGAGGGATTTAAAACTTGGACGTTGAGCTTCAGAAGGTGAACGTTGAGCTTCAGAAGACCCTCAGAAGGTGAACGTTGAGCTTCAGAAGGTGAACGTTGAGCTTCAGAAGGTGGAAGTTGAGCTTCAGAAGGTGGAAGTTGAGCTTCAGAAGGTGGAAGTTGACCCTCAGAAGGTGAACGTTGACCCTCAGAAGGTCGAAGTTGACCCTCAGAAGCTCAACTTTGAAGTTTTGAACTCCCTCCTCTGCCTCTGCGCCTGCGCCCCTACGTTAGTTCCAGTCCACCTTGATAGCCAGTAACAATGCGTCCACCATCCTTGAGAATGTGGATTTCTATCTGATCGCTGGCCCAGGAAATTTGGTCTTGGAAAGCTGGATTTAACACCCGAACCCGTTGATTGCTAGAAGAAACTGGAGAGTTAGGAGAATTAATTGCCAGAGATTGGACAAAAGGCCCGTCAATCAGGATATCAAGTTGTTCTAACAATGCTTGGGAACCTGGCGGCGCTGATTGAGACTGTAGTTGCTTGAGAGTGAACCCAGTAAAAGACATTACATTTAACCCAGCAGCTTTTACCTTACGAGCTAAAGACGCTAGTGCAATTGCTTGCCAAAAGGGTTCTCCACCAGAGAACGTTACACCCGTGTTGTGGGGATTACTGAGAATATTCTCGGCAAGGGTATCAACAGCAATCAATTGGTTAGCTTCAAAAGACCAGGAGTTAGTATTAAAGCAGCCAGGACACTCACGAAGACAACCTTGTACCCAGATGACTGCACGACAACCAGGGCCATTAACTTCTGACTGATCAACGTAACCCATAATGTTGAGATAGCCAGGGGGAATTTCCATGAGTGCTAGCGATGGGTCAGTTGGCTTAATTTCCATCTCTTTAACTCCTTTTAGCCGTTGCCTGTTAACCGTTAACTATAGCGAATCTCCAGTTATATAACCGTCAAAAATGATTAATGACAAATGACTAATGTCTGACAAACTTTGTGGGATTTTGAAAAGTCCGCTTTAACTTACTAGACTGAAGTTAGTTGCCCAACTAGCATTGACCATCCCATAAATAGAAACGATGACTCAACAAACTTCTAGAATTTGTATCCTTGGCGGAGGCTTTGGTGGTCTCTACACAGCCTTGCGCTTAAGCCAGTTACCTTGGGAATCTACGCAAAAACCCGAAATTGTTCTGGTAGATCAAAGCGATCGCTTCCTATTCTCTCCCTTGCTTTACGAATTACTCACTGGGGAACTGCAAACCTGGGAAATTGCCCCACCGTTTGAAGAACTTTTACAAGGCACAGGGGTGCGTTTTTATCAAGGGGTTGTGTCTGGAATTGATATCGACCAGAAACTGGTAAATGTACATGAAGGGCCAGAAATCCCTTACGATCGCTTAGTGTTGGCATTAGGAGGTGAGACACCGCTAGATTTAGTCCCTGGTGCGACATCTTACGCTTACACATTCCGCACAATCTCTGATGCTTATCGTTTGGAAGAACGCTTGCGATTTTTAGAAGAATCGGATGCTGATAAAATTCGGGTGGCAATTATTGGGGCTGGCTACAGTGGTGTAGAGTTAGCCTGTAAGTTAGCCGACAGACTAGGTGAAAGAGGACGCTTTCGGATCATTGAAATCGCCGATCAAATTTTGCGAACTTCCCCAGAGTTTAACCGGGAAGCAGCAAAGAAAGCAATAGAAGCCCGTGGCGTGTTTCTTGATTTAGAAACCAAAGTGGAATCAATAGAGCAAAATTCCATTTCCTTAGAGTACAAAAACCAGTTAGACACGATTCCCGTAGATTTGGTAATTTGGACTGTGGGAACCAGGGTTGCGCCTGTAGTGAAATCTCTTTCTCTCAAGCAAAATCAACGTGGTCAAATCAGCACTACATCCAATCTGCAAGTCATTGATCATCCAGAAATCTTTGCCTTGGGAGATTTAGCAGACTGTCATGATATTGAAGGACAGCAAGTCCCCGCCACTGCACAAGCAGCTTTTCAACAAGCTGATTATACTGCTTGGAATATCTGGGCAAGTTTGACGAATCGCCCCCTGCTTCCCTTCCGCTACCAACAGTTAGGAGAAATGATGGCACTAGGAATAGACAACGCCACTCTCACTGGTTTGGGAATGAAACTAGATGGCCCCTTGGCATCCGTCGCCCGCCGGATTGCCTATTTATATAGATTGCCAACTTTAGATCATCAACTCAAAGTTGGTTTTAATTGGCTAGTCCGTCCGATCATAGAAACACTTTCCAAGTAAGTTGCTAAGAATAAACAATTATTTTGTCAGGTTGGGCATTGGGGAGCCACTGCATTGGACGGGTTCCCCGGCTTGTTCGCTCTTAGCGTTCCCGCAAGGTAGCAAGTGATGTCATTGGGCATTGGTAAAAAACCAAGACATTTATGATGATTTGCCTGATTTTCGCCATCCTACTTAGCAGATGCTAGACTCTACCCACAGAAGCTTTTAACAAGCCAAAATCTAACATTCAACATTTAAAATTTTCAAACTTTGATGGAACAACCGAAAGTTATTTTTTTAGATGCTGTGGGTACACTCTTCGATGTCAAAGGTAGTGTGGGCGAAGTTTATAGTCAGATAGCCCAAGAATTTGGCGTTACAGTTTCAGCCGAAACATTGAATACAGCCTTCATCAAAAGTTTTAAAGCAGCGCCACCGCCGATATTTCCAGATGCAGAACTGCAAGATATTCCCCAGCGCGAGTTTGATTGGTGGCGGATAATTGCCCTGAACACTTTTGAAAGTGCAGGTGTTCTCAAGGAATTTTCTGACTTTTCGGCTTTTTTTAGCGAACTTTACATCCACTTTGGCACTGGCGAACCGTGGTTTGTCTATCCCGATGTTTTACCAGCTTTAATCAACTGGCGGCGGTTGGGAGTTACCTTGGGGGTACTGTCCAATTTTGATTCCCGGATTTACACAGTATTGCAAAGTTTGGGATTGAGAGAGTTTTTTACCTCTGTCACCATTTCTACCCAGGTACGTGCAGCTAAACCCGATCCTCAAATTTTTGCTATTGCCTTAGATAAACATAAATGTTCCCCAGAGGCAGCATGGCATATTGGCGATAGCATTGTAGAAGATTACCACGGAGCTAAAGCAGCTGGACTCAGAGGCGTTTGGATCAACCGTGGGAAATGAGGGAGATACTTTGACATTCTCATAGCTATGAAAACTTCTCTGTCACTCGTTTTCACTTCAAGCTGTAGAATTCTTGGCTGAATGAGTCCACTTAGCAAAAGTGGGTTTCTAAATTCATACTTCAATTCAGCAACGCCAAATTTTTAAAATGGAATCCAATCCAATCTATCAATCCACTCTTCTGCCTCAGTCGCTTCCCAAATCAAATAAATTGTTTCTGCCCAAATACTGAGGTTTCCACTGGAACGCAACCAAACTAGTCCCCAAATATGTCCTCCATCTCCCCAGTGTTCTTCTAGATGTTCGGGCATACTTTTGCGGTTGTCTGTAACCAATATTCGTTGGGATAATTCCAGGTAGCGCAGTATATCTGGGTCAAGCGTACCTAATGGCGGTGCTTCGGCATCGCCTACACGCAGAATATCTATAGCTGGATTGAAGCGCAAAACAGCTGTCTTCAATTTGGGTGACAAATTTTCATCCAGGAGAAAACGTACCTTCACCAATGGTTTAGCAACTCCTGCTCACGTTGCGCCTTTAAGGCTCTTAAACGTTGCATCAAAGGTGAAGGATTAGCTGATGATTCTTGATAGCGCTGTTCTCGCCACTTCGCTAACCGCAACATAGAAGCATCTATTTCAACACGATTATGCAGGTAGTAGGCAAGCGTTGCGTAAATTTTCTCCAAATCCAAAGAAGGTAATTCCTCTAGAATTTCCTCTGGTGAATATCCTTGCAGGTAATATTGAATCACATTATCAATACCAATGCGATGGCCTTTGATCCGAATGTCATCTGGGTCTAAAAACTCAAAATAATCTTCTAGTTGCATCTATCTACCTCTCTACAGTCTTTTAGCATTATTCTAATTACCCTTTACTAGTTCCATACGATCGCTGGGATACTGTTGCTGCATTTTTCCAAGTCTTAAAGCGTCAGGGACATAAAATCTCTAATTTTCAATGCTTTGTATCTATGATTATGGAGACAATAAACTACTCCAAGAGCGATCGCCAAACCTATTACTCCAAAAACTTTCTATGTTCTGCTCAAAGGATGAAAAATAAGGAAGATTGTAAAGAGTTATAACTTAAAACATTAATTTCAAAGACTCGCTCATCCTCCTCAGAACTCCGTTCATCTCAATTTCCAATGCCCAATACCCAATCCCCAATGCCCAATTTCCAATGCTGCCCGAAGACTCGTATGATCAACATATCAGGAAAACATAACAGCCAGATTTTTACCGCAAAACATGGGCAGTATTTGGGAAATCGATTTTTACTCCCGTCCGATTTTGGACGATAATCAGAAAAAAGTTTGGGAAGTCTTAGTCTGCGAAAGCGCTTTGGATATCAGTACAAAAGCAGATTCTTTGTTTCGCTATGCTCAATATTGTCCCAGTACCCAGGTAAATTCGGGCTGGTTGCGGACAGCATTACAGGAAGCTATTAACCAAGCTGGAAAAGCACCAATTAAAATCCGCTTTTTCCGCCGCCAAATGAACAACATGATTACTAAAGCCTGCCAAGACTTAGGCATTCCCGCGCAGCCTAGCCGCCGCACTTTGGTTCTCAACCATTGGTTAGAACAACGCATGGAAGAAGTGTATCCTCAAGAGGCAGGGTATCAAGGGGGGGCTAATCCCTCAGTCCGCTTGGAGAAACCTTTGCCGCAACGTTTACCAGATGCTTTAGAAGGACAGCAGTGGGTATTTGTTAACTTAGATGCTGCGGATTTGGCAGAAATGCCAGAGTGGGAAATTGGCTTTGGTGAAGCTTTCCCCCTAGAGTTGGCGAAAGTTTCACCCGAAACCCGTATTCCTGGGATTTTAATTTTCTCACCTAGAGCGTTGCCCTTGGCAGGCTGGATGTCTGGTTTGGACTTGGCTTTCTTAAGATTTGATACTAGTGAAGAGGGGAGATTACTTTTAGAAACTGGTGTAACTGAAAGCTGGATTGTGGCAAATATCAAAAAACCTCAACTTTTAGCAGAAGCCAAAGATTTTGAAGAAGCCAAGCAAAAAGCTAACGGAGTGCATTTTATCGGTGTACAGTCTGATCCCAAAGCACAATCTTTTGCTGGTTTTTGGCTGTTGCAAGAGGTTAATCTCTGAAAATGGGCATGGGGCATGGGGCATGGGGCATGAGGCATGGGGCATTGGGCATGGGGCATTGGGCATGGGGGGGGGAATGACAAATGACAAATGACAAATGACTAGATCCGTTGAGACATGACAATGATTTGGGATAATTAACTGCGTCCATCAGTGTTGATCTGCGGTTTCAAATCGTAACTGTAAAGAAACGCTGATGATTTTTGGATAGTTATCTGCGTTCATCGGCGGAAAGTCTGATAGTTGGCTTTTAGCGATCGCACTTTTCAAGAGAGGGCGTTGATATGCGGTTCAAAATCCACAATTGCACTAAGGGTCATGGGTTCTGAAAATTTGTCACAAGATACACTAGCCGAACAGCTGCTGGAACTAGCTATAAAATCTGGAGCAGAAGCTGCTGAGGTGTATCAGTCGCGATCGCTTTCTCGCCCAGTGTTTTTTGAGGCAAACCGACTCAAACAGCTAGAAACTAACCAATCTGAAGCCACAGCACTACGACTTTGGCGAAACGGGCGTCCGGGACTGATGGTGGCTTACGGTTCTGTCCTAGCCGAAGTAATGGTGGAAAAAGCTCTGGCTCTAAGTCAACTGAATCTACCTGAAACAGTAGAATTAGGCTCTAACTCTCAGCCCTCCTACCCAGATTTAGGGGAAAGTGTGCCGATAGAGATTTTGGTAGACTGGGGCAAAGAAGCGATCGCGCTCATCCGCGATGCCTATCCCGATGTTGTTTGCAATGGTGACTGGGAATGTGATGCTGAAACTACCAGAATAGTTAACACTAAAGGTTTAGATTGTTACTACACTGATACTACCCTCAACTGCTATATATCAGCAGAATGGGTGCGTGGTGATGATTTTTTGAGTGTTGCCGATGGCCAAACCAAGCGGGGCGAACTCCACCCTGAAATATTAGCTAACCAAATTTTACAACGGTTAATTTGGGCCAGAGAAAATGTCTCATCTCCTACTGGTCGCGTCCCGGTTTTGTTCACTTCTAAAGCTGCTGATATGCTTTGGGGCACTGTGCAAGAAGCTTTGAATGGTAAGCGAGTTTTAGAAGTAGCTTCCCCTTGGGGAGAACGTTTGGGTAAGGCAGTAGTTGCACCCAGTCTCACCCTCTACCAAGATCCAGAAGCTGGCCCTTATAGTTGCCCTTTTGATGATGAAGGCACTCCCACTAAATCTTTAGTATTTATCCAAAACGGAACTTTACAACATTTTTATGGCGATCGCACCACCGGCCGCCAACTCGGTACTGACACCACTGGAAATGGTTTTCGCCCTGGTTTAGGTAGCTATCCTACCCCTGGTTTATTTAATTTTCTGATCCAGCCAGGTTCAGCATCACTACCAGATTTGATTCAACAACTAGATGATGGCTTGATTGTGGATCAAATGCTAGGTGGTGGCGGCAGTATTTCTGGAGATTTTTCAATCAACGTTGATTTAGGCTACCGCGTCCAAAATGGCCACGTAATTGGGCGCGTTAAGGATACGATGGTTGCAGGTAATGTTTACACAGCCCTCAAGCAATTGGTTACACTGGGCAATGATGCTGATTGGAATGGTTCTTGTTATACTCCATCTCTGATAGTAGAAGGGCTATCCACTACGGGGAGAAGCAATTAAGTAATTCGTAATTCGTAATTGAGGATAGAGATTCTGTGGTAGAAAATTATACTCATTAACTAATTTTCAAACATCCTCTGAAATTCCACCGAACAGCTTTTTGGTAAAGACTTGTAATTCAAATTCCAAAATCTAAAATCCAAAATTGCTATGAATCAGCGCTTTCGCACCTGGTGGCAGCCTAGAAGAGGTTTAGCGATCGCCGAAGCTTGTGTTATCGGTCTGGTTGCTGCTCTATCTGCGGTGTTCCTGAAAGTAGGATCGGGATGGCTGGGGACATGGCGAGTCCATACTACCCATCTGTTCCCGGCATGGCTGGCACTACCAGCAATTGGTCTTGTCCTGGGGTTTGTGGCTGGATGGTTGGTGGATAGATTCGCACCAGAGGCTTCTGGTAGCGGTATTCCGCAAGTCAAAGCAACTCTTGCAAATGTGCCGATGAAACTATCCTGGCGCGTGGCAGGTATAAAGTTACTCAGTGCCATCATCGCCATCGGTTCGGGCATGACTCTGGGACGGCAAGGCCCCACTGTCCACGTAGGTGCAAGTTTGGCAGCAGGGATGAGCCGTTGGGTTCCTACTTCCCCAGATCATCGACGGCAAATGATTGCAGCTGGTGCGGGTGCGGGTTTGGCAGCTGCTTTCAATGCCCCGATCGCAGGTGTATTGTTTATCGTTGAAGAGTTACTCCAAGATTTATCAGGATTGACTCTGGGAACTGCGATTATCGCCTCCTTTATTGGTGGGGTGATATCCCGACTTTTAGGTGGTGGCTCTCTTGACCTTAACCTGCAATTGACGGAATCTTCCAGCCAATTCTCCATTCCCGAAATTCCCTTTTTCGTGCTTTTGGGTATTTTGGCAGGCTTATTGGGTGCATTATTTAATCGCGGCTTAATATTTAGTATTAAATTTTATAGAAAATTACATATCAGCTTACCGTTGCGGGTAGCTTTGGCTGGATTTATCTCTGGTGTTGTCGTGGCAATGCTCCCTCCATCCTTCCGTGATAATACGGGATTACGGGAGTCATTAATTACTGGAGGTTCCCATCCTACTGTAGCAGCGATCGCCTTTGCGGCCCAGTTTATCCTCACACTGATAGCATTCGGTTCAGGAGCGCCGGGGGGATTATTTGCTCCCAGTCTGATTTTGGGTTCTTGTTTAGGACACATCATCGGTGTATCTGAGTTATACATCACCGGAGCCGGTTCTCCTACTACTTACGCGCTAGCGGGTATGGGGGGATTTTTTAGCGCCGTTTCCAAAGTGCCAATCACAGCAATTGTGATTGTGTTTGAGATGACTACAGATTTCAATCTGGTGCTACCTTTGATGATTGTTTCTGTAGCAGCTTACCTGGTTGCGGATAAGGTAGTGCCTGGTTCGCTTTATGAGAAACTTTTGGAATTAAAAGGCATCACTCTCACCAAAGAAGCTCCTATGGAAGGAGCATTAACCAAGTTAACTGCAAAAGATGTGATGCAAGAACGGGTAGAAACTCTGGATGCAGAGATGAGCTTGGAAGAAGCAATGCAATCCTTTGCTCGTTCCCATCATCGCGGTTTCCCTGTGGTAGAAGATAGCAAGTTAGTAGGGATTGTGACGCAATCAGATTTGCTGAAAATCCGCGATCGTAATTTAGCCAATGATATTTTCTTAAAAGAAATAATGACACCTGTCCCGATGACAGTAACACCAATCCATACCCTGAGTAATGTGCTGTATTTACTCGATCGCTATCAAATCAGTCGCTTACCTGTGGTAGATGGACGGAAACTGATCGGAATTATTACTCGTGCAGATATTATTCGGGCGGAAGCGGATCATCTCAATTGTGATAACCGGACTCTTAAACTGCGACCAGAACCTTCATACATAGTTTACCAAACGCGATCGCCCAGCACCGGCAGTGGTAGATTATTAGTGCCAGTAGCTAATCCCGAAACAGCAGCTATTTTATTACAAATGGCAGCAGCTATTGCCCGCGATCGCCATTATGAAATAGATTGCGTACAAGTGATGCTGATACCCCGTCACAGTTCCCCATCAGAAACACAGGTAAGGACGGCAAAAAGTCGCCGCTTGCTACGACAGGCGGAAGTCTTAGCAAAAAAGTGGAAAATTCCCTTGCACACGCAGATCCGAGTTACCCACGATGTAGCGCAGGCAATTTTGGAGACAATCAACGAACAACACATCGACCTAATTTTAATGGGATGGAAAGGTAACACATCTACCCCTGGTCGGATTTTTGGTAACGTTGTAGACACCGTAATTCGCCAAGCCACCTGCGAAGTAGTGTTAGTAAAATTAGGCACAACTGGGCAATCCTTCAACCGTTGGCTAGTCCCGATGGCTGGTGGCCCCAATTCCCCATTGGCGATTAAATTGCTCCCAGCTTTAATTACATTGGGAAATGATCCACAAATTCGCCTGACACAGGTGTTTAAGCCATCTGAACTCAAGCCAGATATGTCAATTTCAGAACAAGCCATCCGCCATTTGATGCGGCGGCGTAAATTGTCGAGTAGTGTAATTGCTCTCCCAGTCCAAGCTAATTCAGTCGCTGAAGGTGTGATTAACCTAGTGCATACCGAAGGTTACGATGTTGTAGTTTTGGGAGCATCGCGCGAGGGATTGTTGCAGCAAGCGATTCAAGGTAATATTCCAGAAGCGATCGCCTCTGGTGTAGAAAGTACAGTGATTTTGGTTAGGGGTGCAATTAACAAGTAATTGTTCATTTTTTATACAATATACCAATAATAAGAGAAACAATTATTGGTATTAAGATTGGAATAGCAACGATAAGTCCCCACTTACCAAACTTAATTTCTTCGCCCTCAGATTTTAAAAACGCAATCCAACCTACAACTCCCATCAAAAGCCAGATAAACCCAAAGCTAAGGAATATAACAAACACTGAATCTTCCATTTTTCACCAATTAAATTTATACAAAAAACATTTCTTTAAATTGTAACTAGATAACCATCAACTATTTTTGCTAAACTTGTACGAAACTGGCTAAAATCAAAAGCTTCAATAGTTTTTTGTTGTAAGTATTCTGGTTGGTAAATTACTGGGTTATAGCAATCGCCTTGTAGGATTTGAATTAGATTATCGGCAATTTCTTCAACGTTATCAGGGTCAACTAAACATCCCAATTTTCCCTCAGCCAAGGGTTCTATGGAACCATCTTGTTTACCCGCCAGCACAGGTTTACCACAAGCTAAAGCTTCTAGATAAACAATTCCAAATCCTTCTCCTTTACTAGGCAAAGCAAAAACATCGCAGAGATTGTAATAATCGCACAATTCTTCATCTGGTACAAATCCTGCAATAGTAACACAATCTTGTAGATTTAAGCTGGTAACTAAAGCATTAATTCGAGGTATATCATCCCCTTTACCTGCAAGAATGAAGTGAACATTAGGGACATACAACCGCACTTTAAGTAAAGCATGAAGGATTTGATCATAACCCTTGTATTTTGCCATACGTCCCAGCCGCGTTACTGTTAGAATTACAGGCTGTTGTTCTGTTAAGTTATATCGTTTTAGCAAGTAGGGAGGTTTAGGATTTATTTTAAATTGATTGGCATCAAAGGTATTAGGTAAAAGAACTATTTTTTCTGATTCAATATTTTTATATTCAAGCAAACGCTGGCGAGTGTAATTACTAACACTAATAATTCTATCTGCTTTTTGTAACGCTAATTTTGTAACATTATTTTCAATATCCCAAACTTCTAAGCCATGAGCAACTACCCAGTAAGGAATCCCAGTGAGAAGTTTTAGAACATAACAAGCAGTGGCATAGTTAACATGAGTTGAGATAACTATAGTGGGGCGTTGCAGAATAGCCAAAATAATGATTTTGGTAGCAAATAAAATGGTTTGCAATAATCGTGGTAAATCTCCAAAATAATGAAATTTTGTTGAGGTTAAAAATTGCAACTTTTGCTGCTGTCTTAAATTGTGCTTGTCATACTTAAGAAACACATCATAATTAGCTTCAGGATATGCATCTTGTAAAGCTTGGAGCAAAAATTTTGAGTAAACTTGAATACCTCCCTTAAAATCAAATATATTCGGAAATATTAAGTGAAAATGAGGTTTATTTATTGCAGGTGTTTTCAACATTGTAAATAATTTCAGGTTTGGATTCAATGACAAAATCTTTTCGAGAATTGATAGTTGCTGCCAGAAAATAAAACTCAATAGTTGTAAAAGTATAGTCTTCAACAAAAACATCTGGCATTTGAGACGCTAAAAACATAATAATCGGAATGAGAGTCACGGGATTAGCATGTTTAACTTTAGATGCTATTTTTACTAAAAAATTTGTAAATAGTAATAATCCAATAATTCCTTGTTCTACTAAAACATTTAAAAATATATTATGTGCGTGATAACCTTTCGCTCCAAAAACTTTTACTCCTATATGTTCTGCAAAAACTCCTACACCTATACCTGTAATTGGTCGTTTAATAGTTTCAATAATAGCTGCTTCCCAAAGCGCAAACCTTGACAACGCTGTACCTACAGGACTAGGAAGTACTATGTTGCTGTGATTGGTTGAAAATAAATTAATTAAGGGAAATATTTGACTATTTCCCAAACCAATTCTATATGTAGATACTGGTATGGATATAATACATAAAAGCCATAGGCTCATGATAAAAATCATTTTTCTAATACTAATAATTTTATATATCAATAAGAGAAACATCCCAAGAATCAAAACTAGCCAAGAATTTCTACTGGCAGACAAAGCTAGAGAAATCAGAAAAAGAAATTTGCTTATATATAATTCAAATTTAGATATATTTCTCTGTTTTTCTAAAATTAAGCTTAAACATAATCCAATGGAAACTATTACCCCAAACTGATTAGGATTTTGCATTATTGAACCAATCTGAGGATAATAACTTGGAAATTTTAATAATTCAAAAATCCAATGATTGGGAAATAAAGCTTCTAAAAAACCAAAAACCGCAATTATTTGTAATAAATATAATATGCAACGATAGTAAAATGTCAAAGATGATATTTTAAGATTTTTAAAAGTTAGAACTAAAAAAGCAAAAAATACTATAAAATAAGTAGTATATTTCATACTATAAGTAATAGCAGTATTTGGAAATGAGCTAATCAATGAAGACAGCCACATCCAAAAATACAGTAGACTCATAGATATCAAAATGATTCTATGCTTTTTTAAAACTTCTGGGATTAATTTTACAGATAAACTAATTATACCAAAGCTAAATGCAGGAAGTAATAAATAATGAATACCAATATTTATTCCAGGAAATTTAATTCGCCCTAGAAGCGAAGAAAATAGTATGAGCAGGAAAAATATATTAATCATAACTTTGTAGTTGTGGATACTTCTTTGACAATAAAAAACCTAAATTAAACCCACACTCGCAGGTTGAAGCAGAGATTATGATATTTTTTCTCAGCTAAAATACTGAGTACGTAAGAATTTTATCATATTACAGTCATCGTCGATGCACGTAAACTTTAGAGCGATCGCCAGCCTCTAGATTTAGCAAAAATAACCATTGGTGAAGCTCTGAAAGCTAAACTAGGAGCGCAGTTTGGTTCGGCAATTTTATTTTTGAGAAATCCCAATTAACAATTCAATTCGGCAAACTTGGCACGCCCTGACTCCCCAAGTCTTGCAATCATGTATACACACGAACAAAGCCTGCATCGGCAGGCTTTACCCGTAATTATCTTTAGGACTTACGTAAAATTAGAGCGCAACTCATTATTAATAGTTAGAACGGGAGCCAGAGGAGCCTACTGCATTAGGATCACGGTAAGCTACATGATCATCGGCTTTGCGGCTCTTACGACCAAATAAACCAAATAAACCGAGCAAGCCCAATAAACCCCAATCGCCATCCCGATAATTTCTGTCGGTAGCAGAGGTATCCGTAGTAGTATTTGTAACAGTTCCATCGGTAGTGCTTGTTGTCTGAGCAGAAGCAGGCAGAACTGTAGGCAAGGTAGCCAAAGTTAGAGCTAGAACAGTACTTCCGAGAATTTTAGAGACATTAAAGCGTTTCACGATCACATTCCTCAATTGAATTGCTGCAAGTAATAGTTAAAGCATATTAAGTTCTGACACTGCCAGCATCAATCTTTAGCTGCAAATATAAATCCGCTTAAAGTTGCATTTATGAGCGAGTAAATAAGCATTTTGGTATAGATTATATTACCGAGTCTAGCAAATTATGCAATTCGCATTAAAACAAGCTCGATTCCAGAAGGTAGAATTTTTATTTTTAAATCTAAAATTAGGTCTTTAGGTATGACAAATATCGATAATTGAAGGCAATATTTCCGCTGCGATCGCATAAAATCGTGAACCTGTATTTTTTTGCTCCAAACTATCGCTAACGCTATCAAACCTTAATTGTTAAGTACACCCGTAGGGGCACGGCAGTGCCGTGCCCCTACGCCCTGCAATATAGGACTCCTATTTGATTGCGTGAAAAAACTCGGTACAACTCGAAAAGGCTGATTCCCTACTCCCTACTCTTCACTGAGACAATTGCCAAATCTTAATAGTCTTGTCTTCACTACCACTAACAAGGGTCTTGCCATCAGGACTGAAGGTTACGGATGTCACAGTATTAGTATGCCCCGTCAATGTCAGAATTTCTTCTCCTGTGGCTGAATTCCACAGTTTGATGGTGCGATCGCGGCTACCACTAGCAACAATTTTACCATCAGCGCTAAAGGCTACGGATGTGACAGTGTTGGCATGTCCCGCTAGTGTGTGAATTTCTTTTCCCGTAGTTAGATTCCAAAGTTTGATGGTGCGATCGCGGCTAGCACTGGCTAAAATTTTACCATCTGGGCTTATAGCCACGGCTGTTACTGTTTGATAATTTCCCTCCAGTGTGCGGATTGAGTAACCTTTTGTCAGATTCCAGATTTTGATAGTCCTGTCAAAACTGCCACTGGCAAGAATCACACCATTAGGGCTAATAGCTAGCGATCGCACCCAGAATGTATGCCCTGCAAGTGTCCGAATTTGCTCTCCTGTTGCTAAATCCCAGATTTTGATGGTGTTGTCATCACTACCACTAACCAGAGTCTCGCTATCAGCACTGATTGCTAATGCATGAACTGAATCAGAATGCCCTTTAAGAGTGCGAATTTGCTTTCGCGTTGCCAGATTCCAGATTTTGATGGTGTTGTCATCGCTACCACTAAGCAGAGTTTTGCCATCTGGGCTGATCGCTACCACATTCACCTGCTGAGAATGTCCGTCGAGTGAAGAGATTTGTTTACCGGTTGCGAAATTCCAAAGTTTGATTGTGCTATCGCCCCCACTGCTGGCAATGGTTTTGCCATCGGGGCTGATGGCAACAGATAAAACCGAGTTTCCATGCCCTTGCAGGCTATTAGCTAAGGAAACCTTACCCAAAGTAATCTTTAGTGGTTGACCTAAAAATGCTTCATCTTTGCCAGAATTATTGTGCTGAGTCAGCCGAGAAACCAAACTCGTCTGAATCCGGCGAAAATGTCTATACCAAGATTCTTGAAATCCAAACAACAGAATCAAAGCACTTCCCAAGATTAAAATTCTCAGTAAGGGATAACTTTTTGGTAAATCTGGTGCTTTCGTTGGTGGTATTTTACCAGAGGATTTCCCGGCTGGTGGTAGCGCGAGGAGTTGTTTTGGACTCAAATCTCTAAGAACTTCATCGGCTGACTGGTAACGTTCATGGATATCTTTTTTCAAAAGCTTGTCGATGACAAAATCCAACTCAGGATTTAACGGACTTCGCAAATATTCCCGCCAATTACTCACCCAGGCATACCCAGATTCCATCCACAACTCAAAGGGGGAATTTCCCGTTAGCAGATGAAAGCAGGTAGCCCCCAAACCGAACAAGTCACTGGCGGGGAAAGCTTTTCCATCTCTAATTTGTTCCAGGGGTGAATAACCATGTGAACCAATGGATGTGCCAGATTTCTGCTGAACTCTGGCGGTAAATTGCTTTGAGGAACCAAAATCAATCAGACTTAATCGCCCATCACTTTTATTGCGGATAATATTTTCTGGCTTGATATCTCGATGAATGACTTTGCGATCGTGGATAAATTTGAGGATGGGCAGTAAATCTAGCAAAATAGATTGAATTTCCCTAGCGTTATAAGTCTTGCGCTGTTGCAACTCCTTTAATAAATTTTCTCCATTAATAAACTGCTGCACTAAATATAGGCAGCCGTCTTGGTCAAAGTAAGCTAGCAAAGTCGGAATTTGGGGATGTTCCCCAAGGTCTTGTAGTCGCTGCGCTTCTTCAGCAAACAACTCCATCGCCTTTTTTTGCGACCAAGTTCCTTGAAATTTTGGAGCTAATTGCTTGATAACACAACGTTCATTGAGTTTATCGACATCTTCTGATAGATAGGTTCTGCCAAATCCCCCCTCATCTGAAAGGACTCGGATGACCCGAAAGCGATTTCTTAAAAGTGACACCAATGGGGTGCTACAACTTTGGCAAAACTTCTTTCCATTGGGATTCAGGGGATTTGAGCAATCGGGATTTAAGCAGCAGATCATGATCTGACAGGCGCGACTGCATGACAACTTAGGCTAAGTTTGCCCCGAACTTTCCCTTAAGAAAATTGACTCTCGCTTACTCGTGGTAGAAAACCCTGTTCTGGGGATTGGGGAATTACTTAATATAGTTAGCGTTTGTAAATAGTGTCAGTCTTCCTCATCTGTGGAAAACTACGAGAGCCATAAGATTAATTATTCTTTCGATTATATAATAATTTGAATAAAAATTTTTTAGGAACTCTTAAACCTAGTAATTTTGCTTGTATATTGGCAAGCAATAACCTACTAAGTATTAAAGATAAACCCTGATTAATTAACCATCACTGACGATGAAATGTAGTTAAAATATTACTAAATTTGTTTTTGATATTTTAAATCACCCATGATTAATTGTTAATTTGATACTTTAGGCAATTGTGACCTTGTTTACTTCGGTCTTGCTCTCCATCTCCGAATAGCATTAGCAGTTCTGGTAACAGGTGGTAAATATACATCAGGATTTTCGTAAGAATTTCCGTATTGTGCAATACTTTTATTATTTAATTTTTGGGTAGTTAAACAGTCAGCCAAAGTAGGCAAATAGCTTTCATTACCCAAAGCTTTCATCACTTCATCGGCAGTCTTAAACCGATCAGCTAACGTAATTTTCACCATTTTTCCTAAAATCTGGGCGAAACTGTTGCTAATATTTACTTCTTTCCGCCAGCATATTTCACCAGTATTTGCGTCGTAGTCAAATTCTAAAGGACTTTTAGCAGTCAACATATAAATACAAGTTACACCCAGTGCATAAATATCACTTGCATAAACTGGACGTAGAGAAAACTGTTCTGGTGGTGCAAATCCCCTAGTTCCGATAAAGTTGGTGTTTGCAGCTTGATTGTTAGAGTTTTGACAAGCATCAACTAATTGCTCTTTCACCGCACCAAAATCAATCAGCACTACCCGCCCATCATACTCACAGCGCAATAAATTCTGGGGCTTAATATCCCGATGAATCACATGATGTTTATGAATATACTGTAATACAGGTAATAATTCTTGTAAAAATTGTTTAACTGAGGCTTCACTTTTGATCCCAGTTTGCCTCACTTCTCGTGCCAAAGTCAAACCCGGCACATATTCTTGAATTAAAAAAAACTCCCCATTCGATTGAAAGTAGTCTAATAGCATGGGAATTTGCGAATGACTACCGAGTTGCCCCAAGGTTCTTGCTTCTTTTTCAAAGCGCATACACGCCCTTTGCCAGCTTTGAGGATTAGTCACTTTCGGGCAAAGCTGTTTAATAACACACAGAGGATTCCCTGGTAATACAGCATTTTTGGCTAAAAACGTGATCCCAAAACCACCTCTACCCAAAATTTGCAATATTTCATAGCGATCGCAAAATAGCTTCTTGGAACCACACATCTGGCCAAGTTGAGTTTGCTGTAAATTGCTCTCTTGAGAATTCGTTATTTTCTGAGAAAAGCGATTCATTAGTATAAAATATCTGCTCTAAAATGTCTCTAATCTTACGACAAATATTCCTTGATATACAGTAAGATTACTGGAACTTTGCTAAATCATCATTGCTTTTCTGTTAAAAATTCAAAAAGCAAAAAGAAATCTCTGTAGAACTAGCGCTTTCAAGGTAACTCCAAAAATCTTTTCTCTCTGTGTTCTCTGCGCTTCTGCGGTTTAAAAGTAATTTATTTAACCACTCCAGACACAAAGAACACAGACGTAATAAGTTAAAAACGATATTGACTTCTAAGGCACATCAATAGGAATCAAAGCATTTTCTGGTAAATAGTTGGAAAAACGCCCTTCATCTGCAAGCACCAAAATCAGGCGCAAAGGATAATCTGGCGGAACTTGCAAGTCTGCCCACGGCACTGCCAACTCTAAACAACTATTTATTGCTACTTGAGCGCGACTGAAACGGGGATGCCATTGATAATTGTCTCCAGCTTCCCGAAACTGAATCGATTGTGTGAGCAAGTTAACTTCCAGAAGATGGTGGAAATGGTAATTAAGTGGGGCTGCATCTGGTAAATCTGCCAAAGGAACTGGGCTGTTAACCATTGTTTTTTCTGGATAGAACCATAGCAAATTCAACTCTGCTGGAAAACCCCGCCCTGGTGCAACACCACCTTTAAAGTCCAGCCGCAAATAGAAATTCAGGTGATCCACCCCATACCAAAGTCGCTGGATAACACTGCTATTGTGCATCGTCCCCCGCGCCCCGCCGATTTCTATGCGTCCAGCTTTGTCCCAATCTTGTTCATCACCCCTACCATCAATGACGGGATGAATAAACCCTTGTGGGGTGTGGCTTCCCTGTGCTTCGTGAATTTCTACTGGTTGCTTGAGGTAGGGCGGTACAGGTTCATTTAATGCCTTGTAAATGCCAAACAGATGTTCTCGAAACAACCCGTCAAAGATGGCATCCTGATTTGAGGAGTGCCCTGCACCAAACCACCAAAACCAGTCTGAACCCTCTGCGGCATACAACGCTTCCCATGCTTCGGGATTGTTTTCTTCCGTCGCTTCAGGATGACTTGCAAGCATTTCCCTTGCTTCTGTCAAGTAATCCCAAGCACGATTTTTGGCAGGATCGCCGATCCAAGTGGTGAAACTGCCATCTACCCAAGAACCACTATGTAGTTGTCCTCCGGGGATGGTGGCTGTGGCTGGAAATTCTTCCAGAAATTCGGAAACTGTGACGAGTTTGAGGTGGGGTTCATCGCTCAAGCTTTGATATAAAGCTTCTAGGAAGGGTTTGCCGTCTTGGGGATAAAATTCCCAGCAATTCTCCCCATCCAAAGCGATGGTAACTAGCCAAGGTTCTTCACTTTGACTTTCTCTTTGCATTTTAGCGATCGCTTGCAAATGTCCCACTAAATCCGCAGCTGCCTGTTTTGCTGGCATTGCACTATAAGTAAAGCCAATCAAATCTGATAATCTGTGGTCACGAAACACAATTGACAAGTCACCCTCGGCGGTTTGCAGGCGATAGGGTCGATACAACAGTTCTGGTTGCTGCACATTCCCCGCCCCATCCCGATGAAAAAAGTGTTTCAGCGTCCACCCCAAGACGGCTTCATCTGAGCATATCCACTTAAACCCTTGGTTAATAATATCTGGAAGTATTGCCGGACTTACTGACTGTTCCGAAGGCCACAAACCACGAGGAATCTGTCCAAAGCGGTCTTTATAAAAGTTCCAAGCTTTTCGCAAGTGGCGGGGAATATCTTCTGACCACTGAAAACGCTGCTGAGGTAGTGTCATATTGGGCACAGCTACCCGACCGGAGTTAGTATCAGCTAGTAAGGGTAAAATCGGGTGAGTGTAAGGCGTGGTAGTAACTTCTAGCTGCCCCGCCTCCTGCATTTTTCGATGTTGGGGGATAATGCGGCTGAGGATTTCTCGTTGTTTGGAATAAATGCGCTGGCGATCGCTTAAAGTAAAATTTCGACCCTGTTTTAACCAAGTAGCAATTTCCGGGTCATCCCAAAACAGTGGATCGATCCAAGCCAAATTGTGCCAAGCTAACAAATCGCCATAATCAGGCAATTCCCAATTTGCCAAACACCAAGCTTGCCCTTTCTCCTGCCTTTGCTGGTACAACTCGGCATAACGGGGATGAGGGTCAATCAGAGTATGGTGATTGGCATCGAAAAAGTGTTGGATAATAAATTCGCGCTGTTGCTGGGTGAGTTTTTCATCCGGCGTCAAACTGGCTGTGAGATAAGGGTCAAAAGCAGTGCCAGCAATATAATCTTCGAGTTGCAATATCAGCGATGGAACTAAATTCACCGTTTGGTGTAACTTAGGATACTGCTCTAAGAGCAATACCAAATCCAAATAATCTTTAGTCCCATGCAAACGTACCCAAGGAAGCCGGTACTGCTGACTAGAAGATAGTGAAACGCCACTGCCAGGAGATTTGTACAGAGGCTGATGTTGATGCCAGATAAAAGCGATGTAGAGAGGATGGGACATAAAAATAGTTAGGAGTTAAGAATGAGGAGTTAGGAGTTGATTCAAACTCATAACTCCTAACTCCTAACTCCTAACTTTTACACCACTTGCTCAATTTCTGCAATTTCGGGAATCATTTCCTTTAAGCGGCGCTCAATACCCATTCTCAGAGTCATTGCAGAACTGGGACAAGAACCACACGCACCTTGCAGGCGCAGTTTTACAATAGGCCCTTCGAGTTCTACGAGTTCCACGTTGCCGCCATCAGACATGAGATAAGGGCGCATTTCATCTAAGACTGTTTCAACGTTGTCAATTGTGAGTTCCATAGTTTTAGACCTGCTAAGTTAATGATGGGGATTGGGCATGGGGGAGCCACTGCGTTGGGCGGCTCTGCCGACTTGTACCCCTGCGGGGAAGCAAGCTACGCGCAGCGTCTCCGACAGGAGAAGCAAGTGGCGTCATAGGGCGTGGGGCATTAGGCATTGAATAATAATGATCTCTGTGCCAGATGCGCGGTTACTCATTAACCATTATCCAAAATTTTATTTTTCAGCTTTGTTAAATCGATCCTAAATCTAATTGCCGCTAGATTGTCAGATGTCAGTTTTTAATGACTTTTGACTAAACCACTGCTGGTTTTAGCAACTTGATATAAGATTAGCTGAACAATTTGTCGTGCAAGCCCTCCTACTCTACTTTAGCGGTTAAAGTCCTGAAGAGAACGGCAGGAGGTGAGGACAAGGAAGGTTTTTTCCCAATACCCCATGCCCAATATGCTTAATTAAATAATAATTGCTAAAAAACTTTAAAGTTTAAAACTCAAAACCCAGTACTAGTAATCTTCCAAAAGACTAATGACTAACATTCAGCACCATTTGTTGAATCGCTATCATTAGATGAAACCATGACTGGTTGTTGATATAGTGGTACGGTGAATGTGACTGTTGAGCCAAGTCCTTCACCCAGACTATAAAAATGTACCTCTCCGCCCATTGCCTCCACTAGCTTTTGGGATATTGCCAATCCTAAACCTGTACCGCCGTAGTGGCGAGTGCGGGAGCCATCTACCTGAGAGAATAATTGAAACAGTTTGTCTTGTTTGTCTAAAGAAACACCGATGCCAGTGTCTGCTACACGTACTCTCACCATGCCAGGAAATTCCTGACCTTGAAAGTTTGGCTTCGCTTTTTTGAGTACTAAATCGGCGCTGACGGTGACACCGCCCTCATGGGTAAATTTGATGGCATTACCTACCAAATTGAGCATAACTTGTAGCAACCGTTGGTAGTTGCTTTGGACGATGATTTCATCGGAGATAGCAGGCATTTGCATCCGGAAGCTAAGGTTTCTCATTTCTGCTTGGGGACGCATAAAACCTTCTACAGCACTGAATAGCTCATCTAGCTTGACTGGAGCGTAAACTAGCTCCATTTTACCAGCTTCGATTTTAGCGATGTCCAAAATATCGTTGATAATATTCAGCAGATGTATCGATAAGTGGTGAGCTTCTGACAAAAACTGGTTTTGTTCTTCTGGATCATCTGCCATCCCTTCCAAAATCAGCTTCAAGAAGCCAATCATGCCGTTGAGGGGAGTCCGAATTTCATGGGATACATTAGCCAGAAACTCGCTTTTGAGGCGGGAAGCTTCTTCAGCTTTTTGACGCGCTACTTCTAATTCTTCATATAAAGTAGCATGAGCGATCGCAGTTCCCAATTGATCTGCTGCTTCTTTTGCTAGTTCTAATTCTGATTCTGTTAATGTGTAGCATTCATCCCGCCAACTCAAGGCAACTAATCCATTGGCTTGGTCTTGATAGCAAGTTGCAATCACCAAAGTTTTCTGCCGCCCAGACTGTGCGTATCCAGGCACTTCCATTACAACTGGTTCTAGCGTTGCAAAAGCTTGAGCAAAAGCAGGCTCTGAAGCTATATCTATTTCTAAGCCAAGCATTGATTTTAGTTCTGCCTGGTGATACTCAGCCTTCACCTCCACTTTTGAACTAGAGGACTGATAAGGACAAATAATACAGCGCTCTAGCCGCAGTGCTTTCCCCAAACTATCAACTGTTTGCTGCCAAATAATATCTAAATCCAACGTCCGGCGGATATTTCGGGTAATGCGATTTACCAGTTTTTGGTGTTGCTGCGATCTTATTACCACCTCTATTTGTGTGGGCGTTTTTGCTGCCACAGGCACTTGTTTTTTGTTGAGTGTCGCTTGCACTAACCGTCCCATCACTAAAACTGTAGTGGTAGTCGTTCCCAGACTCGGCATAATCGGACTAATCACCAATTCCAACTCAAATAATTCCTGATGGTAGCTAAACCAACACTGAAACCTTTCTGGCACCAAACTTGTCAAAATTCGGTGCAATCGTTCCAAATAAGTAACCTTATCCACCGGGGCAAAGGTTTGGCTCTGGTTCAGCTCGTCAACTATTTTTTCGGTATTTAACTCCAGGAGTTCGCTATGCTGCCAACTAAAGGTCAGATAGCGCCCTGCCCCATTTTGCGTATACACCAACTCGGCTCCTAGAGTTGCTAATGAGCCATCAGTCTTACTGGTAATAGGTTCCAGATTTTGGGAAAATACATTTGACAATTGGGAATTGGCAGTAATAGTCATTAATTGAGTTGGATAGACAAAGGGTATCCGACCGTAATTTTACTAAAGCTGCTCAAATTTTTGCATAAATTCTTACAGCTTTTTCGTTTCTTATTGAGTATTTCTTGGTGATCTAAAATCCAAATTGGCAAACTTCACTTTTTAACTTGCATTGACAGCTAACTAATAGCGTCAATCATTCCATTCACCCCGAGGAGGAACGGGGGTACGCACAGGGGTACGCGTCAGTTCATCATCTCTAAGGATTTCACCCCGCAACCACTGGCGAATCGCCACTTCAATCACTTTACTTGGGTCATTAGTGAGATGCTGAATTTGCTCTAGTAGCTCGGAGTCAAGGCGGACAGCAATTTCTACCTTATCGGTTGGTGTGTTTTCCGCTTCGGTAGTTTTCTCTTGCATATTCATAGGTTTGATATATTCTGAATTGGTTTTGTCTAAAGCTTTGTAAAGTAGTTATATTCATAATTTGGGCTAATTCACTGAAAAATCTTCAAGGGGACAGTTACATAGTTCCCCGAAATAGCACCAAAGTAACAGCTTTAAGTTTCAAATCGCATTTTTCATATAACTTACTAGACAATGGCTTTAGAAGTTTTGCGGAAAAATCAGTGATTATGGGTAATTACGGGTGGTAATTGCCCACTATCCCTACATGATCCCTACATGTACTTATTTACATTTATTGTACGCTCCTAGCTGATGAATACTAGCAGCGACAAATAGACTTTCATAATATTCTTAAAAGTCCACCTATTTAGATCGAATGTTAAAGATGGCGTGAAGAGGGGTATGGGGAGTGCTGAGTTTGGAGTTTAGAGTTTGGAGTTTGGAGTTATTCTCCTCTCTGCCCCACTCAGCACTCGGAACTCAGCACTAAAAACGGAGCGTCTTGGCTAAGAAAGCATTAAAATACATTAAGTAAATTGCTCTTTTAACTTTGGTTGCTGCTAAGGCAAAGATAGTATATGACTGACGTTCCCGCAGTTCGCATTCGCAATTTTTGTATTATTGCTCACATCGACCACGGGAAATCAACCCTCGCCGATCGCTTGCTACAAGCTACTGGCACTGTTGAAGACCGACAGATGAAGGAACAGTTCCTCGACAATATGGATTTGGAACGGGAGCGCGGCATTACAATTAAGCTGCAAGCTGCCCGGATGAACTACACAGCTAAGGATGGTCAGCAGTATGTGCTGAACTTAATTGATACTCCTGGACATGTGGATTTCTCTTATGAAGTCTCCCGCTCTCTTGTTGCTTGTGAAGGAGCGCTATTGGTAGTAGATGCGTCCCAAGGTGTGGAGGCGCAAACTTTGGCGAATGTATATTTAGCGTTAGAGAGTAATCTGGAAATTATCCCGGTTTTGAATAAAATCGATTTGCCTGGGGCAGAACCAGAACGAGTAATTGGCGAAATTGAAGAAATTATCGGTCTAGATTGCAGTGGTGCGATTCTTGCCTCTGCTAAAGAAGGAATTGGTATTGATGAGATTTTAGAAGCAGTTGTCGAGCGGATACCGCCACCGCCCAATACGATAAATGAGCGCTTACGAGCGTTAATATTTGATAGCTATTACGACAGTTACCGGGGAGTAATTGTGTATTTCCGGGTGATGGATGGCACTCTCAAAAAAGGCGATCGCATCCATTTAATGGCATCGGGTAAAGAATTTGAAATTGATGAGTTAGGCGTTCTTTCTCCCACTCAAAAGCAAGTTGATGAACTCCACGCTGGGGAAGTAGGCTATTTGGGAGCGTCAATTAGAGCTGTAGCTGATGCACGAGTAGGAGATACAATTACTCTCAGTAAGGCGAAAGCAGAGTCACCCTTACCAGGTTACGCAGAAGCGAACCCGATGGTTTTTTGCGGCATGTTCCCCATTGATGCCGATCAATTTGAAGATTTGCGGGAAGCCTTGGAAAAGCTCGAACTCAACGACGCAGCGCTGCATTACGAACCAGAAACTTCTAGCGCGATGGGGTTTGGCTTCCGTTGCGGATTCTTGGGCTTGCTGCACATGGAAATTGTTCAGGAACGTCTAGAGCGGGAGTATAACCTAGATTTAATCATTACAGCCCCCTCGGTGGTTTATAAGGTGATTACCCTCAAAGGTGAGGAACTGTACATCGATAATCCCAGCCGCTTACCTTCTCCCAACGATCGCGAAAGAATTGAAGAACCCTACGTCAAAGTAGAGATGATTACGCCGGAAACTTATGTTGGCAGCTTGATGGAGTTATCACAAAATCGCCGTGGTATCTTCAAAGATATGAAATATCTCACCCAAGGACGAACCACACTTACTTATGAGCTGCCCTTGGCGGAAGTTGTGACTGACTTTTTTGATCAAATGAAGTCGCGATCGCGCGGTTACGCAAGTATGGAATATCACATCATCGGCTACCGTGAAAATCCTCTGGTGAAGCTGGATATCATGATTAACGGCGATCCTGTGGATTCCTTGGCGATGATTGTCCATCGAGACAAAGCTTACAACGTCGGGCGGGCAATGGCAGAAAAACTCAAGGAACTAATTCCCCGCCATCAATTTAAAGTGCCAATTCAGGCATCTATTGGCAGTAAAGTTATCGCCAGCGAACACATCCCCGCCTTGCGGAAAGATGTGCTAGCCAAATGCTACGGTGGTGACATCAGCCGGAAGAAGAAACTATTACAGAAGCAAGCAAAAGGTAAAAAGCGGATGAAATCTGTGGGTACTGTGGATGTACCGCAAGAAGCCTTTATGGCAGTACTGCGCTTGGATCAAAACTAATACAATTCAGGAGTCAGGAGTCAGGAGTCAGAATTACAGCAGATTGCAAAGGAGTAGGGGCACAACATATTGTGCCCCTACCCGTGTGCTTCATTTACCTGAAATACGCTGTAATTGGAGTCGGAGTGGTAGATAGCGCAGCTGTAGCAAGTCCGCAAGCCTCTGAATGTGCTATTTTTAGTCCCTCACCACAGTTTTCTTGTTCTGAATTCTGAATTCTGTATTCTGTATTCTTTTTCAACATCCGTTAATTTTAATTACAAAGTCTGCTGTTTACAGCCTTAAGTATGCGAGTTTCAGTATGCTGCTGGTAGGTTTAGCTTCCAGAAAGCCATGCCTGACTTACTGTTGGCTCAACCATCCTTAAGTGTGTCTCTAATGCTGGATTTCTAACAGAAAAAATGATAATTTATTGTAGAAATTCAAAACATCATGAGTCGCAAGCAGGCCCAAGAACAACTTTTTGAGGCAGAGCAAAGGTATCGCACTTTGGTAGAACAAATACCGGGCGTTGTTTATATCTCACCGATTAATACCACTGCAAAAGTTGCTTATATTAGCCCGCAACTGCAACAATTATTAGGCATTGCTCCCGAAGATTGGAATCATGGTTTATTGAATAGTTGGTCAGATTACACTCATCCAGATGATCGCGATCGCTATTGGCAAGCTGTAAATACTACGATCGCTACTGGTGAGCTTTTGAACGTCGAGTATCGGCTGATTAGGCGCGATGGTAAAACAATTTGGGTGCGAAACCAAGCTAATCTTGTCCTCTGTGCCGATGGACAAACTCAGGTACTTCAGGGTTTAGTATCTGATATTAGCGATCGCAAACAGGCAGAAGCTGCACTGCAAGAGAGCGAAGCGCGTTATCGTGCCATCCTCGAAGACCAAACGGAACTGATTGTTAGAAGCTTGCCAAATGGTACTATTGCATTCGTTAATGAAGCTTTCTGTCGATTTTTTGGACTGAAGCGGGAAGAGATTATCGGCCACCACTACAAACCTGTTGTGTTTGAGGAAGATCGTGAACGTGTGGTTGGTCTGATAAATTCCATTAGCTTAGAAAATCCCGTTGTCAGCATTGAAAATCGGGTCATAGCTTGCCAAGAGGTGCGCTGGACGCAGTGGATTAACCAAGGGATATTTGATGATCAGGGTACTCTTCTAGAACTTCAATCTGTTGGACGAGATATTACTGACCGTAAACGGGTAGAATCAGCCTTAAGTGAAAATGAGCAAAAATTCCGTGCGATCTTCAATCAAACCATTCAGTATGTAGGATTGCTTCAGCCGAATGGAGTTGTGTTAGAGGCCAACCAAACAGCACTGGACTTTGCAGGGATTACTCGAGAAGAAGTAGTCGGTAAGCCATTTTGGGAAGCAAAATGGTGGACAATTTCTTCAGAGACACAAGCGCAATTAAAAACTGCGATCGCAGCTGCTGCTAATGGTGAATCTATTCGTTATGAAGTTGAAGTTTTGGGTCGAGATGATCAAGTGATCACGATTGATTTCTCACTACGTCCGATACTTGATGAAGTAGGGCGTGTGACACTACTCATCTCAGAGGGACGAGATATTACTGAATATAAAGCCGCGCTGCGCGATCGCTACAAAGCTGAAGAAGCATTGCGCTCAAGTCAAGACTTTCTGCAAAAGGTTGCCAATACTGTACCGCATATTTTGTATCTATTTGACCTTTTACAAGGAACAAGCATTTATCTTAACGAGCAGAGTTTTACCGTTTTAGGCTATTCTGCGGAGGAAATTTGTCAAGCACCTCCGCAGTGGTTGATGAATTGCTTTCATCCAGACGATCAACACCTCTGGTACGATTTACCGAGTCGCTTTGTCAACCTTAAAGACAACGAAGTTCTTTCGACTGAATACCGATTCCGACACAAAAATGGGGAGTGGCGTTGGCTCAATACACGAGAGGTCGTATTTGCCAGAGATGCTGGGGGCACTCCAATGCAGATTCTTGGCTCGCTAGAAGACATTAACATTCGCAAACAAGCCGAAGCATTGCTGCGACAACAAGCAGAGGGCGAACGGCTAATTACTGAAGTAACTCAACAGATTCGGCAATCACTGAATTTGTCCGAGGTTCTTAATACAACAGTTAACAGTATTCGCCAGTGTTTGGGTTCAGATTCCGTAGCTATCTACCAGTTAGAACCTGACGGAAGTGGCAATTTTGCGGCGGAATCAGTGGTTGACGGCTACCCCCAAAGATTAGAGCAGATAATTCACCCATTTTCGAGAAAACGAGATTTTAGCCACTATTACCAGGGATTACCTACAGTCCTGCATGATATTCAGGAATCTGATTTTTCAGCTGATGTTTTTGAGTTAATACAACTCTATCAAGTTAAAGCTGCTATGGTAGTGCCGATTTTGAATGGGCAGGATCTGTGGGGTTTACTCATTGTTCACCAGCGTGGCACACCTCGTTACTGGCAAGCGTTTGAAGTTAATTTGTTGCAGCAGTTGGCAAGTCAGGTGGCGATCGCTATTCATCAATCAGTACTCTACCAGCAGGTACAAGCTGCCAATGAAGAACTACAAAGATTGGCTACCTTAGATGGCTTGACTCAAATAGCCAATCGCCGCCGATTTGATCAGTATCTTGGGGATCAGTGGCAGCAACTAAAACGTGAACAAGTGCCGCTTTCTTTAATTTTGTTGGATGTCGATTTTTTTAAACTCTACAACGATACCTATGGGCATTTAGCAGGGGATGATTGTTTGCGGCAATTGGGGAGTGCATTCAAAAGTATTATTAAGCGTCCAGCCGATTTAGTCGCCCGTTACGGCGGGGAAGAATTTGTTGTGATTCTGCCTAATACAGAGATTAAAGGCGCAATCTACATAGCTCAAACTATTCGACAAGCAGTCCGCAATTTGGCGATCCCCCATGCTCAGTCTAGTGTGTGCGATCGCGTTACTGTCAGTCTAGGTGTTGTCAGCATTGTGCCAAATTCCGAAATTTCGCCGCAAGACTTGATTAATGCTGCGGACAAAGCACTTTATATAGCCAAACAGCAAGGGCGCGATCAAGTTCATGCTGTTGGCGTCTTTACCCCTTCTTGAAGCCTCAGTTGCGAAGGGAATGCTAAATTGTTCTAATTACGTACACCTTGTTTTTGATCCAGGGCTATTTCATTCTCATCTAGCCCGCCTCAGAATGAATTTTGAGTCTAAAGACGACTGAGACTCATGTTATAGTCCGTTTTAACGGACTTTAGCTAAAAGCCTGTGAACTTCAGTTCTGGGCGGTTTCTGTTTAGAACGAAATAACCCTGGTTTTTGATCTCTAGCCCGCAGTTGATAACCTTTGATAAGCTTTAAAAAAATAACTGTTAAAAAATCTCAAAATTTTAGTAAACATACTCACTGCATTTGCCACCCTTGTATTTTTAGGTAAATGTAATTTTTTAGATATTTGTAAAGTGTCGGGGAGTCTAGCAGATGAAGATACTGGTACTGAGTTGGGAGTTTCCACCGAGGATTGTTGGGGGAATTGCGCGGCATGTAGCGGAATTGTACCCGGAACTGGTAAAGCTGGGGCATGAAGTCCACTTAATTACAGCAGAGTTTGGTCAGGCATCAATGTATGAGGTGGTTGAGGGAGTAAAGGTGCATCGAGTGCCAGTGCCACATAGTAACGACTTTTTCCACTGGGTAGTCAATCTCAACCTGAGTATGGGAGATCACGGTGGTAAGTTGATTTTAGAGGAAGGGCCTTTTGATTTAATTCATGCCCATGATTGGTTGGTCGGAGATGCTGCGATCGCTCTCAAGCATAATTTTAAAATACCACTAATTGCTACAATTCACGCTACAGAATACGGGCGCTATAACGGTATTAACACAGATATTCAAGGTTATATAAATGGCAAAGAAATCTTGCTGGCTTACAACGCTTGGCGGATTATTGTTTGTAGCGACTATATGCGCCAAGAAGTAGAACGAGCGCTACACAGTCCTTGGGACAAAATCGATGTCATTTATAACGGTATCCGAGCCGAAAAGAAACAGCATAACGTAGATTTTCATGCTCTAAATTTTCGCCGCCAATTCGCCACAGACGATGAGAAAATCGTTTACTACCTTGGTCGCATGACATACGAAAAGGGTGTACCTATATTGCTCAATGCCGCACCTAAGATCCTTTCCCAAATGGCAGGTAACGTTAAATTTGTAATTGTTGGTGGCGGCAATACCGACCATCTCAAGCGCCAAGCCTGGGATTTGGGAATTTGGCATCATTGCTATTTTACAGGTTTTCTCTCCGATCAATACTTAGATAGATTCCAAACTGTCGCTGATTGTGCAGTATTTCCTAGTCTTTACGAACCTTTTGGGATTGTGGCTTTAGAAAGCTTTGCTTCTCGTGTTCCGGTAGTAGTTTCTGATACTGGTGGTTTTCCAGAAGTAGTTCAACATACTAAAACAGGCATTGTGACTTGGGTGAACAATCCCGATTCTTTAGCTTGGGGAATTTTGCAGGTTTTGAAAAATCCAGGATATCGGCAATGGCTGGTGGATAACGCTTATGAGGATTTAAAGCGACGCTTTAGCTGGCCGAAATTAGCCAAGCAAACTGAAGAAGTATATGAGCGAGTTGTACAAGAGCGATCGCAAATTGCCTGGTAAGCATAGATCCCCGATTTTTTGAAGAAGTCGGGGATCTAAAATTTTATTCGGGTTTCGGATATCATTTTTTGAGCCATCGTAGGGGCACAGCAATGCTGTGCCCGTATCGTGTATTGCATCCAAAGAAGAAGCGCTATAAAGAACACAAGCATTGCAGAGTAGGGCAGAGAATAAATGATTACTCCGCGTTATTTTGAGTTAACAAACAGTACAAGCCCTGTACGCTGGAAATTCTACCCTATCTAGTGCCAGAGTTAAGCTAGTACGCGTTTAAGTTGCAGATTTTTTCGTTAAAACTGTCATTTGTCATTGATTATTCACAAAAGGCAACTGATAAGTCAGGAACCTCAGTCTTAAGGCGTGAGGCTTGAAAGAGCAATCCTTCAAGCCATTCTGACCAGACCACTCAGTAAAACGAGTAAACGTTATTTGAGTCACGATACCGGAAAATGCGTAGCTAGTTTTCCGCTCTATCGCTTGTGATTAAACAGTTCTAAGGTCACTGGAACAGTGTTGCAAGCCTAACAAGCTCTCGTAACAGGTCGAAGCTAACATTACCCCGCAAGGGAGGCTCTTAGGAGCAAACCATTATGCGTACAGGGTTGTGAAGTTTGAAACGGTAATTGTCCCGTTGAAAGTACAGAACAAGAGTACACCGAATACAACAACCCCAAGGCGATAATGCTCAAAATTAATATAAAGCCGTCCTATAAGCGATGCACTGAGCCCTTCGGCAAGCTCAGGGTAACACTTGCCGAAGTGGACGGGGTTTCCAACCCATTTTTCTGATGACTAATGACAAAGGACGAATTTCACGGAAAAATAAGCAATTAAAGTGCGTAACAGCCTAGCAATAATTGCAGTTTGCTCCAGAAGCTTAGTATGACAAAGGCATTCCCAAGCATAGCAAGGCGCTTGAAAAGTACAGGAATCAAGTTGTTGAAGATGGGAACCTTCCTAATAAATCGTTTTATTGAAAGCTGGAAACGCTACTTCCTGGGTGACACTGTTGATGTCCGCCCCTCCCCTTCTCCCTCTCTCGATGTCCGTCTCTCCTTAGCAGGCCCAGTCCTTACCTTAGGTGGCGGTGGTCCCGATGTCGATGATGCTATCCAGTGGATGATCAACCAAGTTAGGGGGGGTAGTAACTCCGGCACTAAAGTTAATGTTGTAGTTCTCCGCACGAATGGTAATCACGATTACAATCGGCTAATTTATGCCATGAAGGGCGTAAACTCTGTGGAAACTCTTCTGATTCGCAATAGAGAAGAAGCAAACAAAGCTGAGATTTATGAAAAAGTCAGAAATGCTGATGTGATTTTCTTTGCTGGCGGCGACCAATGTCAATACATCCGCAACTGGAAAGATACCAAGCTTGAGGCTGCGGTTAAGTCAGTTTACCTTAAGGGAGGTGGTATTGGTGGCACCAGTGCGGGTGCAATGATCCAAAGTGATTGTGTCTATGATGCTTGTGCTTCTTCTGAAAAAGGCATTGAAACTAGAGATGCACTCGAAGATCCCTACCGAGATATTACTTTTACTTACAACTTTTTCAATTGGAGTAATTTGAAGGGAACCATCGTAGATACGCACTTCGATAGGCGGCAAAGAATGGGTCGAATTATGGCTTTTATTGCCCGTCAAATTAAGGATGGTGTATCTAGCAGTGTTTTAGGCATAGCGGTTAGTGAAAGTACATCGGTTCTTGTAGATAAAAACGGTTTGGTAAAAGTTATGGGTAGGGGTAATGCATACTTTGTACTTGGCAATCATCTGCCGGAAGTATGCGAACCCCGAACGCCTTTGACCTTTTCCAATTACAAAATTTGGAAAGTTCGCAGTGGCGATACCTTTAACTTGAGAAACAGACCAACCTCTGGGTATTATCTCAGGAGTGTTAAAAGGGGACGGATTGATTCAAATCCTTATTAAATGGGGAGTGGGGCATGGGGCATGGGGAGTTAAAACTTGAAAGTTCAGCCTCAGAAGCTCAACGTTCACCTTCAGAAGCTCAACGTTCACCCTCAGAAGCTCAACGTTCACCCTCAGAAGCTCAAC
>JAHCSU010000678.1 GCA_023522315.1 Nostoc sp. CCCryo 231-06
TGGGCATTGGGCATTGGGCATTGGGCATTGGGCATTGGGCATTGGGCATTGGGAAATGAAAACTCTTCCCAGTCCCCAGTCCCTAGTCCTTACTCCCCACTCCCCATTCCCAGAATGCACCCACTGCGTGGGGGAACACTCAATGTCAACTGCTGAGTTTCTCCTTTACCATTCCACTCAATTTCAGCAGTACCATATAACAGCTTGTTGGGTTGAGTATTCAACCTGGCAACATTTACATTCGCTTTTGCCGAACTTGTGCCAGCGTTGACAGCAATTATCAATTCTTCTTTTTCCAAAGCCCGCGTAAAGATGTAAAGTTCTCCTTGAGCATGGAGGACTTGGTAATCACCTGTACGCAAGGCTGGGTGAGTGTGGCGCAGGGCAATTAATTGGCGGTGAGTATTAAAAATTTCTTGATTCCAGTTAGTCTCTAAAGGAAAACTACGACGTGAGTCTGGATCTATAGCACCAGGTAAACCAACTTCATCACCATAGTAAATGCTGGGCGCACCAGGAAAGGTGAGTAGCAGTAGAGTTGACAATTCTATACTACCTATATCGCCGCCTGCAATGGTCATCAATCGGGCTGTATCGTGACTTGCTAGCAAATTAAGCTGAGTCAGCTGAATTTCCCAAGGGTAAAGTTGCAGTACTTCTTGGATTTTGGTGGCGTACTCGGTGGCAAATAAGGGTGGGTAGGGTTGATAGTCGCGGCTTTGGACTTGTTCTAAGACTACGCGATCGCCTGCCGCAAAGGCAATTGTCGGCCCAGCAAATAGATAATTCATCACGCCGTCAAATTGTGTTCCATCCAACCACTCGCGGGAATCTCCCCAGACTTCCCCGACAATGTAAGCTTCGGGATTGACTGCTTTGACGCGATCGCGGAATTCCTGCCAAAATCCAGGAGTTTTTATTTCAAATGGTACATCTAATCGCCAACCGTCGATGCCGAATTTAATCCAATATTCGGCAATTTCCATAATGTATTCCCGCACTTCTGGATTGTCGTGGTTAAATTCTGGCAAGGCGCGATTTCCCGCCCAACCCACGTAGTTTGCAGGGAATTCGCCATTGTATGGTGAAAGGGGCCAGCCTTCTATTTTGAACCAATTTACCCAAGGCGAATGGGGGCCATTCTCTAAAACGTCATGGAAGAAGAAAAAACCACGGCTGGAATGATTAAACACTCCATCCAGCACAACTTTGATGTTCCGTTGATGGGCTGCATCTAGCAATTCTTTAAAAGCTTCGTTGCCCCCCAGCATAGGGTCAACTTGATAATAATCGTGGGTATGATAGCGATGATTACTAGCGGATTGAAAAATGGGTGTAAAGTAAATCGCGTTAATTCCCAAATCCTGGATGTAGTCTAAACCCTCCATAATGCCCCATAAATCGCCGCCTTTATAACCCTGGAGTGTTGGCATAGCGTCCCAATCTTCCCAACGAGCTTCACGCAGCAGCCGTTTGCGTGGCTGTTTGCTCCTAGCAAAGCGATCTGGAAAAATTTGGTAGAAAACCGCGTGTTTTACCCAGTCTGGTGTTTGAATTTGCATGAATAACTTTTTGTACCTTCAGAAGCGATCGTTGCAAATATTAGCTCCTTTATGGCTCTTACTTATGATAGAAAATTGGGAAATGGACATTGGGCATGGGGCATTAGGAAAACTCTTCCCTATTTGTCGTGTACTATATTTTTTGACCAAATATTATTAGTATTAACTATTTATTTTTTAAAAAAAACTAACAAAACTTATTAAATACTTAACAAAATTTAATTATTGAAAAAATTTTATGCGTAATCACTTAAGCAATTATTGGATCACTTTTATAGTTATGAGTTATATCAAGTTGCATTCAGTCGTAGTAAATAGGTAGGCACAATTAAACATAAGCTCAAACCTCACCCTCAATCCCTCTCCGTGAGTTCGGAGAGCGAAGCCGGAGGCAGGGTGAGGTTTTATATTTAATTTGACCCACTTACTTAGTAGAAAAGAAAGTTAGGATTCAGAATATCGTTTCTTTTGACTTTTGGCTCCCAATAAATTGAATTTGAGGTAAAAATGAGGCACGAAAAACTTTCTCCCGGACTACTTTTGGCATTTCAAGACTATCAAAATGAAGGAGATCAAGCTTTAGTTACACACAAGCGATCGCTTGGTATTATTGCCCACAAAAGCCCGGTAAAGCCCACTAAGAGCGTCGTTTTTATCTACTGCGATCCTGATGCAGACTTGAGTTATCTCTCACAATATAATATTGAAGTCAATCAAAATTCTGGGAGTGTGCGGACGGCTTTCTTGCCAATAGAGAGTTTAGATGTCTTATCTGAAGAAGATGTTATCCAACGCATCAAACCATCACGCAAACTTCATTTGAGGATGGACACTGCAATGAAAGCAGTCAAACTGCCGGAGTTCAAGAATCAAACCGGACTGACTGGTAAAGGAGTAATCATCGGCATTATAGATAGTGGCATTGATCCGAAACACCCCGCCTTTGCTGGACGAATTTTACACATTTGGGATCAAACACTGCCAGGGCCAGGAGTGACGGAGGGCGCCTATGGGGCTGAATTTACAGGAGCGCAACTGACAATTTCTCAGGATACTGGCGGTCATGGGACTCATGTTGCTGGAATTGCCGCCGGTGCCGATGCTAACTATGGCGGTGTCGCACCAGAAGCGGAATTAATTATCGTCCGGTCAGATTTACAAGATGCCCATATTGCTGATGGCGTTCGTTACATTTTCCGAGTTGCTAGAGAGTTGGGACGCCCAGCAGTGGTGAATCTCAGCTTGGGTGGACACGCTGATGCCCATGATGGTAGCGACTCCCTATCAAAGGTCATTAACGCCGAAACTGGCCCTGGAAGAATTGTTTGCTGTGCTGCGGGTAACGAAGGAAACGATAACATTCATGGACAAGCGACGATACCTAATGGACGCACTCGTG
>JAHCSU010000068.1 GCA_023522315.1 Nostoc sp. CCCryo 231-06
GAGACTCGGAATTCATTCCGAGGCGGGATAGAAACGCAGTGCGAGATTTATTAATGATATGGCTGCGGCAAGACTTGTGTGTACACCGTAGCTTTCCAAGGGGGAAAAAGGGGGTAAATTATACTTTTTTACACCACCATAGCCTTTTAGGAAAGAGGAATGGAACTGAGGTAAAAGTATATTGCCTACAAATAAAAAGCGCTATATTAGCCACACAATTGATTGCAAGGCTAATATAGAAGAGGTTTTAGTTATTTGGCTTTTTCAAAACTACATGGAAAGAATTTAAATATCCTGTAATAGTTTTAGCTAATGTTTTCTGCTGTTTTTTTGTAGTTATTGCCATTACTTGATATAATCTTCCTTCGGCAACATACATTCTACTTCTAGTGATTTTCCCTCCAGAATTGATATACTCAATTTCTTTACCAGGATGATTATTGGAACTACGAATATTCCTTTGACTAATTAAATTACTTTTCGTAGTCTTTAAAGCCATATCCCGTGCATTATTAAGTAAAGCTTGGGGGTCAGTTATTTGACCGTAACTATAAGGAAAATCATTGTAAGCAACTACATAAGCTACTTGCTGTTTTGGTGGTTGAGCGACAAATATTTGTAAGGTAATTTCCCCCATGTAAGTTTTTTGGAATTGGGTATTTCTGTTGGGGTTTCCCGGCATTAAAATACTAAAGCCCCCATCTGGAGTAGTGTATAACTTCCATTTTGGCTGCACGGGTTGAGAAACCTTTGGTTTGACAACAGCCGCCGGAGGTTTGGGTTGACGCGCTTCCACAAAAACAGAACCACCACAGACAAGTGTGGCGGCGATTAATGGCAACAGACTTTTAGTTGTCATATTTTTTGCCTTTTGAGATGCTGATCTCACTGATGATGCTAGCTGTTATAACCTAGCAGCACATAAAGCAGCACCTATTAGCCCTACTTGCTGGTTGAGGATAACATACACGGGGATCTCTTCTAAGAGGCGGCGCATCCTGCCTTTTTGGGTGAAGTTTAATAAGAAACCGTTGTTTTGGATTAAGGGCAGGATTTTAGGCGCAATTCCGCCAGCAATGTATAAACCACCATAAGGGAGGAGTTTAAGGGCAAGATTGCCAGCTTCTGCACCGTAAGCCTCGATAAATAATTGCAAAGTTTGTTCACAGAGGCGATCGCGTTTTTCTAGTGCAGCTGTGCCAATAACAGCACCAGGATCAACACTTTTCTCTTCTTGTCCGGCTTCTTGTTCCCAAGTTCTGACGATTTGGGCGATATCTGGTGATTCTGCGGCAAATTTGCGATCGCGCAGAAATTGGTAAATTGCCACAATTCCCATTCCAGAAACCACGCGTTCTACAGAAACGCGCTGGATATCATGTTTACCCAGCAGGTATCTCAACAGTTGAAACTCGATCTCGTTGCGAGGGGCAAAGTCAGCGTGTCCACCTTCTGAGGGAAAGACTTGATATTCGTTTCCCTGCTTAATTAAAAATCCTTGCCCTAAGCCAGTACCAGCACCAATAATTCCAATAGGGGTTTCGGGTTGAGGTTTGCCAACTTGCAACGTCAGCAAGTCTTCTTTTTGTAAACCTGAAATGCCATAGCCAACGGCGGCGAAGTCGTTAATCAAAGAAATATGCGGGATACCCAACTCTTCTTCTAAACGTTCGGTATCTAGGAACCAGGCTAAATTGGTCAGTTTAGCGGTATTTTTGACAATAGGGCCTGCGATCGCAAAACAAGCCTTTTCTGGTATTAGTGTGTTACCTTTGGCCAAAAACTGCTGCACTATCGGTACTAAATCAGGAAAATCGGCACTGTGGTAACTTTCCTGATAAATAGTATGTATTGCTGATGAATCTGATGTTTCAACCAATTGCAAAATAGTTTTCGTACCGCCGATGTCTCCTGCTAGTAACAAAGTCATAGAATTTATTCGTGAATTAAATTACTTTTTTTGTAAGATATACCCAACCTAGCAGAAGTCATGAACCCAAATCTCTATCAGAGGTTTAAGCAAATCGAATAACTTCTTCTATGTGGGTTAAATGGGAAGTATCTCCCGTTAGTTCTAATAACCATTCTGGATCTTCGCGTACCACTTTTACTAGAGAACATAAAGAAGCCTTGACTTCTGTTTTGGCAATTTCCCCCACTAACCCCATTGCTCCCCCCAACACAGATGCCCCATGTGCCACTAGCAGGATATCCTCTGGGAAGAACTCAGTAGCTAAACATCTCGCAGTTTGCCCAGAACGTTCTCGCACTTTTTCGTGAGTTTCAGGATATTTAGCGGCGATGCGCGAAGTGTAGCTGGTGTCAATTCTAGGGAATAACTTTGCTAATGCTGGAGTTGAGAGTCTTTCGGGTTCTTCTGTCATCCAAACTGGATTTAGCCATTCACTCAAACCTGTTTCCAATTTGATCGGCAAGTTGAGCATTTCTGCAACTGCGTTTGCCGTCTGTACGGTTCGCAAGAAAGGAGAAGCGAAAATATGACCAATATTTTCTCCTTTAAATCGTTTAGCTAACTGCTGTGCCTGCACCATACCATCATCAGACAAGGGTGGATCGTAGCGTCGTTCGGCGGTGAGAAACCAATCGGGGTTTACGAAATCGAGGCGGTTAGCGTGTCTTGCTATCCAGACTATTTGACTCATGGGTTTAATTATTCCGGTGAATAGAATTCGCCGCTAAACAAATATAGATATCTGCAAGGAGGGCTGCAAATATTAATATAAGACATTATTTGTAATAATTTGTAATAATGTAAGTGATTAGGAAAAGTTATAAGTGCTGTCAATGTAGCTTTTCTTAAAGCCTTTTTAGCCAAGCCTCTAAAGCAATATCGACTATAGTAATCTGCTGAAATGTTTAAGATTGTGATAGTGATACTTTGGCTATAGCCTTTTTTGCCATTTTTCTAAAGCTACATCAACTAATCCATTTAGAGAATCATAGTGATCAAATTTATATGTATTAGGTCTTTCACCACCGTAATTAACAGTAAATTTATTTACATCAATCTCTAATAATTTTCTTTCTTCATATGTTAAAGGTTCAGAGTTATTAAGTTTTCTAGCTATTCTATTTCTATCTTTCAAATGTTGATAAATATATTTATA
>JAHCSU010000679.1 GCA_023522315.1 Nostoc sp. CCCryo 231-06
CACAAAACGTGCTGCCTATAGAGGCAGGGGACTTAAACCCCCAAAGTTTGTTAAACAATTCAGTAATGAACAGCATCTTTAGCCCCGAAGAAATTACTGCCCTCTCTGCCGAAATTGACCGCCAGTTAACGGAACTGCGCCATGCCCCGGATTCAAGGCAAAAACAAGGAGAGGATGAAACATCGGCTGAAAAAATGCTGGTAAAACAAACCGAAGCAATTACAAAACTTACACAAGAAAAGTCTAAGAGTTTTTTGCAGAGATTTGGACGATCCGCTAAAAGTGATTTATGTCAAGAAGGGGGAATGCTGAATCAGCAGTGGAAGAAATGGGGCGATTTGGATAATAAAGATGCTGTGGAACGCTTGGGTGCAGTGTTGGTAACGATGGGTTTTCCGGGAGATGTGCTATCTCCTTTAGCTGTCGCCGTGACGGTGATTGTTATTCATATTGGATTGAAAGCGTTTTGTGAAGATTATTCCTGCGAAGTGGATAACAAGTGAACGTCTTACCCCCTGCGGGTACTCTTTATTTGACCTCTCCCCCAACCCCTCTCCGACACGGAGAGGGGAGCAAAAAGCTGAATTTTTCGTTGCTCCTCCCTTTCCGTTTCGGAGAGGGAGGCTGGGAGGGAGAGGTTCATCGAACTCACGTTAAAAAGGCTTGCTCTTCCTCCTATTTACCCCCTTTTTAAGCGATGCCCTGAGCTTGTCGAAGGGGAAGTCGCCGTAGGCGGGGGGATCTTAACCGAACTGTATGGTTTAATGTCACTCTCCCAATAACGCCTCAAGGGATTGAGGGTCAGCAATACCCCACAGGATAGCGTAGATAATCATAGAATCTTCCAAATCTAACTGCTCGCACAGTATATTCTCATCTCGCTCGCCGGCTAAGATGCGACGGATGGCAGCGATGAGATTACCCCAACCATTTTTCACCTTATTTTCCAGCAATCCTTCTAGCTTTTCCCTCATTTCTGCATCATCCACAGCACCTACTACCCCTGCAATCAACCGCCCATGTTGCCGCAACTCATACTGTGTCCCCGCAAACGCCGCTTTTGCTTGCCTTGCTTGGCGACGATATTCTTTAGCTGGGGTGCTGTCGCCCTGCTTGTCGGCAATATCTGCCAAGAACAGAATACAAGCTTTTTAGGGAAATTTTCGTAAAAAGGCTAGGCGATCGCATTTCCGTTGAGCATATCTCAATATGGTTCAATTAAGGGTTATTGGTGTAAATAATTGGTCTTATCAGACGCGATAAATCGCGTCTCTACAAGTTTTTTGGTCTTATCTGAACTGTATTGCTCTATAATCACCAATCAAAATACGATACTCGTTATCAGAACCTTTTAACTTGACAATTCCATCGGGACGTGGTTCTAAAGCAAGATTTTGGATTTTTTCAATAACACGTTCAATAACATCATTTGGTAAGTTGTCAATCTGCTTTTGTACCGACTTTGAAATAGCGATCGCATAACTCATTATCTCTGATCTGAGCGGTTAGCAAGATATTCCTCTATAGTCACTGACTCACCAGCTTTATACTCAGTGCGAACTGCTTGAATTTCTGCCAGTGCTTCTGCATCGTCTTCATACAATGCTTCTTCCGCTTCAAAAATTTGTTGCTCAAGAGCTTCTTGAAGTTGACGTTTTTCTGTTAAATCAAGGGAAGATATTGCTTCTGCTAAAGTTTCTAAGGAGAGTTGTAGTTTAACAATGGCTGGCATTTTTCTCCTTTTGGGTGTGTTTTATTCGCATTTTGACACCATTATGGTGATTTTAACAGTTATATTTTTTTTAAGCCCAAAGTCTTTAAGTTGTATTTCACGCTTGTGGAGTGCAGCGCAGCAATTGGATTTGCCTAACCCGCGATCGCGATCGCACCCTTCCCCAACACACTACCAACTATCTCTCATAAACTGCGTAGTTTACCGCCGTAGGCATCGCCTACAAAAGTTTTGCCTAGGCTGACTAAAATTTAACCCTCTTTGCACAAATCTATTGTTTGAAAAAATATCATCAGCATTATAGCCCTTTTTGTCACCCCGCAAGTTTTGGACTAGTTTATTAACCAGCGTTAAAAGCGGAAGCAATAAAGATAATATTCATTACTACATAAGCTACGATAATTGCACCTAAGCCAAGGCGCTCTATTCGCATTAACTTTTCCTTTTTTTCACCTTTATAGAGCCGATGAAAAAGTGTTTGAATTGAAGCTACAAAAACAATAAAAAGCATTGTAGAAATATGAATTTCATCAACCAGACTCACCCCTTCGACTTCTCCAAGTATCGACTCTGCTACTTGTAAATTAACGAAAATAGCAAATAGACAACCCACAAGAATACTAAGACTAGCTGTAAAAAGGTCGCTTTGTGACATATCAAAAAAGATACATAACAAGCAAATTGCAAAGGCAATATATACCCCTATAGTTAGCTTAATAAAGCTCATATAGCTAACTCGTTGGATATCAAAGTTAATCATTAACTTCGGAAAATAAAAGTCATCAGTTTTAATTCGAGGATCGCCAAAGTTAGAAATATAATGGGATTTTCCAGATGTCACAGAAAAGTTAGTGATTTTCCAGCCATCTTCTAGATTTATATCTGGATGTATTTTGGAAAATTTCAATCAATGAAAAATGAGTCTTCTGTAAAGTTAAAATCATTCAGCCTCATAACATAGGCATTAATTTTACATCGAGTCTGTGTAGTAGGGCTTTTGGCAGTCGTTTGTGAGGTAGCTTTTTGTGGAGCAACAATTGAGACTGGGTTTTGAGCCGCTACAGGAATCGAATGCTTCACTAAGGTAAATACAAAGATGATGATGAGCGTGAATCCATAGTAAAAGCAATACAGTAGTAATCGGAATACCCGTTGTGTAAAAAACTGTTTACGATGCAACCAATATCTTTGCCAGAAGAGCATTTTATTTCGCTAACTTTAATTGTTGTAGCTCAGTCTACCAGTGAAGCGAAGCAATCGCAAAATCTCTGGGATTGCTTCACTTCGCTCACAATGACATCTTATATTTAATCATGCCTACCTACTTACAGCACTGCCGTCTGTAATGAGGTACACTAGATTAAAATACAAATACTTTTA
>JAHCSU010000680.1 GCA_023522315.1 Nostoc sp. CCCryo 231-06
AGCCCAGAGCAATATGGCCGAAATTACAACCAAGGTACACCCTTGGGTGAAAGAGTGAAGAACCTGGGTGAAGATATCGGCAGTTCAGCTGAAGAAGTTCGCAAAGGTGTTGTAAAAGGAACTCAGCGGGGAATTGAAAATCTCAAGGGTAATACCCAGAATGCAGCCGAAGGCGTGACAAAGAATGTTCAGCGTGGAGCTGAGGATGCTGGTAAAAATGTTCAGCGCACAGCTGAAGACGCAGGTAATGCAGCGAAGAGAGCAGTTGATTAAAATTAGTTCTTCAATTTAGTTCTTCAATCTCCTGGAAAAATTATGAAAGCGCCCACAGAGCTTTAATCTGGGGTTATCTAAACAAAGCCTGCATAAGCAGGCTTTGTTTGATGTTTAGTTGATTGCTTATTAAACCGGAAGAACCCCACCCCGCCAAAGCTATGCTTTGTCTCCCTGCCCCTAATCCCCAGAGGGGGCCCCGAGTTCCCCGCAAGCGAGGAGGGGATTAAGGGGAGCTAATGCGAATTACACGGACATGATATTAGGACTTACGCATTGACAGGAAAAACTAAATATGGGGTATGGATTTCACGCTTTAAACCTTGATTTTTGGATACTGTTTAGGCGATCGCTATTTATCAAAGGATGATTATTCAAAGCCTGAAACGACGTATTTTCGTTAATACACAAGATAATCAATTTGTACAGTGCGTAAGTCCTAGATATTATGCAGCCTGCGATCGCTAATAAACGTGAGTTCGATGCACCTCTCCCTGCCTCCTTTAACGTTATCGTCTTATACTGCCTCTATCTACCTTCACCTTCTGTGATCCTTCAACGATTTGGTAAAGTTTCTCTTCAAATTTTTGCATACATGCCGACCAATCAAAGTCGAGTATGGAGGGGCGAGCGTTCCGAGTCATATCTGCTTTCAATTCGGGATTTTCTAGAATCGCAATCACCATTTGGGCAAAGTCTGTGGGGTTGTTGGGTTGGGCAAGAAAGCCGTTATGGCCAGGAGATACCTGTTCTGAGGTTGAGGGTGCAATAACTGCAACCAGAGGGGTTCCAGATGCTAGTGCTTCGTTATTTGTAGTGCAGAAGTTTTCCGTAATGGAAGGATTAACAAAGACATCTGCTCTGGCAAACCAACCTAAAAGTTCTGTACCGTGAGACTCGCCCCATACAGTAATACCCGATCCAAATTTTTCGGCACGCTGACGAATTTCTTTATCTAGTGGGCCACTACCAATAATCACCAGATGAACATCAGGAATTTTGGCAGCGATGAGCGGAAATATATCAAGCAGTTGGTTGACATTCTTTTCCGGGGTGATGCGTCCAACAAACAACAGAGTTGGTCGGTTGTCGTTAGGAATTGGGTTATAACAAATGTTTCGCGGGTGAAATTTTTCGCAATCGATGCCTTGATAAGGGACGTATTCGGCGCGTTGACATTTCAGTTCTTCGTATTTAGTGAGTTGTTCTTTAGAAGAAAAGTAATTGAAGTCATAAAACTCACTAAATTGCTTAACTAAAGCGGGAATGATGGGACGAACAAAGTTAAAGAATTTATCCCCAAAGTAATATTTGATATATGCAACAATATCTGTATGGAAGAGTGATATTGTTGGCGTGCCTGTTCGTCTTGCGTATTTAGTGCCAATCGGGCGACCATAACCTTGCAAGAAAAATGAGTATAAACCTCTCATTTGCGCGGCTTCTTCAACTATGATAATATCGGGCTTGAATTTCTCCAACAACTTGGTATCGCTCCAATGTCGATAGCTCAACGGTTGAGGAAGAGACTTATAAAATAGCAGTGGTTGTGTGGGGAATGCGTAAGCAGAGAAGTTGGGGAAAGACTGAATTTCATTTAAACCTGGCATGGGGCGATCGCCAACATTTTTAGGATAGCGATCGTTGATTTGCGGATGGATTAAAAAAACCTCATGTCCCTGCTCTAGCAACCAACGAACCCGTTGGTGTACTGCAACGGAAACTCCAGTTAGGAAAGGAGCATATAATCCTGTAAACAGTGCAATACGAAGTGGTTTTTTAGTCATAAAAAAGGGAAATATTTTACGAGAATGCTGGTTTTTAATTTAGGGTTGACGCAGTAAATGTTTTATGAAAATCCTGATTATTTGGCTCAGAAATTCTCATTAATACAGTTAGACTAAGTATTTACGCATTTTCAAATAGCCGAAGTTCACGATTGTCAAGAGGATATTTATAAACTAGAATTAGAAACTATCAAAACCTCCAAAATACTAAGTCAAAATTCCTCTTAGTATATTTGGCTAAACCCTTGCCATTAATACAAATACACTTAGGTAATTAACAAGCAAAAATGTGTATTTTAACAAAGGTTATAACTAATATAGTTCTACTAAATATAAGATTATATAATTTGAAGACTAGGGAATGTTTAGTGTAATAACTTTCATGCCCTAGTTCATATTTAGCGATTTATTTCAAAGAGAAACCTTACTATCAATAGGCTGATCTAACCATTGATAAGGGCGATATTCGACTAGCCGGACATTCCAGGGCCCTTGAACCCGATAGGAAACACCGCGCCAAGTAACTGTTGAAACCCACAGGGATGATAGCATCGCTAACCCATAAACCCACTGTGTTAAGGGAATCGCAATCAACATTTTGATGATTGTAGCAGCTGATAATTTTGCGATCGCCTGGTCATTAGAGCGAACCACTCGCTGTATCTCTAATTCCAACACGAGCATCATCAAGAGTAATCCTATAGTATAGACTCCATAGCAGCTTAACAAAAGAGCCGCAGCTTCCCATTTTGCCTTTAACAACGACTCTAGAACTAAGATGATGACTGTAGTAGGAAACAAAATGCTAGAAACAGCTTCACTAACAAGAGCTAACCAACGTGGGTGATAGAGTCGAGAATAAAGGATGAGGCGCTTGAGATAATCTATTAAGTTGAATAAATTAGTCTCTTCCCGATTTACAATCAGCAGCGAAGGCACAAACTTTACCTGCAATCCCTGTTTTTTGAGGATGTCATGCATCATAAAATCTTCGCCTAAAGCTTGTCCCCACTTATCTAGCAGTTCTGTTTGGCGAAGTACTTCTGTTTTCACAGCCAAAGTCCCACCCCAAGGGATTTGGAAGATAAACATTTGCACAACTGTGGATACATTACCAGCGTAGCGCACTAAAGATCCCCAATACTTACCTGTAGGTACATACCAGCGATGACCTGTTGTTGCTCCTACTTTCGCATCCCCTAAAGGGCTGACTAATTCTCGCAGCCAATTTACATGCACTATAGTATCAGCATCTACTAAAGCAACTACTTTGTAGGAATCATCCAACTCACGGACAGCTTGGATTAAAGAACTGCATTTGAGACTACAATTGTTGCGTACTATTCTCAAAGGGCTGATTTGAACGTTGGTCGCTTCTTGCTCTGTGATGGTTTCACTGGCAATTTTCCAAGCGGGGTCTTCGTGACTATCAATGATCAATTTTAAATCATATTGTGGATAGTTTTGATTTAGGAGCGATCGCAAACATCTAGGCAAAAACGGATCGGCTCCGCGTAGGCAAAGAATCACTGCTGTTTTCGGCAACTGGTCATCTGGTAATAATTTTTTTTTAGATGAGCGCAGATACCATATAAAGACAAGCGTAAAACATACCTGAATAACCAACCAACCCATCAAAGACTTAGACAGAAATATCGCCAAATCTTCCATTAAATTTTTAGTCTCCGGTAGAATATCGGCTTGTTTATGTGTAGGTGTGATCTCAACCGTAATTCTGAAGAATCGGTAATTAGGGGAGAAGCGACAGGGAACAGAGTACAGCCTGTTCCCTATTCCCTTTATGAATCCAGCGAATATTTCATGATGATATTGACTGTTGTATTTTTGTTTACAACAAAGCTGGCATCACGAAACTTTGGCGAACCTGTTTGTATAGACACAGTTGGATTTTTGGAAATCCCAAAACCTTCTTTGGGAATACCGAAAAAGTCTTTATTGAGTTTGCGATCGCCATTTTGATCATCAACTACGGCGACAGCATAAGTTCCAGGCTTCAAACCGGAAAATTGTTTTTTTACAGAATTCCCAGTAATCTTAGCGCAGCCATTTTGAGATCCACTAGAATTACTCATCGGAAATCCTTGTTCACTTGCGTAAACCCTAAAGCAAATCTCACCTTTTTGGTGATGTATTCCATTTACCACAACATTAAGTGTTACAGTTGGCTCTGCATTCACTGTTTTAGCAAAGCTGAAGCTCACTAAAGTAGCAAGCAAAACATGACAAACTTGAGATAGTTTCAACATAGTTTTGTAGTGAATAATAGGTGATTTGTAGGTTAAAAATAAGCTGTATTTGCCAGCTTATTTTTATGAACTGATTCGTTCAAGGTGTGACTTGCTGTTTTTTAATTGATGCTGCTTGCCAAGCTTTCCAAGGCTTTAGCACCACCATTAGTAAATCTTTCAGCAGAAGATATTCTGTCCCTTTTAACTGCTGATGTAGACTTATATGGCAACACAGCCGTTCATACAAACTCAAGGGACTACGCCATATAGAGAGTAAATACTCCCAGAATATTCGCCAATGTGGCAATAAAATTTGTCCTTTCTTTGCTGAATCAAACCACACTGCATAGGCATAGAAATCAGGCAGCATACTCAAGGAGTGTTTTTTTGTGTTGTTAGTAAACAACAAATAATTAGGGAAATACATACTCATTGATTGTTGCGGATGGCTTCTGGCAAAAAATAGGTATTCAGGAATTTCATAAAACCTACCGAGAATACCAAGTCTTAACAAGAAAATTCCATCTGAATTACCATAACCACCCATCTGCGGTGTCATTCTCAGGGCGCTGGCGCGAATGACACCATAACATTGATAACATAAATGCTTGGTCAGCAATTCGTGAAAACGCTCGTGTGCTTTTAGTGCATCTGCCTTGAGTTTGATATCATAGTTTTGGAGAAAACTTCCCTTTTCATCAATGAAATATGTCTGAGAGTGACACAAGATTATAGTAGGATCTTGGTCAAGCACCTCAACACACTTCTTGATAAAATCTGGAGCATGTAGATCATCATAGGCTGCCCACTTAAAGTACTCACCCGAAGACAATTTAAAAACTTGATTGAAGTTACGGGCGCAACCAATATTCGTGTCATTGCGATAGTAACAAATACGTTGGTCTTGCTCGGCATAAGCTCTACAGATTTCTTCAGTTTTATCTGTAGATGCATTATCTGAAATAATTAGCTCAAAATCTTCAAATGTCTGAGCCAAGAGTGAATCTATGGCTTCTTTGATAAATTTTTCACCATTGTATACAGGTAATCCGATGCTCAATCGTGGCTGATTGCTACTCATAGAAAACAAGTATTCTAAAAAATTGTGGATTATTTGATGCTTAATTGCAGATAATTCTTAGGTAGATGCAATGTAAGAATCCAGAATCCAGTAGGTTGGGTTGAGCTACAGCGAAACCCAAGAAAGCCTGCGGTGATCTTGCTACATTCCTGAACCCAACCTACTATTGTAATTCTTCTGTTTTCCCTACTCCCGACTCCCAAAAACTATTTCATCAAACTTTGAATATCTGTTTTTTGCAGCCATTCATGTGTTAGCTGCATTCCTGATTCTAGGTCAATTGTTGGTTTATAATTTAACATGCTTTGTGCTTTGGCAATAGAACAAGCATAGGGACGAGTCATAAAATCTATAGACTCTGGTAAAATATCAACTTTTTTGCGAAAAAGTTTTTGTCCTTGAACGCGTAGCTTTAGAAATAACTTGATTTCATCTTTCGGTAATGAAAGCGGTGCAGATAAACCTTCGATGGCTGCTAAACGCATAAAATACTCTTTCCACGAAGTTTCTTGCCCGTCGGTGATATTAAATATTTCACCGGAGGTTTCTTTTTCTATCGCCAGAAAGATGCCATCAATCAAGTTATCTATATATACATGATTGATTACTCCTTTACCTTCGTTGGCATAGGCAAATAACTTTTGACGCATCATCAGAATTGGTCTGACTATCCAGGGAATACTTCCTGGCCCGTAAACATCTCCGGCTCGAATAATGATGATGCCAAAATCTGGAGAATTATTGAGTTCTAAGAGTGCTTTTTCAGCTTCTATTTTCGTTTGACAGTATGAATTATTTTCGCCAGAGAGTGGCCCGGATTCTGTAATACCATTAGGATAGTTGAAACCGTAAACCATCACACTGGATAGATGCACAAATGTTTTGACACCAGCCTGTTTAGCGGCTTTAGCTATGTTGACAGTACCGCCAACATTCACATCACGAAAATGATTAATTGCGCCAGCTTCTTCGGCAATTTGCTCTGTATGTAAAACAATATCTACTCCCTGGCAAGCTTTTTGAGCAATAGCAGAATCGGTGATACTACCAATAATTACTTCAACACCTAAATTCTGTAATTGTTTGTTCTGTTCTTTAGAACTTTGCAGTCCACGAACATTCATTCCTTGCGCTATCGCTAACTCGGCTGTACGCAAACCGACAAGTTGATCAATCCCAGTAATTAGGAGAGTTTTGTTTTTGAGGTTCATGAATTCAGGCTGATTGTTAAATATGTGAATTTGAATTGTTAGATAAAAGATTTCAAAGTTATACCGGATTGGAATTTTGGTAAAGACTTTGAATCTAAAATCTAAAATGGGTATAAAGAGCTATTTTCTGTGGAGAGTCTGCACCAATTCTTAGTTATGAGCCTATATCAGAGCAAAATAATTTAATTATTTTGCTGGTAACAATAACTAGAAAATATCTCCCGGATCTGCGGAGCGGAGTTTGTTGATAGCAAGCGCTCCTGATGCTATACACATCAAAACTGTTGAAGTTAAGACAATGAGTGCATTATTAATGGTCATCAATATTGGTAATTTAGTTGCTTCTGCTGCAAAACTATATACCAAGATAGAACTAAGAAATCCTGGAATAAAACCTAAAATTGCCAAAATTAAAGCTTGCTGAAATACCACATTTAATAAATATCTATTGGCATAACCTATAGCTTTTAAAGTGGCATAAGCAACGAACTGCGTAGCAATATTGCTGTAAAGGATTTGATAAACAATTACCACACCAACAACCGCAGCCATTGTCAACATCAAGTTAAGTATAAAACCAATAGGTGTTCTGACAGCCCAATATTCTTTCTCAAAATCAATAAAGCCTTGGCGGGTAAAAACTTGGACATCATTAGGCAAACTTGCTTGCAAATTTTTTAGTACTGTTTCTGCATTAGTACCAGATTTGAGGGAAATCAAACCGATATCTATCATATCTGCCGGACGACTATTGGGATTTATCCTCAGAAAAGTTGAGTCACTAACAAGCAAGTTTCCGTCTACCCCAAAGGAAGGCCCTAAGCTGAATAAACCACCAATTCTAACTCTATAGCCAACTAATGAATTGAAGGGAAATATTTCAATTGTCTGTGCAGTATCTCCTGCATCAAATTTTGTAGCTATTGGGCCAAACTCTGGGCGAGAACTCCGGTCAAAAAGCACGACATCGGGAATTTTCAGTTTATCTAAATTTTTCTCAACTTCTGGGATGTTCATCACAGGTCTACCGGGATCGAAACCAATAACATATATTGAATATTTCTCACCAGTTGCCGGATTTTTTAGTTTTGCAAATTGCAAATACATGGGGCTAACTGACTCTACGCCATCAAACCCCAGAGATTGGTACAAACGAGTCCGCGAAAAACTTTGATTTGAGGTCAAAGATTTATATTGAGAACTAACTAAAAATAAATCTCCTTTGAGATTCTGATGTACTGCGGTGGCACTTGAATAGAGAGCATCTTGAAAACCAAGTTGCACAAACATTAGCAGCACAATAAAACCAATCCCAGCTACAGCTACTAGTAAACGAACTTTTTGCTGCGCTAGCTGTAGCCATCCTAAAGGAATTTTGAAAATCATGGATTTATTTGTTATTTGTCATTTGTCATTTGTCATTTGTCATTTGTGAATGGCTAATAACTAATGCCCCATGCCCAATGCTCAATTGACTAAATATGAATGGCTACATCCACCTGTAAGTTAGTTAAACGAGCTACCTTTTCACTATCTGCGGGATTATCGATAGAGACTTTTACCTCAATTATTCTGCGGTCTGTATCTGAGCCAGGGTTGAGGCTAAAGATGCTTTGCTTGTCAACTTGCCAACCAATCTCTTTCACAGTTCCTTTTAATGTTCCAGTAAATGCAGTGCTGTTAATTGTGGCTTTTTGTCCTACACGCACTTTTTGAACATCGGTTTGATACACCTCTGCAATCACATACATTTGAGATGTTTTACCTATTTCAGCAAATCCGGTGTTGGTGTTGATTACTTCTCCAGTTTTGGCGTGAATTTTCAAAATTTTGCCATTTATGGGAGATTTGATGTAACTTAAATCCAAGTCGGCTTTTGCTTGTTGAACAGAAGTTGTTGCACTGTTGACTTCGCTTTGTGCTACCTGAACATCTACACTACGCACTTCGCTAATACTGGTGAGTTGCGCTTGTGCTTGCTTGCGTTGTTCTTGGAATGTGTCTTGAGTCCGCTTGAGGGTGGCTTGGGCTTCTGTTAGCTGCTGTTGTGTAGTCTTGAGTTGCAAAGCTTTGGTATCTGCTACAGAAGCCGCGATCGCACCTTGTCTATATAATTGCTGATAGCGATCGTTCTCGGCTTGAGCATTGTCTACTTCCGCCTGGATACGGTCGATTGTTGCCTGTTGTGTAGCAACGTCTCCTTTATATTGTGGCTCTAAACCGGCGATCGCTGCCTTTTGAGCATCGACATCTCCGGTTTTAGCTCCAGATTTAACCTGCGCTAGTTTAGCTTTGGCAACTTGCAGTTGGTCTAAAGCCTGTTGCAATGCGGTTCTAGAACGACCATAATTTTCTAGATACGCCAGTAATTGCCCTGCTTTAACTGCATCACCTTCTTTTACCAACAGTCTTTCTACTCGCACCCCGTTATTAGAAGCAGGAGCAGTCAAAGAAGTAACTTCACCTTCTGGCTGCAAACGTCCCAAGGCGGTTACAGCAACTTTCGCAGGGGTGACAGCTTTTGGCGGATTTGCTGCTGGTGTCACAACTTTAGGTTTAGACCAAAATGGTACCAAACTATAAAAAGCTATTAATCCGGCCGCTAAAGTCAGAGAAGCTGCTAAAATTACTTGCGATCGCCCTACGGGTTTTGTGAATAATCGGCTTTCTTTATTTACTGCCATCTTTTCATTCCAATTCTGTTTTCTAGGGGATAGCCTGGTTATATTTAGTCGCTTAGATATAGACTCATCCGCAAATTACCAAGAGGGCTTTTCCTCTAGGGTTTCTATCTTAATAAAGTGGATGGGTCTAAATTGGTTTTATATGAATTGTTGTACGCTTTTGCCGCCCAAACTCACTATGGGGGCGTGAAAATTAATGGTGTCTTACTTCAAAGCTTCCTAAGTTATATCCTAATTTGACATATAATCCAGTAGCGTAAAATACAATAGCGCTAACCAGAAAACTTAACTTTCAAGAACAACGAAGCGCCAGTAAAAATGAACTCAAAGTTTGGATAAACTTGTTATTAATAATGGCATAAAAATTTAATTTCGTCAACAAATTAGCTTTGCATAAGTCTTGAATCTATCACTAACATATTTCATCACAGTCAGATTAGAGACGGAATAAATTTGCTCATTACTAATCCCGCGTCTGCTAATTGAATACTAAAAGATAGTTTGTTATTAAGCAGATTTGATATTACTAACAGATTATTGTTAGCAAGGTTGTGTACTATTAGACATTATTATCAGCTTTGCTCATAGTAATTAAAGGCATGAAACGATACCTTTAGTGCGTTACGTCAACGCATATCTAAAAATACACGAGTCCACGGTGGCGGAAGTTTGTTTACCTTTAACAAGGGATTTGGCCCCTTGTGATTACCAACATACTTATAGCCTTTCCTAATCAGATGAGGTACATCATAGACCCTTCTCGAAGAGCGGGGTGAGGGTTGGGGGTGGGTTACTCAACCGATAACCGCTATATAAATCTTCTGCTTCGTTGCCATCCCACCTTGGAATAAATTCCAAGGCTAATAGCTCAAGTCCTCTCAAGAGGACTAAATACAAAATTTGAAGCGATGTACATGGCTATCTTTGATGAAAGGGAAAATTTATGAACTATGAGTCGCAGAACTTAAGCTCTCGGCGGGATGTTAGTCAGCGCGATACGGGAGCATCTCAGTTTTGCAAATATACCAGATGAGAAACAAGATTCTTGCTCCCTCTCCTTACCAAGGAGAGGGTTGGGGTGAGGTTTTACAAGGTTTTTTACGAAAGTGAGATGTCCCGGCGCGATACTTTGACGTTTATCTGTGTAGCTGCGCTTTCTAACCGCCCTTTTAAAGGATGTAATCATAATTATGTTTACCAAGCAACATACTAAAAATTAATATTTGCTTTATAAATAACCGCTTTGCGTCTTAACTTGACTTATATTGAAAAATAACCCAAAACTTTGATTCAATTATGATGTTTCTCTGAGAAAACATACTTATGGTTATTCAATTTATCTATGTATTCATAGAATTGTTACTTACTAGACAACAGATTTGGATTGTTAACTTAATCCAGCACAAATTTTTGGCTAACCCGTAGATAATAAAATATCTCACACATTTATATAGCCATAAATTATACTGAGATGCTGAATTTTATTCAAAAGTCACATCAGCAATAGTGGAGGTTTATTTATAAAATAACTTTAAAGGAATGATTTAGTTTATGTAAAGTGTGTTATTGTTTTTATTAATTCAATGCTTAAAAGCAGTTAAGCAAACTAGTTATTTAATTAGAGTTTTAAAATTAAAAATAACTAAACATAACTGCTTGTTCATCACATTATGATCGTTTAATTACTTTTTAAACTTGCATAAACTCGGATTAAAGGTGGTGTCTTTTCTGTAACGAACTTGTCAACTTTGCTGGGGGAAATCCCATAAAATATATTATCCTGGACGTTAAAACTAGCTATGACATTGATCAAGATACAGAACGTTGTCATTAATAACAGCTATATTGCTGTAGTTAGGCTAGATAATCAAACGGTTTCAGGCAAAAAAAGCGTTTCTGTTCCTTTAGCTACTCCTCAGTTTTTATTGTTCCAGTGGGATACCATTGCTCAAAATCTCTACTATTACAAATGGATTGAATTCACTGGTCAAGCAGCTATTACACTCCAAGACTATTTTACCAGTTTTAACAACGTCATCGACCTATTGCCATAATTTCAAGAGTCTAGCGTTGGATAACAATTTTTTGCGATCGCAGTGTGCCAAAGTCGCCTGGAAACATAAGGCTTTACCCTGGCAGAATGTATCGTGTGGTATCGATTTGGAGACAAGCATTTAGCAGAAACAAGATAGCTAACTGCTTACAAAACGAGAGTTTTACATTAATTAGTAGGCAACAGAAATTACTGTAGCTACACAATCCACAGTACTCACTATGCCCTATGTCTGCTTATTCAATTGATACTGCCTTAGCGGAGTTAGAGAGCCTTGTCAATAATTGTGAACAGGCTGTGATTAAGTCTATTGAGGGAAAAAAAATGAATTCAGATAAATCAGTGTCAATCAACAAAATTAACAGACAATTACAACACAATCCTATAGCTATCGTTGGGATGGCTTCTCTATTACCTAAAGCTAGAAATTTGCGGGAATACTGGCAAAATATAGTAAACAAAATTGATTGTATTACTGATGTTCCTTCGACTCACTGGAGTGTTGAAGATTATTACGATCCGAATCCCAGAACTACTGAGGATAAAACCTACTGTAAAAGAGGTGGGTTTCTTCCAGAGGTAGATTTTAACCCGATGGAATTCGGCATCCCACCCAGCATTTTGGAAGTTACAGATGTATCGCAACTATTAAGCTTAGTGGTTGCAAAAGAGGCGATGGAAGATGCAGGTTATGGCGAAAAACGGGAGTTTAGCCGCGAAACTGTTGGAGTAATCTTAGGCGTGGCTATGGCCAAGCAGTTAGGAATGCCACTTTCTGCCAGGTTGGAATATCCGATTTGGGAAAAAGTTCTCAAAAGCAGTGGTTTATCTGATGAAGATACCAAAAAAATCGTCGATAAAATCAAAAGCGCTTATGTGAAATGGGATGAGAACGCTTTCCCTGGAATGTTAGCAAACGTAGTCGCCGGACGAATTGCCAACCGCCTAAATTTTGGCGGGATGAATTGCGTAGTTGATGCCGCTTGTGCTAGTTCCTTCGGTGCTTTAAAAATGGCAATTAGTGAGCTAGTTGAGCATCGTTCTGACATGATGCTAACTGGTGGTGTTGATACCGATAACACCATCATGGCTTACATTTCGTTCAGCAAAACACCGGCTGTTTCTCCTAGTGAAAATGTCAAACCTTTTGATGCTAAATCAGATGGGATGATGCTGGGTGAAGGTATCGGGATGATTGTCCTCAAACGGTTAGAAGATGCTGAACGGGACAGCGATAAAATATATGCCGTAATTAAAGGTATTGGTACTTCTAGTGATGGGCGTTACAAGAGCATTTATGCTCCTCGCAAAGAAGGTCAAGTTAAAGCCTTAGAACGTGCTTATGAAGATGCCGGCTTCTCTCCCGCTACTGTTGGTTTGATGGAAGCACATGGCACCGGTACAATGGCTGGAGATCCGACAGAATTCGGTTCTTTAAAAGACTTCTTTGATGTGCATGATGAGAAAAAGCAGCACATCGCTTTGGGTAGTGTGAAATCACAAATTGGACACACAAAAGCGGCTGCGGGTGCGGCGAGTTTGATTAAAACTGCTTTGGCTTTACATCACAAAGTATTACCGCCGACAATTAACATTACCGAGCCGAACCCCAAACTCAACATTAAAAATTCATCCTTTTATCTAAATACCGAAACTAGACCTTGGATTCGGGCTGAAGGGGAAGCGCCAAGACGCGCGGGTGTAAGTTCTTTCGGTTTTGGTGGAACCAACTATCACGTTGTTTTGGAAGAATATGAAGCTGACCAAAACGACGCTTACCGCTTACATAGTGGCGCTAGTGAAGTGCTGTTATTTGCTCCCACAGTAGACCAATTGTTGAGCAAATCTGAAGACATTTTAGGTAAGTTGCGTTCGCCAGATGCACCTACACACTACGCACAATTAGTCAATGAGTGCAAATCACAACAAATTCCCCTTTCTGCTGCCAGATTTGGGTTTGTAGCTGAGAATCTCGAAGAAGCTTGCAAGTTGCTGCAAACTAGCATTGACTGGCTGAAACATAAAGGAACCGCAGCATCTTGGGAGCATCCCCAAGGGATTTATTACCGCGCCTCTGGTATGGAGTTGGGTGGAAAAGTTGTCTCTCTATTTTCTGGTCAAGGTTCGCAATACCTGGAGATGGGACGCGAACTGGTGATGAATTTTCCTTTGATGCGGCGTCTTCATGGCTATATGGATAGCCTGTTGCTCAAAGATAATTTGCAGCCGCTATCAGAGATTGTTTTTCCTCATCCTGTGTTTGAGGAAGCAGAAAAAAATGTCCAAATTGCTGCCTTACAACGCACAGAATACGCTCAACCAGCCATCGGGGTGTTGAGTGCAGGGATGTATAGCATACTGCAACAAGCTGGGTTCAAGTCAGATTTTGTGGCAGGACATAGCTTTGGAGAACTCACAGCGTTGTGGGCTGCGGGGGTTTTGAGTACAGAAGATTACTTGTTCTTAGTGAAAGCTAGGGGTCAAGCAATGGCTGCACCCGAAGATCCGGATCATGATGCGGGTAGTATGTTGGCTGTTAAAGAAGACATCAGCAAAGTCGAAGCAGTGCTGAAGCGTTTTCCCCAAGTTGCGATCGCTAATCAAAATTCTCCGACTCAATTTGTCTTGGCTGGGCCTACCGCAGAAATAGCGAGAATCAGAGAGGCTTTACACGAGAAAGGATATACGGCTGTATTGTTACCTGTATCAGCAGCGTTCCATACACCGCTAATCGCCTTTGCTCAAAAATCATTTGCGATCGCCACCAAGTCTGTCAAATTCCAAAGTCCGAGAATCCCTGTTTACAGCAACGTCACCAGTAAGCAGTATCCCAATGAACCTCAAGGTATTCAAAAAATCCTGGAAACGCACCTTTCCAACTCAGTGCTGTTTAAACAGGAAATTGAAAATATCTATGCAGCCGGTGGTACTTGCTTTGTGGAATTTGGCCCAAGGAGAATTCTGACCAATTTGGTAAAAGATATCCTTGGCGATCGCCCTCATCTTACCGTATCTTTGAACCCCAGCACTCAAAAGAATAGCGATCGCTCTTTGCGAGAAGCAGTTGTGCAGTTGCGGGTAATTGGTCTGGCTTTGAATAACCTAGATCCTTACCAACTTCCCCAAACCATACCTCCAATTGAGACTAAGAAGACATTAAATGTACGTTTAAACGGCATAAACTACAGATCCGAAAAAACGAAAAATGCCTTCGCTCTAGCTTTGCAGGATGGACATAAAGTTACATTACCTACTCCTGAATATTCTGAAACTGCGGCTCCTTTGTTTAGCAGCCCAGGTGTAACTCCACCTCTAGCAGTGATAGAAACTAACGGACATAAAAAATCCGCCTCAGCAATGAATGGTGTGACATCTAATATCATCACCCAGCCAGAGCAACAGATGAATCCTGTCACCCTGTCACAACCAGTCCAGGAATCTAAGATGCAACCAACACCAGAAAAGCTGACAAATTACGAACAACTTTTAGCAAGTTTAGAATACCTCCTGACACAGTTCCAGGAAAATCAAGCCGAGAATTTACAAGTTCACGGTACTTATCTCAACCATCAAATGGAATACGCTAAAGCGTTTTTCCAACTGATGCAGCAGCAGAATTCCTTGTTGAGTGAAAGTAAATCAACAGCCGAAACTGCCAAAATGAAGCTAGTTGTCATGGAAAGCTTAGAGCGCAGCATGATGCAGTTTCACTCTCAACAAGGTGAAACCCTACGCATCCATGAGCAATATCTTCAAGAGCAGTTGGAATATACTAAGAGCTTTTTCCAACTCATCCAGCAAGAGTATTCTCAAATTATCTCTGGTGAGGGAACAACTCAACTAACAGAGAAACTAAGCGATGCGGTACGCCATCATTTCACAACAGAAACAACTGTTACTGATGCACCTACCAAGATAGTAGAAAGCCAACCTTTGCCGGTAGCTTTTACCCAAGCACCCCTCCCGGCTTTTGTAGAGCCTGTAGTTGAAACTCCTATATCCCCAGAGACGCGATCAATCGCATCTCTACTTCCGACTCCGCACTTCGCCACTGTCGAGACAGTAGAACCTGTAGTCGCAACACCTGTCACAGTAGTAGAACCCCAAGCCGAGGTTGTAGTCAAAATTAGCTCACCTCCAGTTGAGGAAGTTGTTGCATTCACCCCAGAACCATCACCCACAACTGCTGCACCTGTATCTGGCGCAACCATCGATATTGTTGACTTGGATAAAAACCTCTTAGCCATCACCAGTGACAAGACCGGCTACCCAGTCGAAATGCTGGAAATGGACATGGATATGGAGGCTGATTTAGGAATTGACTCTATCAAACGGGTGGAAATCTTAGGGGCGCTACAAGAGATGTACCCTAACTTACCCAAGCCCAATTTAGAAGAACTGTCAGAAAAACGCACCATCGGTCAAGTTGTAGAGTATCTGCAATCCCACGCTTCCAAAAGTATTACTGTAGAAATTGCAGTTCACGAAGTACAACCAGCAACTGAGATTGCAGTAGAGGCTGCACCAGTAGTTGAGGTAGTCGTTGCACCTGAACCAAGCGTAGTTATCGCATTCACCCCAGAACCAGAACCCGCTACAAGTGATGAATTTGCAAACTTAGGCGAAACCCTGTTAGCCATCACCAGCGATAAGACCGGCTACCCAGTCGAGATGCTGGAACTAGAAATGGACATGGAAGCCGACTTAGGGATTGATTCGATTAAACGGGTGGAAATCTTAGGGGCGATGCAAGAAACATACCCCAACTTACCTAAACCGAATATTGAAGAACTCGGCGATCTCCGCACCATCGGTCAAATAGTCGATTACCTACAGCAGTTGGCTGGAGGTGAAAAAAAAAAGTCTGAACCTGAGTTTGTCCAACAGCAGCCACCCCAATTAGAACATGAACTAGAGCATAATATCCAGCGCCATCTCGTCAAACTCAGAAGCCTACCACAGCCCGATTATTTGGATTTCAAGTTACCAGAGGGACACATCGGTTTAATTACCGATGATGGTTCCCTCACGACTTATAAATTAACTGAATCCCTAATCGAGAAAGGCTGGAAAGTAGTAGTTATCAGCTTCCCCCAATCGCTCATCGCCCAGCAAGCGCCCTTACCCACAGGAGTAACCCGCGTCACCTTAGCAAACTTGAGTGAAGAACATCTTCAACAACAATTGCAAGCGATCGCATCTCACTGCGGAGCGATTGGGGCTTTCATCCATCTCCATCCGATGTTTGTAGGAAATCATACTGGAAGTATTTCTTATAACGAATCAGAAAAGGCGATCGTCAAGCACGTATTTTTGATGGCGAAACACCTGAAACCCTCCCTCAACGAAGCCGCGCGTCATGGACGTAGTTGTTTCTGCACAGTCGCTCACCTTGATGGAGCCTTCGGTTTAGAGTACAAAGTCAACTTCGGTGCGATCGGTGCTGGTTTATTCGGATTAACCAAAACTCTGAGATGGGAATGGCCAAAAGTTTTCACCCGTGCGATCGACCTCAGCCCCAGACTTGATGCGAAACAATCAGTACAAAACATCATAGCCGAGCTTCACGATCCCAATCTTTATATTAGTGAAGTTGGCTACGGCTCACAAGGACGAGTTACTATTATCGCCGATTAAAAGGTTGATTAACGCCGTGTGCAACTTTCTCTCAAACCTAACCCCCAACCCCTTCCCTACAAGGGAAGGGGAGTAAGAATCAAAGCCTCTCTCCCTGTGGGGGAGAGGAATGGAAGCGGGGTTTCAAGAATAAGTTGCACATCGCATGTTGATTAATATGTAACAGTTCTAAACCATTTGTGATAATTTCTCTTCTCCCTCTTTGTTTCTTTCTCTCTGTGTTCTCTGCGCCTCTGCGGTTATAAAAATTTTTTTAAACGAACCACAGAGACACAGAGGACGCGGAGGAAGAGAGGAAGAGAGGTTACAAAAAAAGCAAATTTATGCAGGTATTTACGAGGATTTATGACACAAACAGCCCAGCTTAGTCCATCATCTGTCTTTGTCGTGAGCGGCGGTGCAAAAGGGATTACGGCTGAGTGTACTATCAGATTAGCCCAACAGCAACCCGGCAAATTCATCCTCCTCGGTCGCTCCAAACTATTAGAAACCGAGCCAGATTATGCCCAAAATTCCGATGAATCCGCATTGAAAAAATGCATCATGGAAAATCTTCTTTCTCAAGGAGAGAAGCCCACACCCATGAATGTGCAAAAAATATATAACAAAATTACCTCCAGCCGTGAAATTAAAAAGACCTTAGCAGCAATTGAAAAAACTGGAGCTAAAGCAGAATATATCAGCGTTGATGTTACAGATACGCAAGCCTTACAAGAAAAACTTGCCACTGCTGTACAACATCTCGGCGCAATTACCGGAATCATCCACGGCGCTGGAAACTTAGCTGATAAGTTAATTGAAAAGAAAACAGAAGAAGATTTTGAAAAAGTTTATACCGCCAAAGTTCAAGGCTTAGAAAACCTGCTGGCTTGCGTCAACCCTAATCAACTTCAGCATTTAGTTTTGTTTTCTTCAGTAACAGGATTTTACGGAAATCCTGGACAATCTGATTATGCGATCGCTAATGAAATTCTGAACAAATCAGCCCATATATTTAAGCAAAGTTATCCTTCCTGTCATGTAGTCGCAATCAACTGGGGCGCTTGGGATAGTGGAATGGTGACAGCCGAATTAAAGAAGATTTTTCAAGAGCGAAAAATTGAAATAATTCCCATTGCAGTTGGCGCACAAATGCTCGTTAAAGAAATGGATAATACTAATCATGCAACCGCACAAGTTGTTATTGGTAGTCCACTAGTTCCAATGGCGGCAGAGTTAGATTCCGAACTACGAACTTATCGTATTCGTCGCCAAATGACATTAGAGGCTAATCCATTTTTACACGATCATACTATTGCTGGCTCTCCAGTTTTACCAGCAACTTGTGCAATGACCTGGATTATTAATGCTTGTGAACAATTATATCCTGGTTATCGGTTGTTTTATTACCAAGATTTTAAAGTTTTGAAGGGGATTACTTTCAATGAAACCTTAGCGAAGGAACATATTTTAGAAATAGAAGAAATTTCTAAAGTTAACCTTGAAAGAATCGAACTTAAAGCCAAAATTTCGAGTAAAAACCCAGAAGGGAGAATCCATTTTCATTTTAGTGCTCAACTCAATCTCCAGCGTGAAATCCCAGATGCACCCATCTATGAATCTCTCAATCTCGAACAAGATAACATCATCACGGCTACAGGAAAAGCTTTTTACCAAAATGGAGGAGCCACATTATTTCATGGCCCCGCTTTTCAAGAAATCAAAAGAGTTTTAAACATCAGTCCTGAAAAAATTACAACAGAATGTCTTTGGCCAGAACTTACCGCAGAGCAACAAGGACAATTCCCCGTGCAATGGGTCAATCCTTATACAACTGACTTGAGTATGCACGCCTTATGGGTTTGGACACAACACTTTCATGAAGAAGGTTGTTTACCTGGAAAAGTCGAAAAATTTGAACAGTTTGTAATGATACCACATAACGAAACTTTTTACGTTTCTTGTGAAGTACTAGCTAAGACACCAAGTAGTGCGATCGCAAACTTTATCATACACGACCGCCAAGGTAAAATCTATTCACGAATGCTCGGCGCTCATGCCATTATTTGGTCAATGAAAATGCTTAGAAGCTAGTAATTTTTCTTGGCTTTTCACAGTTAACGCGAAACCTAACCCCCCAGCCCCCTTCCCTACGTTCGCGTAGCGGCACGAAGTGCGGGAAGGGGGAGAATTCAAAGCCTCTCCCCTTTTAGGGGAGAGGAATGGAAGTGAGGTTTCCATCTTCAAAGTTTGGGGAACAGCGTAAATCCTGCCTTTTAATTATCTCTTGCTAAATACCCAAACTCGGAGCATATAAATCGTGGAAAAAATAGCCATCATCGCATTATCATGCCTATTCCCCGATGCAAAGAATCCTGAAGAATACTGGCAAAACATCGTTAATCAAAAAGATTCGACATCCTCTGCAACCGTCGAAGAAATCGGAGTAGATCCGACAATCTTTCACAATCCAGTTAAAGGCACACCAGACAAAACTTATTCCCTCAAAGGCGGATACATCCGCAACTTCCAGTTTAATCCTTCCGAATACAATCTACCATCAGAACTTGTTGCTGGTTTAGATAACACCTTCAAATGGTCATTGTATGCCGCCAAACAAGCAATTGTACAAAGTGGTTATTGGGGTAATCAAAATGTCCTGGCAAAATGCGGCGTAATTTTAGGTAATTTGTCATTTCCGACAAAATTATCTAATCAATTATTCTCACCAATTTACCAGAAAGCTATTACCCCTGCTGTCAGAGAACTTTTGCAGTATGAAGAGTTTGATTTAGCTGTCCCAAGTGCAACTAAAGCATCTTTGTACAATGCGATGATATCTGGTTTACCAGCATCAATCGTTGCTCAAGCCTTCTCCCTCTCCCAGATTAATTTATGTCTGGATGCTGCTTGTTCGTCATCATTTTATGCTATTAAACTAGCATCTCATTACTTATGGTCACACAAAGCTGATGTCATGTTAGCTGGAGCCATCAGTTGTGCCGATTCCCTATTCGTACGGATGTTATTTTCCGGTGTTCAAGGGTATGCAGAAAACGGCATCAGCCGCCCCTTAGATAAATCCTCTAGAGGGCTAATTCCCGCCGATGGTGTTGGGATGGTGATGCTGAAGAGATATTCTGATGCTGTTAGAGATGGTGATAATATTCTCGCCACTATCTGCGGTAATGGACTCTCGAATGATGGCAAAGGTAAGCACCTACTTAGCCCTAATCCTAAAGGACAAGTCTTAGCTTTTGAACGAGCCTATAATGAGGCAAAATTTAGTCCCAAAACCATTGATTATTTAGAATGTCACGCCACCGGCACATTGCTAGGAGATACAACCGAGTTCAACTCCATAGAAACATTCTTTGGTCAAAATAAAGCTGCACCTCTGGTAGGTTCTGCTAAGGCAAATACTGGTCACTTGCTAACTGCTGCTGGTATGGTTGGCTTGACTAAAGTTATTTTGAGTATGTCGCATGGTGTAATTCCAGCAACCATGAATGTTTCGGAACCTTTAACATCGGAAAAAGGTACAATTTCTGCCGACAAAATTGTTAGAACAGCTACAGCATGGCCTAATAATAACGCACCAATTAAACGGGCAGCTATTAGCGCTTTTGGTTTTGGCGGCACTAATTCTCATCTGATTTTAGAACAAGGAAATACAACACAACCAGTTGAATCAAGTTTACCTGTTCCACCTGCCAAAATTGCCATTGTCGGCATGGATGCCTTTTTTGGTAACTGTAATGGTTTAGATGCTTTTGAACGCAGCATTTATGATGGAACACAACATTTTACTTCCCTACCGCCTCAAAGATGGCATGGTATAGAAAATCAAGAAAGTATCCTGAAAGAGTACGGTTTAACAGACGGGAAAGCACCAGTAGGGGCATATATCAAAGATTTTGAAATCGATACTTTATCGTGCAAAATCCCACCGAATGAAATAGATAAGTTAAACCCGCAACAATTATTACTGCTGAAGGTTAGCGATCGCGCCGTGAAAGATGCGAAACTACAGGAGGGTGGCAATGTGGCAGTGATTGTCGCCGCCGAGACAGAATTCTCTGTGCATCAGCTACAGCAAAGATGGAATTTGTCTTGGCAAGTTAAGGACGGCTTACTCAACCAAGGAATTTCTTTACCTGCTGAACAGCTTTCACAACTGGAAACCATTGTCAAAGATAGCATTCACCAACCAGTAGAAATCGGCGAATATGTGAGTCACATCGCCAACATTATGGCGAGTCGGATTTCAGCTTTATGGAATTTCACTGGCCCGGCATTCACCATCAGCGCTGGCGAAAATTCTGCTCTCAAAGCCTTGGAAGTGGCGCAAATGCTACTCGCTACTGGAGAAGTTGATGCAGTCGTTGTGGGTGCGGTAGATTTAGCCGGTGGTGTGGAAAATGTCTTGTTCCGCAGCCAATTTGCACCAATTAATACGGGTGTCAATACGTTGGGTTATGACCAACAAGCTAATGGCTGGACTGTTGGCGAAGGTGCTGGTGCTGTCGTCCTCAAACGCTACGAAGCTGCTAAGGAAGACAATGAACGCATCTATGCAGTCATTGATGCCATGAGTTTTGCACAAGGTAATTCTACTGACAGTAACGCTCTGGTAAAACCTGATGCTTCAGCTATCAGTAATGTCTGCAAACAAGCTTTCGAGATGGCAGAGATTCAACCCACAGAGGTTAACTATGTAGAAGTCTTCGGTAGTGGCGTTTCCCAGCAGGATGAAGCCGAAATCACAGGTTTATTGCAAGCTTATCCAAAAGTAGGCAATGGTTTGCATTGTGCATTGGGCAGCGTCAAAGCCAATATCGGCAACACCTATACAGCATCAGGAATCGCTAGCTTAATCAAAACCGCCCTCTGTCTTTATTACAGGTATATTCCCGCCACCCCCAAATGGTCTGGTGTCAAAACACCGCAACTATGGGAAGGTAGCCCCTTCTATGTGGCAATGGAATCAAGACCTTGGTTTGTCGATAAAGGCGGCACACGCAGAGTAGCAGCAATTAATAGCATGGGTATTGATGGAAGTTACGCCCATTTAATCTTATCTGAGGAACCCAGCCAAGAGGAGCGCGACAACAGATATTTGCAACAAATGCCTTTTCATCTGTTCCCAATCGCAGTTAGCGATCGTACCACTATCTCCGATCTTCTCAACAATCTCCAACATACCATAGAAGCTAGTTCTTCTTTATCAGTTACCGCCAGCCAAACATTTGCTAACTTTGAACAGCATTCTGAAGCAAAATACGTCTTATCAATCACAGGACGTAACCAAAAAGATTTACTCAAAGAAATTGAATCTGCCCGCAAAGGTGTAAATAATGCTTTTGAAAAGGGCACAGATTGGCAAACACCACTAGGTAGTTATTTCACAGCAAAACCATTGGGTAAAACTGGAGCAGTTGCTTATGTTTATCCCGCAGCAGTCAATTCTTATATCGGCATTGGTCGCAGTGTCTTCCGTTTATTTCCGAAAGTCTTCGAGGACTTAAAAAGTAACAATCTCTACAACCGGGCTGCCGATGTTGAAAAATTGGTTTATCCCAGAAGTTTACCTAAACTGACAACCAGGCAACTAGAAACTCTCGAAAAGCAATTGTTAGATGATTCACTAGCAATGTTTGAAAGTGAAATCGCCTTTGCGAGATACATGACGGCAATTTTTAGAGATGATTTTCAAGTCAAGCCGAAATCCGTTTTTGGGTATAGCTTGGGTGAAACTAGCATGATGGTTGCTCAAGGAGTTTGGAGTGATTTTGAGGGCGGAAGTAATACCTTAAACTCATCACCTCTATTTGGCGATAAGTTATCTGGCCCGAAAAATGCTGTACGTGAATATTGGGGATTAACAGATTCACCAAATCCACAAAACAATAATTTTTGGAATACTTATGTTCTCATGGCTACTCCATCCCAAGTTAGAGAATGCCTAAAACATGAGAATCGCGTCTACTTAACTCAAATCAATACACCAGAAGAAGTATTAATTGCTGGTGATGATGCAGCCTGTAAGCTAGTAATTCAAACTTTAGGTTGTAATTCTTTCCCCGCGCCCTTCGACCATGTGATACATTGTGAAGCGATGCGATCGCAGTTCGAGGAAATTAAGAAGGTAAACACCTTACCATCCCAAAATATCCCCGGTATTGTGTTTTATTCTGCCGCCAATTATCAGCCAATTGTACTTGAAAGTGATGCCATTGCTCACAACATCGCCAAAGGATTGTGCCAAGAACTTGATTTTCCACAATTAGTTAACCGTGTTTACGGCGATGGTGTCAGAATATTCTTAGAAGCAGGTGCAGGTAGTGTTTGTTCCCGATGGATTGATAAAATTCTCGGCGACAAAGAACATATCACAGTCTCTCTAAATCGTCGAGGGATGGATGACCATGCTTCAATGGTCAAAGCATTAGCAAAACTACTCAGTCATCAGGTGAACGTAGATTTATCACCACTGTATAGCAAAGCCCAAGAAACCGCTAATCAAAATAAAGCAACATTGAGAACAGTTACCTTGGGTGGAAAAGCGATCGCTGCTACTATTTTGAGCGACGAAAACCGCAAACTTGTTGAAGATTGGGCTGAGGATCTTAGGAGCGATGGCTCCGCCAACGCCAAGGGCGAACGCTTCAAAAAACAGCATCCAAATATACCTAATATCCAACAATCTGAAATCACAGATTATCTTAATACTTCCAACCAAATAACGCAAGAAGAAAATTACTTCCCTAACATCTTGCCTCAGCGAGAAGAACTCCAACCGAAAAATATCATTGATAACGTTTTTGAACCCAGAGAACAATTACAATCTTCTGAGTCAAGCGCAATCAGACAGCCAATTCCTGTTTTTTCCCCACCCGTCAGAACTAAAAAAATTAGTAGCATCATCAGCATGTTCGATTTAAATAAGACCCAGTATCAAAAGCTCAATGCTAATAATTCAAAGATAACTAAAGCGCACACAGCTTTTTTACAAGCTAGACAAGATTACAGTCAGCAAATGAGCGAAATAATTCAATTACAACTAGCTTGCGCTCAAAACTTGCTTAACGACGAATCCTGATAAGAGATTTATAGGAAAAATAAACGAACCACGGAGGCGCAGAGAACACAGAGAGAAGAGAAATAGAGAAGATTTCTATGTTAGGAATTCGTTTTCAGTTGATTTACTAATTATTAAGTGCATCTTCCTTCCTCTGCGCTCTCTGCGCCTCTGCGGTAGCCTGCGGCAAGCCGCTCCGCGTCTACGTTAAAAAAACGTAGACCCCTTTAAAAAGTCTACCCCCTTCACTTTTACCATCCATTGTTTGTAATCCGAGGGATAACTACCGTGACAACCGTAGATACGGTACTAAGTAAACACGATAATGGCCTTAACTTCTCCACCTGGTCTTATAACAAAAACCAGGTTTGGAAAGGTTCTTTAGAAACAGTATCTTTTGAGAAACAAACCATCAAAGATAAATTGATGGTGTTAAATAAACCCTCCTACATCGTGAAAGTTGCCGGAAAAATCGGTGTCACCAACGAGGGCTATTTATCCCCTGGTGATAATGGCACAACAGCACAAGTAGAACTGTTAACATTTGCAGCCCCAATCCGCATTCAGCAATTTGGAGATCCCAATTTTCTCTCCTCTCATGGAGTCAAATATGCCTACGTAACCGGCGCAATGGCTGGCGGAATTGCTTCCGAAGAAATGGTAATTGCACTAGGTAAAGAGCAAATTTTGAGTTCCTTTGGTGCAGGTGGTTTAACTCCAGAACGTTTGGAGGCAGCCATAAATCGCATTCAACAAGCTTTACCTCAAGGGCCTTATGCATTTAATTTAATTCACAGCCCTAATGAACCAGCAATTGAACGCCGCGCCGTAGATTTATACCTTAAATATCAAGTGAGAACAGTAGAAGCATCTGCATTTCTCGACTTGACCCCCAACATTGTTTATTACCGTGTTGCTGGATTGGGTTTGAATAGCGCCAATCAAATTGAAATCAAAAATAAAGTCATTGCCAAAATTTCTCGTCGAGAAGTTGCGACTAAATTTCTGCAACCAGCACCAGCCAGAATCCTCAAAGAACTTCTTGAACAAGGATTAATTACTGAGTTACAAGCAACTCTTGCAGCCAAAGTTCCGATGGCTGATGATATTACCGTCGAAGCTGATTCTGGAGGTCATACAGATAACCGTCCCTTGGTTTGTGTGTTACCTTCTATTATTGCCTTGCGGGATGAAATTCAAGCACAATATCATTACCAAACACCCATTAGAATTGGCGTAGCGGGGGGAATTGGTACACCACAATCAGCATTAGCAGCTTTTATGATGGGTGCTGCTTATATAATGACTGGTTCCATTAATCAGTCATGCATTGAATCTGGGGCTTGTGAACATACCAAAAAGTTATTAGCCCAAGCAGAGATGGCTGATATGATTATGGCTCCAGCAGCAGATATGTTTGAAATGGGGGTCAAATTACAAGTTCTCAAACGGGGTACGATGTTCCCCATGCGAGCGCAGAAATTATTTGAACTCTATCGCGCTTATGATTCGATTGAAGAGATTCCTTTGGCAGAAAGAGAGAAATTAGAAAAAAAAGTTTTTCGCAAAACTATTGCTGAAGTATGGGAAGGAACTGCGGCTTATTTATCCCAAAAGAATCCTGAAAAACTTGGGAAAGCAGTCAATAATCCTAAACTAAAAATGGCGTTGATTTTCCGTTGGTATCTAGGATTATCTTCCCGTTGGTCTAGTTCTGGTGAAAAAGGTAGAGAAGTCGATTATCAAATTTGGTGTGGCCCGGCAATGGGCGGTTTCAATGACTGGGTACGCGGTTCTTACCTGTCTGAACCAAATAATCGTGGTGTAGTTGATGTTGCTAATCAAATTATGATTGGTGCAGCCTTTTTGTATCGCGTCCAAAATTTGAAAATTCAAGGGCTGCAAACTTCCGATTATTACAGTCAATATCACCCTGTTCGTTCTACATCATTGTTGGAGATTTAAAAATGACTATAAAACAGTCTTTCACAGCAGACGATATTCAAGTATTTTTGGTATCTAACTTAGCGAAGTTGCTCGGAGTAGCAACTGATGAAATAGATGTCAAAGAACATCTAGAAAACTATGGGTTGGATTCAGCCCAAGCAATGATTCTAGTAAGTAACTTAGAAAAGTTGCTAGGATTTCAACCCTCTCCGTTGCTTCTGTGGCATTACCCAAACATTGAAGCTCTTTCACAGCGTTTAGCTGAAGAAGTGCAAGATGGTTCACCTGTTCAAGATACAGGGGTGACATCCTCTAATGCCAACACTGCACCCTCTATTCTAGATTTAGGTGCTGAGGCTGTTCTTGACCCTACCATCCATCCCGGTGCTGCATCTAATGTGCTTGTGGGTGAACCCAAGAACATCTTTTTAACTGGAGGAACAGGCTTTTTAGGAGCTTTTATCATCCGGGAATTGCTACAAGAAACTAATGCGGATATCTATTGTTTAGTGCGTGCTGCTAATGCCGAAGAAGGCAAAAGCAAACTCCAAAAGAATCTGGAACAGTATGCTATTTGGCAGGAAGAATTTACCTCCAGAATTATTCCGATTGTCGGCGATTTATCTCAACCATTGTTAGGTATTGGTTCGGAACAGTTTCAAGTCTTAGCTGCAAATATTGATACTATATATCATAGTGCTGCTTTGTTGAATTATGTTTTTCCCTACTCAGCACTGAAAGCAGCCAATGTTTTAGGAACTCAGGAAGTTCTAAGATTGGCTTGTCAAATTAAAGTCAAGCCTGTACATTACGTTTCTAGTGTGGCTGTTTTTGAATCCACTGCTTATGCTGGGAAGGTTGTTAAAGAGCAGGATGAATTCAATCATTGGGAAGGTATTTATCTTGGTTACTCACAAACTAAATGGGTAGCTGAAAAGTTAATCAAAATTGCTCGTGACCGTGGGCTTCCTGTAACTATCCACAGACCACCACTGATTTCAGGTGATAGCAAAACAGGCATTTGTAATACACATGACTTTATCAACTTGATGACCAAGGGCTGTCTACAAATGGGATATTTCCCTGATGTAGATTATATGTTGGATATGTCACCTGTTGATTATGTAAGTAAAGCGATCGTTTATCTATCACGGCAAAAAGAATCCATCGGTAAAGCTTTCAATTTACAACATCCCCAACCTGCTGCTTTAAAAATGCTAGTTGAGTGGATACGCTCTTTTGGTTATTCAGTTGAAATGATTCCTTATGAAAAATGGCAATCTGAGTTAATCAATAATGTGACTTCTGCGGACAATCCTTTGTACACTCTGCGGCCATTTTTGCTGGAACGCTGGTCTGATGAACAACTGACTATTCCTGATTTGTATCTTCAAGCTAGAAGACCCCATATTAGCTGCCAAGATACTCTCCATGCATTGGCAGGTAGTTCTATTGCGTGTCCTCCAATTGATTCTCAATTGTTTATGACTTATACCGCCTACTTGATTCAAACCGGTTTCTTGAATATCGCTTAGTAATTCACGGCCAGGGCTATTTCATTCTCATCTAGCCCGCCTCAGAATGAATTCTGAGTCTAATA
>JAHCSU010000681.1 GCA_023522315.1 Nostoc sp. CCCryo 231-06
GCAACACGGCGTATGCAGTTATGGCTGCACCCAACTGGGGCGATCGCAACCACCCAAAAATCAGAGCACTACCCAACAGCACCAATGCCATACCAGTAGCAACACGGGTGCTAACTAATCCAGCGGCAATCGGCCGCTTACATTTGACAGGGTGCTGACGGTCAGATTCAACATCTGCTATGTCATTGATTAAGTAAAAGCCACTTGATGCACAACAAAACAATACAAATGCCAATAGGCTACCTAATATAGATTGCAGATTAATGCTAAATGCAAACAATGGTGCCGCAAACACCACCAGATTTTTTGTCCATTGTCGCGGCCGCATAGCAGCTAGATAGTATGCCGACTTCTTAGAAGTAGTTAAAGATTTTTCTGCTACTGAATTACGTCGAGAGTCCATAAGTATGCTTCCCACTTTTATGTCTCAGGAGAATTAGATTGAACAATTTTGTAGATTTAATTAAAATTTATTTTAGTAAAAATACTTACAAATCTTTAACTAGATGATATTACTCTTGTTGAGTAATGTTTTGATATCATAAAGAATGTTTTTATTAAATCTTTATTTAAACTTTATCTAGTCTTTATCTAAAAATTTGATTGTGCGTGAATACATTGTGTCCACTGCTATCGTCTTCTAATTTATGTAATTGTCGTTTTTGCCAATGCGTAAGACTTTGAATAAAAAGCTACTAGACAAATACTTAGTTAGAGGTGCTATACTGTATGAGAACAAGCTTCAATTAGCTATAAATGAGGTAGTTAGAAGAATCTACTACACCAATGTTTACCTCAACCCAAAAAATTTGAACTATAGACCTAGTGGACGGACTAAATGTCCGTTAAGCTATCAATAGTTTGCTTTGCTAAAAGGGCTAGACAGTTAGCGGATGATAATTTTATGGAAAAATGTTTAAATTTTGTATGGAAGATTCAATAAAACTCACAGATGTTTTTTTAGGCGATTTCTCGGTTAAACCTATTAAATCTCTAACCATAGTATTGTTATGAATGCACATAGAGGATCTGCTGTGCTCAGTTCTGCAACTTTCAAAGTGCAACCATCTGCAACAGGACTGAGTGATAATCATCGCCTGCGCCTGTTTTCTGGCTCTGCCAATATACAACTGTCTCAAGAAGTTGCTCGTTATGTGGGCATGGACTTGGGGCCAATGATTCGCAAAAGATTTGCGGATGGAGAACTTTACGTTCAAATCCAAGAATCGATTCGGGGTTGTGATGTCTATTTAATCCAGCCATGTTGTCAACCTGTCAACGATCATTTAATGGAATTATTGATTATGGTTGACGCCTGTCGTCGAGCTTCTGCGCGACAGGTAACGGCAGTAATTCCTTACTATGGCTATGCCCGTGCCGATCGCAAAACGGCAGGACGAGAGTCAATAACCGCCAAGCTAGTTGCTAACCTGATCACCGAAGCGGGTGCCAACCGCGTTCTAGCAATGGATTTGCACTCGGCTCAAATTCAAGGCTATTTCGATATCCCCTTTGACCATGTTTACGGTTCGCCAGTATTGCTAGATTATCTAGCAAGCAAAGAACTGCCCGATCTTGTAGTTGTTTCCCCCGATGTTGGTGGTGTAGCGCGAGCCAGAGCATTTGCAAAAAAACTGAATGATGCCCCACTAGCAATTATTGACAAACGTCGTCATGCACATAATGTTGCCGAAGTGTTAAATATCATCGGCGATGTTAAAGGCAAAACGGCAGTTTTAGTGGATGACATGATCGACACTGGAGGCACGATTGCTGAAGGAGCGCGATTACTGCGTGAAGAAGGAGCGCGTCAAGTATACGCCTGTGCAACTCATGCAGTGTTCTCTCCACCAGCGATGGAGCGTTTGTCCAGTGGCTTGTTTGAGGAAGTGATTGTCACCAATACTATTCCCATACCAGAAAACAATCGCTTTCCACAACTAGTGGTGCTGTCAGTAGCTAATCTGTTAGGAGAAACTATCTGGCGGATTCATGAAGATACTTCAGTCAGTAGTATGTTCCGCTAGCCAATAAAAAACTGTCATTGGTGTTATAGTCATAAATTACCCACACTGTCCTCTTGATCGGGTGCAATGTGGGCTTTTAGTTATTACTGTCTTTCTTTAAAAACCTGAACCTTGAAAACTAAATACTGTAAGCTACTGCATTTGTTCTGATCGTACTCAGCCCAGTTATGAGTTTCTCTCAAAAACTTGCACCGTAACTGATCGTCACTCTTGCTAGCCTCTTCTAGTCTATTGTGGTGGTATCTAACAAAAATGGATCGTTATGTACAGTAGTAAAATGGATGCAGCACTGCCAAATTAGAATACTTTGATTCAGTTTGGACAATTTGGCTAAAGACGACAAAAGAATGGTTACAATTCCTAAAAAAGTGATTTCAGTCTCACCTCTGGAAAATGGCGATCGCTTATCTCGCTACGAATTTGAGCGTCGCTATTAGGCAATGCCGAATTTAAGAAAAGCTGAACTGGTTGAAGGAGTTGTGTATATCATGGCATCGCCACTGAGAATTAAAATTCATGGCAAATAACCTCTAAACTCTAGTTAATTTAGTTTGTAGCTCTTTTTTTCTTAAAGTGCTATAAGCTCCAAATAATCCCAGAGTAATCAGAGGAACGATAGAATTATTTTCGGGAACAGAAACTGGATCGGCAATTTGTTTTAAATTTAAATTTCCTTCAAGTATAAGTGCAGAATCATAATGACTACCACCTAATGTAAAGCCAAATGTCTGACCAGCAGAAATATTGCTAAAAGTAAAACTACCAGATTCATTAAATCCAGCAGATGGGGAACTACAGCAGTTACTCGGCCCAGCGCTGTATAAAGTTGTGTTTGGATTAAAAGTATTGAGGAAGGCTGTTACATTGAAGTAAGAATGGAAACCTGTATAGTTCCAGTCAAAAGTATAATCACCATCAGCATTTGCTACTGTCGAAATTGTCCAAGTGTTTGTATTAAAACCTTCTGTCCCAGGTAGATTATAACTTAAATTATATTCATCTAGATTGACTTGTTGGGTATTAGTTGTTCCTGATCCAGATATTGTCCAATTAACTGGAGTGAAAGTACTAGCAAGGCAGTTAGGTGCAATACCTAATGTTAAAGCTGTAGTACAAGCAATTACCTTACTTATAGTCTTCATGGTTGATAGTGAAAAATTACTGCGTTGATTTTGTAATAAACTAAAATTATCTCTGACAACTGTTTATTAGCAGCATACATGTCACAAAACTTAACCTCTTATGGTAAATAAACTATGATTATCTATCGTCAATATTATTTAGCAATGGTATAGACTTACATAGTGATATGGGATTAAAAGCGCCTGAAGCATCTCTCAGGGTTAATTGCCATGTTTTATCAGTACCTTTAAGGTTTTGCTCCTGAATTCTGAATTGTGAATTCTCCTGTAACTTTTAATTAAACCTATTCTCCACTCCCCACTCTCTTACCTATACAACCAAACTCGGAGTAGTGAAAGCAACTGCTCAGTATCTACAGGTTTTGTGATGTAGTCAGAGGCTCCAGCTTCGATGCACTTTTCGCGATCGCCTGGCATGGCTTTAGCAGTTAAAGCAATTATTGGTAGTGAGCGAAACTGTTGTTGCTGACGGATGGCGCGGGTGGTTTCGTAACCATCCATTTCTGGCATCATAATGTCCATCAAAACTATATTAATGTCAGGATTAGTTTCCAGCCTCTCTATACCATCCCTGCCATTTTCGGCAAACAGCACTTGCATTTGATAGCTTTCTAAAAAGCTCGTGACGGCAAAAATATTTCGTAGGTCATCATCTACAATCAAAATTTTCCGATTAGCCAGCACCGGATCATTTTGGTGTAGTTGCTCTAGCATTTGCCGCTTTGGTGGGGGCAAATTTGCTTGCACCCGATGCAAAAACAGGGCAGTTTCGTCTAACAAGCGCTCTGGCGATCGCACATTTTTAATGATAATTGTCTCTGCTAGTCCCCGCAGTTGTGTTTCTTCTTGTCGGCTGAGTTCTTTGCCGGTATAGACAATGATCGGCAGTTTTAAAAGCCTGGGTTCAAGCTTAATTTGCTCAATTAGTGTAAACCCGCTCATATCGGGCAGACCAAGATCGAGTACCATACAATCAAAGTGATGCGATCGCAAAATCGAGAGGGCTTCTGTCCCCGTACCCACTGCTGTACTATGAACATCGCCATTACCGATCAGTTCGATAATACTTTGGGCTTGTACGGGGTCATCTTCTACAATCAGGAGATTTTTTACCTGACGCTCAATAAAGCCTTTTATTTCTGTCAATACTTGAGTTAGCGCTTCTGGAGAAACGGGTTTTTGTAGATAGGTAATCGCTCCTAGCTGTAATCCCCGTTGCTGTCTTTCATCAACAGAAAGTATATGTACTGGTATGTGTCTAGTGTCTGGCTTATGTTTCAGACGATCTAGCACCGTCCACCCATCCATTTCTGGCATGTGGATATCTAGCATAATTGCATCGGGCTTAAACTCTTGCGCTAGTCCTAAACCTTGTTTGCTCTGTAAAGCAACAATAGTTTTAAAGCCCTGCTCACGGGCCATATCTAGTAAGATGCGGGCAAATTTATCATCATCTTCGATAATTAGCAAAATGCGATCGCCCGGTTGAATGATTTCCCGGTCATCTGGGATATCGTTAGGTAAGCTGACAAGGACTTTCGGCAATGGAGAGATGTCTACAGTTGTGAGTCTGTTTTCCACTAAAGGCACTTCTTTGATGAGCGATGCTGCACGCATAGAGCTGATTGGCCCAGAAGGTAATGGAGTAAGACTATTTTTATCCTTCCCTTCATGTCGCCTGGGCAAGTAAAGGGTGAAGGTGCTTCCCTGCCCTGGTTGGCTGACTATTTCAATTCTCCCGCCCAACAGTTGAGCCAGTTCGCGGCTAATAGACAAGCCCAAGCCTGTTCCGCCGTACTTGCGGCTGGTTGTGCCATCTGCCTGCTGAAATGCCTCGAAAATAATTTTCTGCTTCTCGACTGAAATGCCTATACCCGTGTCGCTAACTGCAAAAGCAATCATGGCATTATCAACTTCGTCTGCTTTAGTTGCTATGCCAATTTGTAACTTCACGCCTCCTTGTTCTGTAAACTTAAAGGCATTAGCTAGGAGATTTTTCAGCACTTGTTGCAGACGTTTGGAGTCGTTATAAATTGTCCGTGGTATTTTTTGATCTCGTTCAATAGTAAAGCTGAGTTCTTTATTGTAGGCAACTTGCCGGAACGTCTGCTCTAAAGATGTCTCCAAATCTGCAAGAGCAATTTGCTCAATATCGAGCGACATAGTACCCGACTCAATTTTTGCCAAGTCTAGAATGTCATTGATCAATTCCAGCAAATCAGTCCCAGCCGAGTAGATAGTCCGACTGTACTCTACCTGTTTGTCGGTCAAGTTGTTAAGAGAGTTATCTGCTAGCAGCCTTGCTAAAATTAACAGGCTATTTAGCGGTGTCCGTAACTCGTGGGACATATTCGCCAAAAATTCCGACTTGTATTTAGAAGACAACTCCAGTTGTTCAGCTTTTTGTTCCAAAGACTGCCTCGCCCGCTCAACTTCCTGGTTCTTGCGGGCAACTTCCCGATTTTGAACTTCTAACAATTCTGCCTTTTCTTCTAGTTCCTCATTTAGTTGCTGTAATTCCTCGTTAGACTGCTTGACAAGAAATTGCGATTCCTCCAACTCGTGCGCCTGTTCTTCCAGGCGTTGATTGCTCTGCTGTAGTTCTTCTTGCTGGTTTTGCAGTTCTTCTGTTAAGGCAACAGACTCTTCAAGTAGTTGCTGGGTTTGCAATTGTGAGGCGATGTTATTTAAAAATACACCCAGAATTTCACTCAATTGCTCTAAAAATGTCAGATGCAGATGGCTGAAAGGCCCAAAAGAGGCAAGTTCAATTACAGCACTCACCTGCGTCTCAAACAGTATAGGCAAAACAATAATATTTAGCGGTGGAGCTTCTCCCAAGCCGGAACTGATCCGGATATAGTCATTAGGAACTTCTGTTAGCAGGATTCTTTGTTTTTCTAAGGCACATTGTCCCACCAATCCCTCACCCAAACGAAACTGATTTGCCAGATTTTTCCGCTCTTTGTAAGCATAGCTACTTAGTAGCTTCAGTACAGACTCGTGGTCTATTGAGTCCATGAAATAAAAAACGCCCTGCGATGCCCCAACCAGTGGTGCCAAATTTGACAAAATCAGGCGAGACGCAGTTTCTAGATTTCGATGCCCTTGGAGCATCTGGGTAAATTCAGCTAAGTTAGACTTTAGCCAGTTTTGCTCGTCATTTTTTTTATTTGTGTTTCGCAGATTAACGATCATCTGGTTGAAGGTGCGTGTCAATACACCAATTTCATCCTGGCGATCGCTATCTGGTAAACTCACCAATAAATCCCCATCCGCCATTTTTTCTGCCAAATCAGAAACTTGCTTTAGCGGTGCTGAGATATGTCTGGTCAAAACGAATCCGAGCAAAGCTAAGATTAAAGAAAATAAGGGAATACTATATATAATGCTGGCGATCGTTTTTTGAGCAGCTGCTTGCGCTTTTTGAGAGCGCTGTTTCAGCAGTGCATTCTCCTCATTTTTCATCGCCTGAATAACTTTCTGGATATTATCCATCAGCTGCTTACCCTGGTCTGTCAAGACAGCTTTCTGGGAAGCTTCTAAGCCTTGGCTTTGCCGTAGCTCAATGAGATCTTTCATTACAGCCATTCTCTCGGTTAGTAATGGCTGCAAAGTATCAAGCCGATTTTGTTGGTTAGGGTTATCTGCTGTTAACCTTTGAAGTTCGTTGACTTTTTGATTCAGTACTTCAATGGCAGCGTTATAAGGTTCTAAATAGCGCGGTTCTCCAGTAATAATGTAACCGCGTTGCCCAGTCTCAGCATTTGTCAGTTGCAAACTGAGGTCTTCAAGCTGACTTAACACCTGGTAGGTATGGCTTTCTTTAGCCGAAGTTTCAATTAGCTCATTAGTGCTTTGGTAGGAGATTAGACCAATAGTGGTCAGAGTTGCCAAACTTAGGGCAAAACTAATTCCTATTTTGGTTCCAATCTTCAAACTTTTCAACATTATTCCAGGCAGCTATTCCAATAATTTATATTTTCGCTATACAAATTTAGAAGATTTCCTTCACATCGTATATATTCTAATTTTTGGACGCCAAATGATTAATATTAATTGCGTTTAAATAATATGCTGTCAAATCTCTTAAAATTAACTTTGACATTTAAGTAACGCTAATCGGGAAAGCCTTTTTAAAGAGAATCAAGTATTAACCCAAGCCTATTGACTAAGAACCTGGCGATCACTTTTAGTCAGATTAACTACAGATGGGGTATAGATACGAAAATGTTGAATTTTGTTACTCTCTAAAATAGCTCTTGCACCTGCCATGTAGATGTCAGTACTATTTAGGACTAATAAGTAATTCCCAAGGGTAACTTGATGTTCATAATATCTGGCTAGATCCTCAGGAATTACTAAAGTAGTGTAGTTATTCTTGGAACTGCTGATATCTACCTCAGTAATACCATTGAGCGTGTTTATATCCTTAGCAATCACCGAGACTTGAGCCATAGGAAAGCCAGCAATTTTTAGTTCAGTAAGTGCTTTCTCTGTGTCTTGGCGCGTAGAAAAAACCCCAACTGCATTTTTATAGCGACTATTTGGTGTCAAATATGGCTCATAAATGCTCCACTGTTGAATATCACGGCGATTAAAAATCCTTTTAGCAAGACGAATCTCTATATCTATGCCGGTTACTATCACCAAATAGTAACCTTTGCAAATTAGATCGCTGTAACCCTGTGCTTGCTCTTTAGGAATTTCTAAACGTAGCAGCACACTATGCAAATCACCTGCGGTTGCATTGATAGCACCACCAGTTAAAGTGGCAGCGATCGCTGTTGCTTCTGCTCCGGCTAGAATCACCCGTCCTATATCAGGAATTACCCAAAGGACTAAATCGGCTAATAAGCCAGTAACACCGCCCAAAGCACCACTTGTAAAGGCTTCAGAATTTTTTAAGGATGTATTATTGCCAGTGGGATCTTTAATTTCAACACTAGCAACATCGCTTTCTTCTTGTGCATCCCGTGCAATTACAGAAACTTTTTGCATAGGAAAATTAGAAGATTTTAGTTCCTGAAGTACCAATTGGATATCGGAACAACTAGCGAAAACTCCTATAGTTGTTCGCTCTTTTTCTAATGTCATTTTATCGGTTTATTGCAGCTTTAAGCAATTCCCAAGAGTGTTAGCTGATATGAGGTAATTACACAGATCGGCGAGTCAGTAAACCCCAAAGGAAAATCAGTAGCATAGCACCAAGAACAGCAAATAAAATGCTTCCAAGAGAGAAAGCTCCAGCAGATGCGGCGGCTGCCGAACCACTTCCCAGTAAAGTTTTACCCAAATAACCACCGACTACGGCTCCAAGTATTCCTAATACAATGGTGGAGAGAATACCGCCACCTTGGGTTCCTGGATAAAATAACTTAGCTAACGCACCTGCAATTAAACCTAAAACTAGCCAAGCAATAATGTTACCCATTGAATTTCTCCTTCGTTGAGAATCTTAATTTGTTTGCTTTTGACTATTTCATATTAAAGTTTTCCTACAAAATTTCTGATCTATCTAGAGAACTAATATCAAAAATCTTTAGATATCATTTGAATGCGTAACTTTTGACTTTTGACTTTTGACTTTTGACTTCCCCGTAGGGGTTGACTTCCGCGGCTCGACTGAGCTTCGCCGAACGTCCTTGCGGTACTAGTTGCTCACAACTCAGGAGTGAGAACTATAGAAAGAGCTAGTTGATAAAGTTGGCGACGGGGAAGGGAGGTAAATTTTGCTAACTGACGGCTAGCTTGCGATCGCGATATCCCCTGACTAATTAACTGCTTCAATTCGGCTTTCAATTCCTCTTCTGTCAGTTGGGGCTGACTGGCTGGAATTCCTGCCACTACTAATGTATATTCACCTTGGGGTTCTCGTTGGTTGTAGTGAGCGATCGCCTCGGCAATTGTCCCCCGCCAAAATTCCTCATACAATTTAGTTAACTCCCGCCCTAGCACAATTTGGCGATCGCTTCCCCAAACAAGAGCTAAGTCTTGTAAAGTATCTCGCAAACGGTGGGGCGATTCGTAGAAAACCAATGTGCGAGATTCGGTTTGCAGAGATTCTAAATGTTCTTGTCTCTGTTGACTTTTAGCTGGGAGAAAGCCTTCAAAGACAAACCGATCCGTTGGTAATCCAGCTGCACTCAATGCAGTAATTGCTGCACTAGCGCCAGGAATGGGAACTACTGTAATTCCCGCCTCAATACAGGCTTTCACTAGTTCATATCCAGGATCGGAAATACCTGGCATTCCAGCATCACTCACCAGAGCGATCGCTTTATTGTTAACTAAATGCTCTAATAATTCTGGGATGCGGCTGGTACGATTGTGTTCGTGGTAACTCACCTGGGGAGTCTTAACTTGAAAATGCTGTAATAGTTTCCCTGTGTGACGGGTGTCTTCCGCAGCAATGATATCTACAGTCTGTAAAATTCGCACCGCCCGAAAGGTTATATCTTCCAGATTGCCAATTGGTGTGCCGACAACGTAAAGTGTTCCTGGTTTTGGATCGGTTTGCATGAGCAAGAATTAGGAGTTTGTAGAGACGCGATTCATCGCGTCTGTGCTGTGCAAGAGAGACGCGATGAATCGCGTCTGTACAAGAGATGAAAATAATTACGAAACATAATATGACAAATGGATAATCTAAAATCCAAAATCGCTCGACTGAGCGTAGCCGAAGTCCAAAATCGCTCGACTGAGCGTAGCCGAAGTCCAAAATCGGATCGTGGGTTATTTGTAGGTTTAATAACCTTAGATTTGATTTACCTTGCTGAATCTGCCCCTAAGAATAATCAGAAGATTGTCGCTACTGACTATACTGTGGCAGCAGGGGGCCCAGCTACAAACGCGGCTGTGACTTTCAGCCATTTAGGAAATCAGGCTACAGTCTTGAGTGTAGTGGGTTGTCACCCAATGACGCAGCTAATTCGGGGTGATTTGGCAAATTACAAAGTTGCGATCGCAGACCTTGAGCCTACCACTGATTTAGCACCGCCTGTCTCCTCAATCATTGTCACCCAAGCTACGGGTGAACGAGCTGTAGTTTCCATTAATGCTGTCAAAACTCAAGCCAACAGCGCATCTATCCCGCCAGATATTTTGCAAAATGTCGATATAGTACTGATTGATGGACATCAAATGGCGGTTAGTTATGCCATAGCTCAAATGGCTAAAGCCAAGAATATCCCAGTAGTAATTGATGGTGGAAGTTGGAAGCCTGGATTTGAGCAAATTCTGCCGTTTGTAAATTACGCCATCTGTTCAGCTAATTTTTATCCCCCTAGCTGCCAGACTGGAGAAGACGTTTTTACCTATCTGGGCGGATTTGACATTCCTCACATCGCCATTACCCACGGACAAAAACCAATTGAATACTTGAGTTGCACCAAAACTGGTATCGTACATGTACCGCAGATTCAAGCAGTTGATACTTTAGGGGGTGGAGATATTTTTCACGGTGCTTTCTGTAATTACATTTTAAGGGAAAGCTTTACTGATGCACTGGCACTAGCAGCTAATATTGCTGCTGATTCGTGTAAATTTTTTGGCACTCGGCGCTGGATGGATTTAAAGTGCTGAGTAGTCAAGTTAATAAGGCCAAATTTAATGAAAGACTTAAAAGAAATATTAGCGATCGCTCGTGAGGTAGGTTGGGGCGCAGCAGATATACTGCGATCGTATTATCACGGGACTGCAAAAGATCCTAACTTAGAAGTCCAATATAAACAAAATGAGCCTGTTACCGTTGCCGATATAGCTGTGAGTCAATACATTTTGCAGAGGCTACAAGCAACTTTGGGTAATGAGGATTTTGCTTATATCAGCGAAGAAACTTATCAATCTCCAAGTGGTGTAGCACAGCCTTCCCCCCCTTGGGTATGGATAATTGATCCTTTGGATGGCACACGAGACTTTATCGAAAAAACTGGAGACTATGCAGTTCATATTGCTTTAGTCAAGGAAACACGCCCAGTCTTGGCAGTGGTGGCAGTCCCAGAGGCTCAAAAGTTATATTACGCTATTAAAGGCGGCGGTACATTTGTAGAAACTCGTGATGGTTCTGTTCCTTTACAAGTGTCCTCGGCCAAACGAATTGAGGATTTAACCTTAGTCGTTAGTCGCTCTCACCGCAACCAACGCTTAGATTATTTACTAAAAAAATTACCCTGTCAAAATCAGAAATCTGTGGGTAGTGTCGGCTGCAAAATCGCTACCATTGTCGAGCAACAGGCAGATATCTACATTTCCCTTTCCGGCAAGTCAGCGCCCAAAGATTGGGATATGGCAGCACCAGAACTGATTTTAACAGAAGCTGGTGGTAAATTTACCCACTTTGACGGCACTCCGTTGCAGTATAACACCGATGATATCAATCAATGGGGAGGTTTGCTGGCTAGTAACGGCGAATATCACGAAGTGCTATGTAAGGAAGCAGAAAGGATTTTAGGGCAGTTCGAGCATAGCTAAATGGGGCATTTGAGGATATCGTTAGTCTGCAATCCTTAGCTCTGGATATTTCAAGAAAATGTTACGACTTTATCATTTATTACTAGGTTCTATTTTGCTGGTGTTAATATCGGTGGGAGCAAAATTTTTTCTTCCCCAATTTTCTCCACCTAAAGTTGTAAAATCCCCTGCCGTTGCGAAACTTCCTAACCCTAATGAGGGAAATATCTGGCAGAAAATATTGGGAAATACTGCTGCTCCAGCTAACTGGCAAGTTGCTGCTTGTAAGGGAAATGTGCCTTTATTGTGTGTCTCGTCCAAAGGGGAACTTTTGGGTACAGTTGAGATTAACGTTTACCCATTAGCAAACAACGAGGATTTTCAAAAGAAACTCGTAGCTGTTGGTATTCCACCTGGTTCCCAAGTGGACTACCAAAGTTCCAAATACCAAACACAGGTATTACCAGCACTCAAGGCTTGGGTTGCAGACCACTACGCTGCGTTTGCGAAAGACCGTCAGCGTGAATATGGAAAAGAGATTACTTTCTTAGCCTACCCACCCCAACCAGTACCCGTTGGTAAGCTTCAGGGAATCCGCTATGGGTTCGCCGGACTCAAGCAAAAAGGTGGAGTCCAAGAGCAACATATCGGCCATGTTGCTTTTGATGGCAATAAACTTTACGTAATTACCACTGCCTTTGACCCCGGTTCGCAAACAGGTAAGTTTGAGAAACTGGAAAACTTAGCTATTTTTCAACCTTACTTATATGCGATCGCAGCAGATTTACGTTTACCCTAATTGGTATGGGGCAATTCAATTTTAGATTTTAGATTGACGATAGCGCAGCGTTAGCGAGTCTGCAAGCGTCTTTTAGATTGAAATTTAATCCAAAATCTAAAATCTAAAATCTAAAATCTAAAATTACTACCCCCCACTGCCAATCAACCTAAATCTCAGCCACCGCCCGTTCAATCAAGCGACGTGCTAAAGTTTGTGTGCCGGTGTGTTCATAATAATTTGTTGCGACATCTAGGAACGCCGCGAGGTAGTCTAATTTGTCATCCGCAATATCAACAAAACTTTGCAAGTTGTGGACAACCTTTTGTGGCGTTAAGTTATTTGTGCTGACAATCCCACTCATCCAACCTTTAACTGAGTCAAAGCTTTCGCCGATAAAGTTGAGTTTACTACCAGCATTGTTGCCTGGAATCACATCTTTGATGTTTTGGAAAGTCGAGTTTTTTTCTAATTCCTGTGGATTTGTTTGATTAAGCCCCGATATCGCTTTGCTGATGAAGTCTGGGCCCAGAGGTATCAAACCATCAACGCAAACTAATGCCACCATGCGGATGAGCGACTCACCACTATACTCACCTAAAGAGGCGACAAAATCTCCAATACTGTCTCCAGGAATGCCGTTAATTTGGCAGAAGGCTACTAACTCAGCAACTAATTTTAATGTCAGATCGATGGTTTGGGCTTTATCAGGTTTAGGAGTGATAGAGTTTAAAAAACCCAACAAAGGAATTTTCTCACCAACTTTGTTAGCTAAAGCTGCTGCACCAAGCGCTTTATCTGTACCATCAACGGTTTGATATAACCACAAGGCTGTTTGGTATCCTTGGGATTTGTCGTTGAATAGATAAATTGCTCGTTCACCAATTTGCTGAATTAAATCTTCGTCGTCTTCGCCAGTAACAGTCTTAATAGTGTTGACAAAGCCGACGGTATTTTGCCACTGGCCAGGAGCAACAAAATCGAGGGATTTCAACATAGAAATGGTCAAGCCACCGGTTGGCAATTGATCAACCAAATCAGCAATCGATTTGCTCACAAAAATCTCCTTATTTAGGTTTTATTATCTGAATGTTCGGACTGCAAATCATTTCAGTTTAGCCAGACCATTAAGATTAAACTTCTCTAGCCAATCTGCGCGATCGCTAGCTGTAAATGAAGAATCGCGGGAAAGTGCTTTTACTTGGTACTTACCTACCAAAATTGCAGTTTGCGTCTTACCAACTTCCACTGCGGGATAATCGCCAATTTTTTTGGTGCTTTTCGAGAACTTTGCTGCTGCGCTAGGTGTGCTGGTGGTATCAGAAATAGATAGCAAGGCTATATCTTTACCGCCTTTTTTCAACTTCGCTTCTGCAAAGCCTTTTTTCTCTTGAGTGTAGACGCGCTGGTAGCCATCACTAGATTTTGGAAAAAGTTTATTAAATTCGCTACCCTGAGTTGCTGTCTTAGTAACCGACTGACCGCTTTTTTGTTGAGTGCTTTCCTTTTGCGCCTGGTCAAAACGTCCAGGTGCTTTTGGGCTACAGGCTGTTGTAAGTAATACCACTGACAGCAACAAAGCTGCTACTACTCTATGCCCACGTTGTAAAATCATTCTTGGTTTCTCCTTATACTTGAGCTTTGAAGCAATTATCTGCGCTGCTAGCAATTATTACCCGTAAAATTTACTTTTTGATAATTATTGCCTAAGTTCTAAACTATTGCGGTCAAGTTTTGATGCAACACCCATCATTTTGCACTTCAAAAAACGTACCAATGGAAAATCGTAGACGCAAACGCGAGAGCGTCTCCAAGAGAAGCGGCTTGCGGCAGGCTACCACTCCAGACACAGAGAACATGTAGGAATAAGAGTTTGAGAGGTATTTTGTGTAAGTCCTGATAAAATTAAAAGTAGAGCGGCGTTAATAATTCAAGGTTTGTAGTGAGGACTTTAGTCCTCATTTGAGGACTTTAAGCCCTCTCTACGAGACGCTACGCGTAGCTTGCTTCCCCGAAGGGGTACACTACGAGCTAATTCCAATTTAATTTACATTCCTTAACATACCTTGACTTTTTCTCGCCTACTTACTTAGAGCGCCTAACTCATGACTGGAAGTCACGAGTGTGCGGCTTGAAATATCAAGTCAATGCATTACTTTTTTACTAAAAAATATGCTGTAGCGTATTCCGGCAATTGGCTGATATTCTGCCTAAATTCTTTTTGACTCTTAAAAATACCTGCCAAAAAATCGAGTTGATAAAGATTGGGTAAAAAAGCTCCCCCTGTATCAGCCATAACCCCCATTTGCAGATGTTTGCGGCCACCTTTAGTATGCTCAATAATAATCACTCTACCTAAACCAATATTCAGCACATCTCCAGCAAAGGTTACTCCTGGTTTAATAGAAATTTTTGCATCTATTTTGTATCCATAGCCTTTAATAGCATCAACCTCTCTAAAATACCAATAACGCTTTTGTGCTGTCGCCTTTAATCCGCGAATATAAGACATTCCATTATTTCTATCTACATTAAAAAATGCCCTGTAACCATCTGGAAAGTTAATTAGGATGGTTCCTTGCATCAACGCTTCTTCTAACCCAGTTCTAGTTAGATAAGCGAGACTTTTAACTTTCCCAAATTCTTTTCCGCCTGGTTCATAAATACCAGACAAAACATCCTGCTTTGTGTATTTGGTGTAGAAAGTATTTTTATTAGAGTTATCTTTTAAGCTATAAATTGGTGTATTAAAAGTAGAATTTTTTTTGCGAGAGCCGGAGTGAGTAAATACTGCATATTTGGTAATTCTTAATTGCTTTTGTTTTTTGTCTTTTGGATTATATGCAGTCCATTTAATAACTCGGAAATTGGAATTGATAAACTTGGGATCTTGTAAACGAGTAGCTCGATTATTAGCAATATCCTCCTTTAAGACAGCAATCATAAAATCCAACGTCTTGAGGACATCTGGCACAGTAACCCCTTGAGTAGCAAGAATTCCTGTACGCAGAATATCTGGATCTTGTGAACTATAATCTTGAAAATATTTTCTAGTATTAACGAGAACGGTTAATAAATCTTTTTGATTGAAGTTAACCTTACTACTTGGCAGTTTGACTGGAGTAACAACTTGGTTGCCATTAATACTAAATTTATATTTTTTGAACTCATCGACAACTGGATAGGGCGCAGATGCAGCTAACAAATTATGTTGAGATGAAAAGGCATTTTGCTTGCCTATAATCTCATCAGATATTTGTTGAGTGATTAAAGAATTTTTAAATCTCAAATCAAGTTTCTGATCAACTTGATTTGAAGTGAAAGAAATCTGTGATTCAAGTGGGTTAAAATTTTCTTGCTGAGGAAAAAACTGATCTTGTTGGGCTAGCTGTTTATTTTTTGACTGAGTATATAGATGGCTACTGGCTAAACCGACAATCAATAAAGCAGCACAACCTATTGTGAAGCGAAATTTTTGGCTGAATAAGATATTCATAATTGGGAAAATAAATTTTTAATGCTAAATAATCAAGGTTATGTTTCTATCACCTCACGCACTAACTGCGCTAACTTTTCGGCACTATCGGGAACTGCGATCGCATCAGCTTTTTCCCCCATTTTTGCCAACTCATCCGGTGATTGCAACAAATTCAACACATTACTTTGCAATATTTGTGCCGTCAACTCCGATTGCTTCAGTGTTAACGCCGCACCAGATGAAGTAAATACGTCTGCATTATAAGATTGATGGTCTTCTGCGGCAAAGGGGTAAGGAATCAAAATCGCTGGTGTCCCACACACGGCCAATTCTGTCAAGCTACCAGCACCAGAACGACTAATAGCTAGAGTTGCTCGTTGCAACAATGCTGCCATATTGTTGTAAAAAGGTAAGACTATGTACTGTGGATGTTTGAGACTATCTGCTTCTGGATCGCGATCGCCAGTTAAATGTACTACATAAGCACCAGCATCAAACCAAGCGTTTGCAGATTCGCGCACCAACTTATTAACTGCAACTGCACCCTGGCTACCACCAAAGACGACAATTAAAGGAACACCATCAGGAATGGCTAAATCTAGAGGTGCAGCAATTGCCCCATCGAGAAATTGCGCCCTTACGGGAGTACCAACACAGATATTTTTAGCACGGGGCAAGTACTTAGCAGCTACTTCAAATCCCAAGGCTACCGCACTACACCAAGGGCCAAAAAAGCGAGTTACTTTACCTGGTAAGGCGTTAGATTCGTGGAAAACCACAGGTAAACCGAGAGAACGCGCCGCAATGACGGCTGGCCCGGCAATGTAACCCCCTGTGGTAAACACCCCTTGAAAATTTCCTTGCTTCAAAATTCGCCTGACTTCTAGAATCGAAAGGGCGAGTTTACCCAAGGTGCGAATCGAGGAAAGTCCAAACCCTTGCTGAAACCCTTCAACTGCAATAGTATTCAAGGGATACTCCTTAGGGACAAGTTCAGTTTCTAGCCGATTGGGTACTCCCAGCCATTCGATTTGATAATCTGGTAGTTTTTGCGCCAGTGCGATCGCTGGAAACAAATGTCCACCAGTGCCACTGGCAGCTATTAATAATCGTATCGGTGCGTTTGCCATCAAACCTCTACCGTTTAGCGTCTAGCTTAACTAAGATAAAACAATTTCCTTACTTTCTCTCATCAAATCAGTAAACTCTTAACCAATGACAAACATTATTACCGCTTTAGGGAGACGACAACTCAGATTTCCAGCTAGTATATGGCTGGTTTCATTCCTGCTAACCCTTGGTTTAACAAGTGCTTGGCAACGCACTCAAGCGGCGACACCACAGCAATTAGTCCAAGCTGGTACAGCCCAAAATGCACCAGCCGATGTAAAAAACCTTTTGACACAAGTTGATGCAGCCGCCAGCCGGGGCGATGTCAAAGGGGTGTTGCAGTTCTACAGCCCCAACTTCACTCATGGGGATGGATTAAACTTCCAAACCCTGGAAAAGTCTTTGACTTCACTTTGGCAACGATATCCCAAATTGCAATACAGTACAAAACTGCTATCTTCAAAACCTGAAGGCAATGGGATTATTGCCGAAACAGAAACGAAGATAACTGGCTTACCCTCTGGTAACAGTAATAATTCGGCTCTCAATGCCACGATTAAATCGCGTCAGCGCATTGCAGGCGGAAAAATAGTCCGCCAAGACATTTTGTCAGAACGCACCCTAATTACCTCTGGCAGCAAGCCGCCCCAAATTGATATTAAATTACCAGAGCAGGTGCAAGTTGGTCAAAAGTATAATTTTGATGCGATCGTCCAAGAGCCACTTGGTGATGATTTTCTACTAGGAACAGCGGTAGAAGAACCTATCCAAGCAGATAAATTTCTCAACCCCACATCCGTAGATTTGGAATTACTGACATCTGGCGGACTCTTTAAAACGGCACAAGCACCATCTACCCCTGGTAGTCGCTGGATTTCTGCTGTCATCCTGCGGGGTAATGGGATGACGATGGTAACTCAGCGCCTGCAAGTGGTGAAGAAGTAGAGACGCGATTAATCGCGTCTCTACAGTTAGGAGTTATAGACGAGTGATGATAAATTATGAACTGTGAAACTTGTCCTAATTCATAATTCATAACTATTAACTCCTCACTCCTAACTATCCTAATGACTTCCCTACAAAATCAAATTATTTTGATCACTGGTGCAAGTAGTGGTATCGGTACTGCTTGTGCGAGAATCTTCGCTGGTGCGGGTGCAAAACTAATCCTAGCGGCACGACGGCTGGAACGTTTGCAGCAGCTAGCAGATACTCTCATTAAAGAATTTGGTATTGAAATTCATTTATTACAGCTAGATGTGCGCGATCGCAACGCTGTAGAAGAAGCCATTTCTACTCTACCGTCTGCCTGGTCTGACATCGACATTCTCATTAACAATGCTGGTCTAAGTCGTGGTTTAGATAAGTTGCACGAAGGCAGCTTTCAAGACTGGGAAGACATGATTGATACTAACGTTAAGGGTTTACTTTACGTGTCCCGTTATGTCATTCCGGGAATGGTGAGTCGCGATCGCGGTCATCTGGTAAATTTAGGTTCCATTGCTGGACATCAAACTTATCCTGGTGGTAATGTCTACTGTGCTACCAAAGCTGCTGTGAGGGCAATTTCGGAAGGTTTAAAACAAGACCTATTGGGAACGCAGGTACGTGTAACTTCCGTTGACCCTGGTATGGTAGAAACCGAATTTAGCAATGTGCGCTTTCACGGAGATGCTGAACGTGCCAACAAAGTTTACCAGGGAGTTAAGCCCCTGACAGCAGATGATGTGGCTGATGTGATATTTTTCTGTGTGACGCGATCGCCCCATGTCAATATTAATGAAGTTGTGCTGATGCCTGTTGACCAAGCTAGCGCTACCCTAGTTAATCGCCGAACATAAGGAATAATTAAGCGGTCTTAAAAAATCGAATAATTTCGCGGACATGATCGAGAAATTGCCCGTCGGTGGAAAGTTGAGCGATCGCAGTTCTTGCTTCTCTGGCCAAACGCTCATGTTCAGTTTGATTTGTCGCCCGTAATTCTTCTAAATTAGCAGCAATTCGGGCTAAATCTCTGCGAGTTTCTTCGGCAAAGCGTTGTTGAGTTGCTGGTAATGAATAAGATTGTTCTGGGTTAAGTTGCTCCTCAAATGACTGGATTTTTTGTTCCAATATAGAGAAGCGATCGCGCAGTTCAACAATATCTTCGCGGGGATACTTCCATTCTTGACGAATCATCGCTAACCGCGCATATAAATATTCATACGCCCGAATCGCTGGACGCAGAATTGTTAATAACAAAGCTGCACCAGAACTTATATATCCCACCGTACTAATACCAGTGACAGCAAGAGTATAAAGACCAACGGTTGAGAATAAGTGTAAAGCAATGGCAACCCAGAGCGATCGCTTTGCCAACACTGTGACATAGTTTACTTGTTTCTCATCGACTGGAATTCCTTTCTCAGTTGATTGTGCTGCTTCTGCTAAAACTTCTTTAGCTTGAAAATGCACATTCCACGGAACGGTAACAATTACCAACAGCCACCAAAAACTTGCACCACCAATCACCCAATCAAGAAAATTACCAGCAGGGATGTGCAACCATTGTAGTAAGCCAAAAGCTGTTAGCACCACAATTACAATTCCAGCAATTGAACTGATGAAAAAGTTGATATACATTTTGCCCTGTCTCCAGTGAAACTATACCTCGATCATGACTATGCCGCAGCAGTTATACGGAAATGATTGTGATGGTTTTTCTATTTGCACACACCAGTTTTTCAATTAAATAGCTACGCCAATTAGGTTGAGTATATTTGTTACCCTTTTAGCGAAAGTAGCAAAAAACATGATTGTGATGGTTTTTTTAGTTGCACATAATATATAAATAAAATTATTATTCAATTATTAATAACGGCACATCATAAAATTTATACTTCTGATCTACCGTAATTATTGTTAGACCCTCTACCAAAGCCTGAGCAATTAACATTCTATCAAAAGGATCTTTATGATGCATTGGTAAATCAGCGACCTTTATTGCATGTATCAATGTCATCGCTAAAACCTCTAAGCGACTAAAACGTAAAGCTTCCTCTAAATTACTAGGAGCTATTAACTTTCCTAAAGACTGTTTAATCGAAATTTCCCAAGCACTAATAGCGCTAACAAAAATTAAATTTTTAGGATTAGTAATTACTTGTCGTACTTGATTTGACAACTTAGGATCATTTTCTAAAAACCATAACAGGATATGAGTATCTAACAGAAAACTCATTACCTTTCACTATAAAAAGCAGCAATCACCTCTTCCGAAGTGTCATCAAAATCATCAGAAATCTTAATTTGTCCTTGCCAAAACCCTGCAACTCTTGGTTCTAAGACTTTTTCACCACTCATTGCCATTGAGCCATGATTTAAACCCGCTTTTTCAACTGTAGGCACTTCTGGAGAGAGAGGTAAAACTTTTGCCCAAGGAACGCCCTGACGAGTTAGGGTAATTTCAACATTATTTTGAATAGCTGATAATAAATCAAGTAAATTATCAGACAAGTAAGCAATATCAAAAGTTTTTTCTGACATTTTTATTTGTGTTCTACTGACTACAAGTATTATATAGCAATCTGGTTTGATGATATCGTTTATTAGCCTCTAGCTAGGAACGCAATTCTAAAGGTTATACTCTCTTTTTTCCCTCTTGCCCTTTGCCCCTTGCCTATTGTTCCTATTATGATTTCTCCCGATAGCTTGCTCCCATTGGTTACTCCAAGTCGCCGCCGAAAATACCCTCGAACCTTGGGGCAGCTATTGGATGAGATAACTACGCCAAATTGGTTGAGTATTTTTACTACCTTTTTCTAGAATTAGCGATCGCCAGGTTTTACCTTCTTGCTGAATTTGCAGGTAAACATCAAAAGGTTTTTTTGGTTGCGTCAAGCGCCGTTTTGGTAGCTTTACAATCAAATCGTAGGTTCCCCGAACGTGGAAAGCTGGTAAATTTTCAATCGTTAGGGGTTGTTCCTGGGTAATTGATAGCCCCTTGATTTCAAATCCTTGAAAATCTAGATCCAACTGCTGGCTAAGTTTTTGTTGAGTTTGCTCTAGCCCAAGTGCGATCGCTTTTTGTACTAACTCGCTAGTCGGTAGCAGTCCAATACTGCCACAAGCTGTCACTAGCACCAGCAATATTGCTGTCAAAACTAACCGCACTATGTTATTCACTGCTTGATCTGCTATTTGCTTCCTTATTAGTTTAACCGGACGGCACACTGCTTTTTAGCAATGTCATTTTTTATAGATACAGGACTTACGCATTGACAATAAATTCCAAATATGTATAAGTTTCAAAACCACATCTTTCGTAAGGGCACAGCATTGCTTATAGGTGTCAACTTAACGTAGAAGCTAGGATTGGCAAGCAATCGCTGTTTTGCCCTCACCCCCAACCCCTCTCCCAAAAATTGGGAGAGGGGAGCAAACTCTCCAGTTCCCCTTCTCCCAAATTGGGAGAAGGGGTTAGGGGATGAGGGCAAAACTTCTTTTCAAAGCAGATTTTCCCTTAAGTTGACACCAATGAGCATTGCTGTGCCCCTACAGCATGGTCTATTTACGTAGTTTACCGCCGTAGGCATCGCAGGATAATTAAGAAAAGCCTGAAACTAGCGGGAGCATCGTTAATTCACATCACAATGCATTTGTCCAGTGCGTAAGTCCTAAGATACTAGTAAAGGCACGGTATAACCGTGCCTTAATTAGCAAAAAATATTATTTTGACAGGTTTTTGCTTTACAGGAACTTTAATACTGGCGTAAAATTGCAGACAATGAACTATCTTTACGAAGATCCATCAAGTCTGCTAAAGATTCTGTGCGCGTATCCAAGTGGTGCTTGTGTTCTGCTGGCAGAACCGTCACCAGTTGTTTTGTTTTAAGTGGCATCTGCATAATCGGCATTAGTTGTTGCTGTGGCACAAAAATTGGTTGCTTCTTGGGAAGTCGTGGTTGCAATCTTTGGGAATTGCTCTGTGCCAAGCGTGCCTGATGACGGTTAACCAGTTTTTGGACTTTTTGCGGTTGCTTTGTCCGGTTGAGCATTCGGAAAATGAGCAAGCAACCACTACCACAGCTGAGGACGATCGCAGCCACCATCCATAAAGGTGTAGGATTACTATTCAGATCGGGCGCATTGATTGGTTCTTCAACTATAACCGGGATTTTTTCTGGTTCTTCTTGTGTTACCTGTCCAGCATTACCTAAGCTATACAGGGCAAAGGCACCACCACCTACAAACATGGCTAAACACCCAGTTAACAATAGCCAAGGATGATGTGCAACCAGATATATCAGAACGTTCGAGCTTTGTTTTACTCTCGATTTCTTGTTTGTCAGCTCTGGAGTAGCCCTTCTGAGTTGGGTTGGCTCGCGCTGTACACTCTGACTTTTTTCCATGATTACTTTCAGATTTGTACCCCTCTAGTCAATAAATTGTACTGGAGGAGTCAAGCATCAGGTATCCGTAACAAAGGTTCGGATTCAAGTAGCTTTTTTGTAAAATCTAGGCTACCAAATCTGGCTAAATTTTGCCAAAAGTCTGTATTTATTGTGACTTTTTGCTGTAAAAAGTTGGAAATCAGTTAGCTTATTTTCTCCGTCAGCTAGGAGAATGCCTTTCGATCGCAAGTTGAATTAATCGATCAACTAATTCTGGAAAAGAGACTCCACTATGGGCCCAGAGTTGGGGATACATACTAGTCGCAGTAAAGCCTGGCAACGTATTTATTTCGTTAATCAAAACTTCTTGTGTTGCTTCCACGTAGAAGAAATCTACCCTTGCTAATCCCGCAGCGTCAACGGCTGCAAAAGCTTGTAAAGCCATGTCCTGAATTTGACGGGCGATCGCATCTGGAAGCGATGCCGGGATCAGTAAATCTGCTCGACCCTCAGTATATTTAGTTTCATAGTCATAAAAATCGCTGTCATAAGTAATCTCTCCAATGACAGAGGCTTGGGGTTGATCATTACCTAAAACGGCGCACTCGACTTCTCTAGCTACAACACCAGCTTCGACAACCAGCCTTCGGTCATAACTAGCAGCATTATCTAAGGCGGCTTCTAATTCTTGACGCGATCGCACTTTGGCAATACCCACTGATGAACCCAAATTAGCAGGCTTGACAAAAGCAGGATAACCTAATGCTGCCTCAATGTCATCACACAGTTTTGGAAACACGCAAGGATTAGACCAAACTTCCGCTCTAGTTATTGCCTTGTATTTTACCTGTGCTAGTCCCGCTTGCTCAAAGGCCATTTTCATAGCAATTTTATCCATCCCCAATGCCGAACCTAACACCCCAGAACCAACAAAGGGAACTTGCATCAAAGTGAGTAACCCTTGAATTGTCCCGTCTTCACCGTTGGGGCCGTGGAGAATAGGAAACCAAACATCCACTTGGGCAACTTCAGAGGGACATTGCCATTTACTAAGGGTTTGGGCTTGAGGGTTGGATGTGAGATTTCCAACAGAAGTTGATTGTTCAGATTCCAGTAGCGGAGTCCCGGTTTCTAAAACCTTTTCGGGTGCTTCTCCTGCCTGCCAGCGGCCATCTTTTTGGATGTAAAAAGGCAATATTTCGTACTTACTAGCATTTTCCCCTGCACTCAAGGCATTAGCGATCGCCCGTGCTGATTTGATCGAAACTTCATGTTCCCCCGAACGACCGCCAAACAGTAACCCCACGCGCAGCTTAGTCATTTTCGGCTCCTCGACACTCCTCAAGCAGATAGCGTATCACAACCTACAAAAATTGCCATATTTTTCTACATTATTTTATTGGCTGTTCAAACCCTGCCTCGAATTGAACAATGGTGTTGTCAGCTACAGTTATATTCCAGGAAAGTAGGCAACAATATTGATAAATAACTAGAAATGCAGCCCTACCTGTAAAAGATGCTGCCGTTTCATGAAACCCCGAATTATTGTTTGTGGCTTAGGACGTACCGGATATAAAACCTTTCGTTTGCTGAGACACCAGGGAGCCTTCGTTGTTGGTATTCATCACCAATCTATCCCTGGCGAGACAGCAGGGGATGTAATTGTTGGCGATTTAGAAGCAGCTTCTACCCTAACAGCAGCAGGAATTCAACAGGCAGACACTTTAGTCATCGCTGGTTCTAAAGATGCTTTGAATTTGTCTATTATGATGCAAGCGCGGGTGCTGAATCCCCAGATTCGGATTATCAACCGTTTTTATAATACAAATTTAGGGGAGCGTCTAGATCAAAGTTTGCCAAACCATTTGAGTATGAGTGTTGTCGGATTAGCAGCACCCGTATTCACCTTTGCAGCAATGGGAAACCGAGCGATCGGACAAATCAAATTATTTCAGCAAACTTGGCCAATTCACGAAGAATACATTGATGAAAACCACTTTTGGAATGGTCTAAAGCTGAGTGAATTGTGGGAAGATCGATCGCGGATGCTGATTTATTACTTGCCAGTAGAAGGTGAGATGGATTTGGTGTCAGGTGTAATATCTGGACAAGAGATCCAAGTGGGCGATCGCTTAATTATTGGTACACAACCCCGCATCCGTTCCCCCCGGAGATCATTGCTTAAAAAACTGCTGAAAGCCCTCACTAATTTTAGGCAGTTTCAAGAACACGGGCGATCGGTAGTAATGGGTGCTGTTGTGTTACTCGCAGTTATTCTGATTGCTACATTCACCTATATGTCGGCTGAGTTGAGTTTGTCTCCTGTCGATGCTCTATATTTTTCTGTCGGCATGATTACCGGAGCCGGTGGTAATGACAAAGTAGTAGAAAGTGCTCCTAACAGTATTAAGTTATTTACTGTTGTGATGATGCTGGTTGGAGCAGTAGTGATTGGTATTTGGTATGCAATGCTCACCGATTTTGTCTTAGGAAGCCGCTTTAAGCAATTTTGGGATGCAGCCAGAATACCTCAGCGATATCACTACATTGTCTGTGGCTTGAGTGGTATTGGGGTGAGAATTGTCCAGCAACTCCACGCCAGTGGACATGAAGTTGTAGTAGTTGAACCTGATTCCAACAACAAATATATCAACACCGCCCGCGAACTGGGTATCCCCGTCATTCAGGGCGATGCCAGCTTTCGCACAATACTTAAAGCTAGCAATATAGACTCTGCTGCCGCAGTGCTTGCTGTTACTAGCAATGATGCTACCAATCTCGAAATTGCCCTTAAAGCCAAAGGCTTGACACCTAGCATTCCGGTGATTGTTCATTATGCCGATCCCGATTTTGCTGGCATAGCGCAACAGCTATTTGGCTTCGAGGCCGTACTGAGTCCGGCTGAACTAGCAGCCCCAGCTTTTGCTGCTGCTGCATTAGGGGGACGCATCCTCGGCAATGGCATTACAGCCGATAGTCTTTGGGTGGCTTTTGCAACTGTGATTACACCTTCACACGTTTTTTGTGGGCAGTGGGTGAAAGATGTAGCCATGTCTGCTGATTGTGTGCCTTTGTACGTAGAAAAGAACCACCAAACGCTTCACGGCTGGGATTTATTAGAAACTAACCTCGGTGATGGTGATGTTTTATATATGACTATGCCAGCAACGCGATTGTATCAATTATGGCGGGGCGAGCAAGTTTGTGAATCACACGCTTAAAGCGCTGCGATCGCAGCGCTTTTTTAATTAATTAAAGTATAGCAATACCCACTCCCCGTACAGACGCGATTCATCGCGTCTCTCCCCACTCCCATTTATTTGTTAACTACTCGTTGTTGATATTCCTGTTCAGTAATCATATCGAGAGTGTTTTCTATCCGATCTACAAATACGATGCCGTCGAGATGATCATACTCGTGTTGAAAAATCCGAGCGATAAAATCGGTTAATTCTTGCTTTTGTAAGTTGCCTTGAGAGTCAGTGTATTCTACTTCAATAGCTTTATACCGAGGAACTAACCCCCTAATTCCTGGAACACTTAAACAACCTTCCCAATCTTTGACAACTTCAGTAGAATGAACAATAATTTTGGGATTAATCATAGCAGTAGGTTCCATTTCAGGGGCATTGGGATACCTAGCATTAGGACGGGAAGCCACAATAAATAAACGATATGATTGTGCTACTTGAGGCGCAGCAATACCCACACCGTTAGCCGTGGCAACAGTAGCGATTAAGTCTTCAATTAATTTTTGGATATGCTCATCTTGAATATTCTCAACCCAAGCAGCTTTTTGGCGTAATGTAGGATTGCCTAATTGAATAATTGGCGCTAACTCAGTCATCAAAAAAACTCCTTTAGGTAATGAGACATTGGGCATTGAGTATAGGAGTGGGGTCAATACGGTTCGGTTAAGCCCAAAAAATAAAAATGTGTAGGTTGGGTT
>JAHCSU010000682.1 GCA_023522315.1 Nostoc sp. CCCryo 231-06
CCCCTACACTTCGCAATATAATGTTGTACCGCATGTGAATGGGAACCGCTATAATGCATGACTTGTTATATTTTCAGATGTTCTGAACTAATCTTAGAAAGCTAAAAATTCTGTGTCCTCTGACTAACGAGGCGACATCTTCAATCTACAGTTCTATCAAACGGATGAGTTAATTTTAATCCACAGAGATTTTCACGTCTTGGGCTGATCCCATTTCACTAGTCCACACTCTACACTCGCCCCGAAATGGTTTGGCGAGGGAAAAAGCTTACCGTAGGCGACAGTAAACCAGTTGGCAGTTAACTTTTTTCCCACTTCCCAATGTTTATTATTAAACTTATACTTAGTATTTTTTTTACTTTATATTATGAAATAATTACTTAATGAATGGAAGATGCCAAAATCATGAAAATACAGTGATAATTACATTGCTAATTAGCCAATTGCTTCCTTATGCTTGCATTATCTTTTGCTTACATGATTTTGATATTACCTTTACATTATCCTTTAATTGTAAGTGTGGGATAATACACGATATCCTCCTTCCTGAGACAATGCGTAGTATTATGCTTAGTAATTAGAGAAAAACCTCATCGAAATTACCGATTTAACACTTTTGAATAAAAATTCATAGGGTAGAATAACTGAATATTGCTCAGATATTTTTAAAATTCAAAGCAGGATTTTTTTAATGATCAGCTTAAGTAATTCGGAAAACGGCACAACTAGCAGCACAGCAGCCACTAAAAGGCTGGCAAGGGCGATAATGGTTTCTGGTGGGGAGTTCTCACTGATATTAGCTTGTTGTAACTGTGTTGAAAGGCAGCAGCAAGTGCTGAATGTGTTAACAGAATTTTCATCAGCAGACATCCACGAAATCCTACTTTCACCTGCAACAGACACATTGTATACAGCTATTACAAGTGCGATTGGTGCTACTCAACCCGAAGCTTTGATGGTACGGGGTTTAGAATCTGTAATGGAAATTAACCAACTAATCATCAGTACCAACATCATGCGAAATCAGTTTCGTAAACAGTTTCGATTCCCGTTGGTCTTGTGGGTCAATGATGAAATTCTGTGCAAGTTAGTCTGGCTAGCGCCCGATTTCAAAGACTGGGCAGCCAGTACTATTAGATTTGATATACCTCAGAATCAGTTAGTTGAAGCTGAACAACAAGCCATCAGCGCATAAATATTAAAACCGTTGTGTAGCTTACCAATAATGAGTTTAGAATAAAGCGTATTTTGTCAATCAGTTAAAATACTCAAAATAATCATTTTGGAAACTGTTAGTCTTTTTAATTGCCAGTTTTTAATTTTAAGTGTTTAAGCACTTCCCACTTTTCTTACGTTTCTTACGTTTCTTACTTTTTTGCATTTAGGAAAAATGTCGGCTTATGGAAGATCGGTATAATCTCAATACGGTTCGGTTAAGAATATTGTAGGTTGGGTTTCGTTCCTCAACCCAACCTACACATTTTTATTTTTTGGGCTTAACCG
>JAHCSU010000683.1 GCA_023522315.1 Nostoc sp. CCCryo 231-06
AAGCTAAAGAATCTGGTAACTTCCAAATCACGCCACCTAGAGCGCCAATTAAAAACTAAATTTAATGCCTCTAGCAACTTAGTACTCAGAGCGCTAACAGGCGATAAATCCGCCCTAAAGCTGATAGGACAAATGGGTAATGACGGGGCAAAGATTAGTGAATTTGCCCCACAGGTTAGAGAGCAGATGCTAGCTGCTATCAAAGGAACTGAGGACTTAAACGTAGTCCTGAGCGACATCTACAAACAAGCTGGTGTTAGCGGTGAAAAAATTGAAAGAGCAGTACAGTCAGCGATTTTAGCTGATACTCATCTAGCTAACATCCTAGAAGAGATGAAGCTTGATTTCGCTTCATCCAAAGAGAAAGAAGCGCTACGCCATCAACAAGCAACAGACCATCTATTGCTGAAATCATGGGTGGATAAACACATGATGCAAGTTGATGGCGAATACAAGATGTTGCAGACAGAATTGCAGACAGACATTAGACAACAAACAATTGACCTACAACATGATAGAGAACTGGGCAAGTATTACTTAGAAATGGGTGATAA
>JAHCSU010000684.1 GCA_023522315.1 Nostoc sp. CCCryo 231-06
TCCCCATTCCCCATTCCCCATTCCCCATTCCCCATTCCCCATTCCCCATTCCCCAGTTTTCACCAAAGTTTAGCTGCTTTCGTTCTCGCAGCAGCACAAAATATTCCTCAAGAAAAAAAATCTATTATTTTACTGTTTAACGCGGTGTGCAACTTTCTCTCAAACCTAACCCCCAGCCCCTTTCCTTGTAGGGAAGGGGAGCTAGAATCAAAGCCTCTCTCGGTTTCGGGGAGAGGAATGGAAGTGGGGTTTTAACAATAAGTCGCACATCGCGTTGTTTACCTTGAATTCACAGGCTTTTTGAGCTATGGCAGTCTAGTATTTATTACTAATTGCCTAACTTTTTGCAATAAATTGCTCCCCATTCTTAAAAAAAATTTTATCTATGACAGATTGTCATACTTTGGTGTTGATTTTATTTAAAATGAGAAAGGAAGAAAAATTGTTTGTTAGGAGAGAGCCATGAAATTTATTTCGGCAAGCTGGCGACGCCTTAGTTTAGCTGTGTTGACAATTCTTTTAGTTGTTAGCAGCTTCGCTGTTTTTACTCCCAGTGCTTCGGCTGAAACCTACAAGGTGAAATTGGGCAGCGATAAGGGAATGCTGGCATTTGAACCGAAAAAGTTGACAATTAAACCAGGTGACACAATTGAATGGGTGAACAACAAAGTTCCTCCCCATAATGTTGTGTTTGATGCTGCCAAAAACCCAGCTAAGGACGCTACTTTAGCAAAATCTCTGTCTCATAAGAATTTGCTGATGAGTGCTGGTCAAAAGGAAATAACCATCTTCCCCACAGACGCACCTGCTGGTGACTACACCTTCTACTGCGAACCTCACCGTGGTGCTGGCATGGTTGGTACAATCACTGTCGAAGGCTAGAAATATCCTCATTGACACAAGATGATTTTCTGGGCTTCCTTCTCTGAAATTAGCTCATAGCAACACGCTACACTCCTAGAGTGACGCATACAATGGATAAATGGCGGTAACGAGTCTTATCCTCCCCTAAGACGCTAAGTAACCTGTGGCGATAGAGGGGTAAACTCGTTACCGCCAATTTTGATCAAACTTGACTTAATCAAGGTATGAATCGCGTTTATACTCTTGCTGGAGGCTTGTTGCGAGGAAATTCTGTTGAGAATACTTTTATTAATCTTACTGTTGGCGATCGCTTTATTCAAATTGACATTCATTAGTCCAGCACTAGCTGCCGAAACATCCAATGGTGCTAAAATTTTTGAGGCTAACTGCGCTTCTTGCCATATAGGTGGCGGTAACATCCTTATTAGCCAGAAAACCTTGAAAAAGGAAGCATTGTCAAAGTACCTAGAAAATTATAATAGCGACTCAATCGAGGCGATTATCCACCAAGTGCAAAATGGAAAAAATGCCATGCCTGCCTTTAAAGACAAGTTAAGTCCTGAAGAGATTCTGGAGGTAGCTGCTTACGTTTTTCAGAATGCAGAACAAGGCTGGTAAAGTAAAGTAGCCATACGGCCTACTTATTGTGGGTGGGTGTCCTTCGTAGACCAATAACTAAAGGCGCGCAAGACACTCACCCCACAAGATTAGAGAATTTTTTTGTTGGAAATCTCTTAGTACATTTCATTACTAGAACCTTCTAACGAATTGACGAACTAGCGATCACTAGTTCGTCAACTACTAAAAACGATATTTTAAAGATGAATGATAAATTCAGAACCTTTATCATTCATAGCTTCTAGCTTGTTCTTAATCCAAAATCACAATCTGGTGATTATTTTTCTAGATTAGACTTTAGTCTATTTTCCTTCACTTCACGCAACTGTTCTACTAATTTTCCATCCGATTCAGCAGAGGGTGTAGGCTGACTCTTATTGACTCTCGGCAGCATTAGCGGTTCGGAAGTAGTAGCCGCTGATGAAGGTGTAAACTGGTTATTTCTGATTTGCAGTTCAGGGAATGGTTTAGAAGTAACTCCCGGTGCAGATAATGGTTTAAGAGTACCTGTTGGTAAAGACGCAGGCTGGTTATTTCTGATTCGCAGTTCAGATAATGGTTTGGGAGCAACTGTCGGTGAAAACTTAGGCTGATTGCCATTGACTCCTGGTGCAGCTAATGGTTTAAGAGTACCTGTTGATGGAGGCAAAGGCTGGTTATTTCTGATTAGCAGTTCAGGAAATGGTTTGGGGGTAAGCTGATTGTTATTGATTCCCGGTGCAGATAATTGAGTAGTCCCAGTGGTGTTGCTAATATTGTTTTGGAAACTTAGGTTAAATGGATAGGAACTGATCCGTTTATCTCCCTTGGGGGATTGCTTGTTGAAGTATTCCCTTGCTTCTGATTTCAATTCCGGGGAAACTAACTTGTCTTGAAACTTGATATCTAAGACCTTACCATCAGGATCTACCACTAATACACCCAAAACAGCACCTTCAAGATTCGGCTTATCTGTGGGTAATGTTTGGCGGATGACTTGTTTTTGTTCAGCGTTGGGGTATTCTTGCTGGACTTCTTTTCTCAGGTTTGCGTAGGAGTCTAGCTGTGCAATTGCCAGTTGAGTTCCTTTGGCAGATAAATTGGGTGCTTGTGACGCGGTTCCCCTAATTAGGGTTAAGCTATCCCCAGTTCTTGGAGCTTGTTTTAGAGAATTTATCAATGGGTTTTGAGCAATTCTAGACGCATCATTAACCGATTGCGTCATTTGTGGTGTCGTATTTCCCTGTGCTGTTGCAATGGGGGTAGTGTCAGGTAGGTTCGGAGATTGGGCATTTTGCAGAATATCATCAGGTATTTTCTGCGATTGCAATTCTGGTAATCTATTTACAGCCAGAGGCTGAGGTGCTTCGTATTTGGTGTCACTGACATTTACACGAGGAGCCGATCGAGAGAATTTAGGGCTGCTATTGAATTTAGAACTATCAAATTTAGAGGCGTCAAATCGCAAATTATCACTAGGAATCATCCGCAAAGACTGCCTTGTAGGCAAGGAAGAGACTCGATAGTTATTTGATGATGGGGGTAGCGGAGGCAGTATTAGCTGGCTGGATGGCGCTGGTGCCACTGGGGGCAATAGAGTTTGGGCGCTAAAGTTGGGAGCAGAAAGTGGCGCTATTGGAGGAAGTTGTTGTAAACCAACTTGGGGCGTGCTTTGCGGTAAACGGCTTTGATCGGCTTGGCTTAATTCCAAAAGTCCGACGGTTTTGGATGATGCTGTATCTTTGGATTTGCTAGAATCCATAGGCATCAATGGCACAATCATCGCGATCGCACCGTGGATGCCAAGAGAAGCTATAGCTGCTATCCCAATTGGCTGGCTTAAGAGTTCTGGTATATTTTTAAACAGGGAGACGTAAGACATAGCTGTTATCGTTCACTCGGCTCAGTTGCAGTTGACTAGCGATTTTCTCTTTCCGACTATATTGCAAAATATTGCAATATATGCATCCCTCTAAGGAAATAATAATTTCCTCTCATGGCAATCAAAACGCCAAAATTGCCATTTATTCAGGTTTGTAATTGTTTAATGACGCGGGATCATATCTTCAAATTTGAGTTTGCTAAAGAGATATTTGAAAAATCACTACTTTTGATTTCTTATTCTTATGACGCACGCAATTAAAATTAATATCTGGGATATTTTATTAAAGTTTAAGTGAAGGTACAAGTCTGAGTACATCAAAACATCTGCTGAAGTTACCCTGTTTTTTCTACTCTTTTCCACTCAAATAGGCTTCTGTAACAGATGGTACATTTGCTTGTCCGAGACTAGTCCCTATGTAGAAATACTACCATATCAGCAGCCCCTAAATCTGTTGCAAATTGTACAATTTTATTGACATTCTAGTTCTAAACCCCACCAAAGCTATTTGGGTTTTTATAAAAGGAGTTCAGTTGTGCGATCGCAATTCTAACTTTTGACTTCTGACTAGGTTATTCGTCAAAAAAGTTCAAACCCTTAATCATTGCATCTAAAATTTAAAATGCCGTTACCGACAGTTATTGTACCTGGATATCTAGAAAGCGCGATCGCTTACCGCCAACTAGAACAATCCCTACAAAAGTTAGATTTTCCAACCGTTACAGTACCACTGCGACGGCGTGACTGGCTACCCACTATTGGAGGAAGACCTGTAACGCCAATTCTGCAACAACTTGATCTTACAATCAAGCATACATTACAGCAACATAATGCTACTCAAATTAACTTGATTGGTCACTCAGCAGGAGGTTGGATATCTCGCATCTACATGGGAGAAAAGCCTTATTTAGGACGCGGTAACGTTAAACCATCCCTCTGGGAAGCGCATCCTCTGGTTGCTACTCTCATCACTTTGGGTACACCCCATGTTAGTCAAGAACGCTGGACGCGCTCCAATCTAGATTTTGTCACCAATAACTACCCAGGAGCTTTTTACAAAAACGTTCATTATGTTTGTGTGGCTGGCAAAACTATCTTTGGTCAAAGGCGGCGCGGTAGCTGGTTAGCTTACAGTAGTTACCAATTAACCTGTGGTAAAGGGAACACTTGGGGAGATGGAATCACACCCATTGAAGCTGCTCACCTGGAAGGCGCAGAAAATCTGGTGATTGAAGGTGTGAGGCATTCTCCGAGAAGTCCTGGAATTTGGTATGGTTCAGCAGAACCCTTAAAAGCTTGGGTGCAATATTTGATTTAACTGATATTTTGCGCTAGTCCTAACAATCGCCTAGCAATGAATTAGGCTAATAGCTAAAGTCGTCTAAAGACCACTATAGCGTTTCCTAATCACATGATGTACATCATAGCCCCCTCCCCGCAAGCGATGAGGGGGTTGGGGGTGGGGTTCTTGTACCTTACTCAACTGAGAACCGCTATAGTAAACGGTTTTAGTCCACTTGAGTGGATTTGAGCTATTAGTCTCAGACTTAAGTCTGAGGCGGGCTAGTTAGCTCATCGAGAATGGTGCAATATATATCAGATTTAAAAAACTATATTTTTATTTAGATAATGCAACATTTATTAATATTTCTTAGTTAAAATTATAAATGAATAAATACCTAGTTAAGAACAGGAGGGGTGAGCTATGCAAAGCACCCAGTTCGATAGGATTGTGCGACGAGTAGCGACGATATTATCAGTCGTAATTTTGACTTTGTGCTTAATTTATGTCTTTACGGGAGTAATGCTTTCTTTTTACTATGAACCGACAGCAGGCGGTGCTTATAACTCCTTAAAGATGATTAATACACAAGTGCCATACGGGTGGTTGTTTTCGAGAGCGCATGAAATTGCTGGTAACGCGGTAATTGCGATCGCTCTGATTCAAATTGTGGTGATGTTTTTAGGTCGCCAATTTCGCAAGAGTTGGCTGACTGCTTGGATTAGTGGGATATTGTTGACCCTAAGTGCGATCGGGCTGGATTGGACAGCGATGATTCTAGATTGGACTCAGGAAGGATACTGGCGTTTTAACATTGAGCTAGGAACCATCGAAGCCATTCCTTTTATTGGTGGACAACTGCGCGAAATCCTAACTGGGGGTGGAGCGATTAACACAACTACTGTGGAACACCTTTACACAATTCACAGTTATCTGATTTCGATGGCGACGTTAATTCTTGCCATAGTGCATTTATCTGCTTTACTCTGGCAAGAATGGGAAATGTATCAAGAAGCGCCAAGACCAGAAATTGGTAATTTGCAACAACCACCAGAAGGCGAATTTATTCCTTCCCAAAGCTAATAAAGAGTGCTGAGTTATATTCTTACTCAGCCTCCTCATCCCCCAGGAGCTTCACTAGCAGAAAATTGAGACAATTGGGCAAGGGATAGGTCTTCAACCTCTGGTAACTTTTCTAGAGAGAGGGGAGTGGATTGGGTAGCACCAGATAAGCGTTTTAAAAGGCTAGGTCTGGGGTCATGCAATAGGTAAATAATGCGATCGCCAACTTCCCAATCTTGGTTAACTGGCATTACCTGTAAGCGTTCTTCTCGTTCTACCAATAGCGGTATCAACACCCCAGTGCGAATTTTTTCTTGGATGCGATCGCACTGAGTGGAAAACTCCAACTCATCTAGCGTAGTTGTCCCTAGCTTGACGCGCCCATCATTTAAATATTCATTCCAAGTCTTAATCGCTAAGTCTGAGATAAAAGCTTGATTAACTTTATTACTAACCGAAGTATTCGCTTGTGGATCGCGGGGAAAAACAGCTAAGACACGCGGTGGCTTAAACTCCTCGGCTGCTCGTTGAGCCAAAACAAAATTCACCTCGCCATTACTTGTCATAGCCAAAAAAGTCCCCATAGAGCCAAGCCCTGCCTCTTCCAAAACAGCAGCATCCAGCGCACTGCTGGCAATCACCCGCAGATTTTGCGCCTCAGCTTGCACAAGAGATTCGGGGTCAGTATCAATCATGACCACATTTTCCCCCCGTTCTTGAAAGAACCGGGCAATCAAAAGACTCAAGGGATTACAACCCACAATCACTGCCCCAGTTACGTCCTTGGAGGTGATTTGCAGCCATTTAGCAACCCAGCCAGCTGTTAGCCCTTGGCAGACAACAGTCATGATAATTGTCAGGAAAACTAGAGCTTTGATGGAATCACCGCCGTTAATGCCTCGCTGGGTAAGGGAAATTGCAAAAAAAGAAGCTACAGAAGCGGCAACAATTCCTCTAGGAGCAACCCAGCTTAAAAACAGTTTCTGTCGCCAATTTAAGTCACTGTTCCAGGTACACAAGAGGATATTAATTGGGCGAACGACAAACATTAATACCAAAACAGTGAATAAACTACCCCAACCCAAAGCAAACACACTGGCAATGGATAAATCAGCAGCTAATAAGATAAATAGCACCGAGACGCTGAGAATTGTCAGTTGACCCTTAAAGCTGCGTAACAGGCGTTCTTCTGGGACTGAGGAGTTAGCAAAGACTGCTCCTGCAACAACTGTTGTCATGACTCCCGATTCACTGCGGATCATTTGCGATAAGGTAAACAGGCTCCAAAGTATCGCCAATACCACTAAGTTTTTTAGCTCGAATGACAGAAAACTGGCGCGTTTGAAAATCAAACTCATCAGATAACCGCCAGCACCACCAATTGCCGCCCCAACACCCAGGCGGATCAGCAAACCGACGATCGCATTAATGGGATCAGCATCGCCATTTAAAATCGTATCGAGGACGACGAAGGCGAGGATAGCCCCTACAGGGTCAATTAAAACCCCTTCTCCTTCCAACAGTGTTGCTACTTGACGATCTACATTGATTTGTTTGAGCAAAGGGCCAACGACGGTTGGGCCTGTTACCACAACTATAGAAGCATAGAGAAAAGCTATCTTCCAGGGGAATTCACCCAGCCAGTGAGCAGCCATACTCCCACCAAGCAATGTGATCAGCGTTCCTAGAGTGACGAGCAATTGTAAGCTGACTGAAACTCTACCTAACTCTCGCAGATCCAAATTGAGTCCGCCTTCAAACAAAATTATTGCCGTTGCTAGGGCGACAATAACTTCCAGCCCACTGCCTAGTAAATGGGGATGCAACAGCCCGATGCCATCAGAGCCAAAAAGGATGCCTAACAGCAATAACAAGACGATGCTGGGTATGCGAAAGTATGCAGCCAGCACTTGAGCGCTAATGCCTGCAAAGACAGCGATCGCTATCTGTAGGGTAATTTCAAAAGATGCTTCCATATTGTAGATTTTGAGCGATTTATTTCAAAATCTTTTATAAAAAACCGTAAACATTAACTTTGCACGGTACAACATCATACCCTCTGCCATTGCTGAATTTAGCGTTTTTTCTATCTGAGCGTCCTTTAAAATCCCCAGTGCCGGACGCTGATGAACCCTGCGACAAGCTCCAGAAGCATCTACGGAATTCTTTTGCTGTCTCCATGTCTTTGTATCCTCTTCAAGCTTTTACCTCCACCCAGTTTAGCCGCCACAAACTTTTTTTAGCAAAAGCTGTTGACAAAGCCCAGGAAATTGGTTAACTTATAAAAGGTCTGAGTCCGATGCCCCCATCGTCTAGAGGCCTAGGACACCTCCCTTTCACGGAGGTAACGGGGATTCGAATTCCCCTGGGGGTACTTAAAAACAGTAAAAAAGCAAAAGTATTTTTTGCTGCAAATCTATTAAATTAAACCATCATTCACGAAAAAATCTGAATGATGGTTTAATTATACATAAGGTTCTTTGCTGGCTAACTCTTCTACACGTTGGTGAATAGCCAGAAGATTTGACCGCAAATCTTTACTCAGGCGATTTTCAATGATTCCCACTGGCATAGTGAGTTTAGGCCAAACTTGAATTGTGTAGCAAAGATTTGTTCCTACATACTCACCAATAGAATAAGGCTCTAAGCACCAGCTACCAGAAAAGCCTTTAAAATCTCCCTCCACCATACGGAAATTAATTTCTTTGGGGAAATATTCTTCCAAATCCAGAACTACCCGCGCACTAAAGTTGAAATTCAGTAAGCGCTGGGAGCCTACTTGCTCTAATCTAATTCCACCATTGGGATGCTCGATTAAACGACTCTTGGCGAGGTTGGGAAGAAAGTCAGGCAAGGCTTCATAATCTGTCAGAACCTTCCAGATTTGCTCTACTGGGTGAGGAATTTGGACTTTAGCACTAATTTGTCGCTGTCGCTCTGCTATTTTCTCAATTTGAATTTCTACCTTAGCTAACAAAGCAACTGGATGAGTAGATAAATCCCCTTCGAGGTTGATGTGATCACTAGGAGACTGGAGATCAAGGTTCTCTGTTGGGTTCTGTTTTTTAGTCACTTTCAGAATTATGGTTTGCTTTCGTCAGAAAATTGGGGCAGAGTCAGGGTGAAGCAAATTTCGCTCTGTTCAGAATCCGAAATTGGGAGACTTTCAATTGCGATCGCTCCATTCAGATGCTGCACTAAAGACTTGACTAAAGCAAGTCCCAAGCCAGTACCTGGAGTCCAGCGCCCTTTTCCGCGACGGAACTTGTCAAATATGTAGGTCGCTTCTTCTTGAGAGATGGCACGTCCTGTATTCGTCACCTTCATGATAACTTGATCAATTTGTTGATCAACTTGGTGAGAGGCTTTAAGGTAAAGGATGGTATCATTCTCTGAGTATTTACAGGCATTTGTTAACAATTCTTGCAGAATGCGGTCAAAACTCTCCAGTTCAGTTTGCAGTTTTAGTGATTCTTCTGGTAAATCTACAGAAATCTTTAATCCCTTCTCTGCGAGTTTTTTCTCGAAAGAGGCTGCTATATCCTGAATTGTAGTATTTAAATCTATAGATTCTAATTGTGGAGCTTCGTGAGGCGACTCTAGTTTCTGGAGTGTCAACAAGTCATTAATCAAGTTGATTTCCTTTGTACATTCCTCCTCTAGGATATCCAGGTATCTAACTTGACGCTCTGGCGCGATTCCTGGCAAACGTAAGTTCCGAATTGACATCAGCATGTTTGTCAAAGGATAGCGCAAGCGATCGCTCATATTGCTCAAAAATTCATCTTTGAGTTCATTAAGTTTCCGCAGCTGCTCAACATACTGCCGGGTTCTTTCATGCAACTTTGCCTGGAGTTCCAGACTACTCTGTAATTTCGCCGTTCGCTCATCTACCAAAGTTTGCACTTGGCGTAATGTCTGTGACTGAATTATGGCGTTACTTACTTGAGCACAAACCATTTCTACAAGATTTAATTCTGCTGCTTGCCAATTGCGAGTTACAGCTTGCTGTAGCACCAAGAATCCTAAGATTTTACCTTGACTTTCTAATGGCACTAATAACACCGCAGGCAATTGCTCTATTGCAAATAATGGAGCAGCTGAGGAAGTATCATTTTGCTCTGTGTAATTATCGAAGATTACTGGTTTGGCAGAATCTATGAAGGCACGCTGGCATAAACCACACTCTGAAACCAAGAAAGACTGATCTTCTAAGGTATCTAGTTTAGTAGTACGAGAAGTTTGCGTTTCCTTAGCCCATTCACCAGCCACTCTAGCTTTCGCTTTAGGAATTTGTTTTTTAGCTTGAGTCCTAAATAGTGGGTCTGTATATTTTAGTAATATGAGCAAACCCCGATCTGCCTGTAGAGATTCGGCAGTGGAGGCGATAACTAATTGGAGCATTTGATTAAGCTCCAAGTTGCTACGGTTCAGTAGTGTTAGTTGCTTGATCAAGCTTTGATACTGATTGCTCTTTTGCAGATACTGTTGTTGATCAGCAATTAGCTGGGCTTGTGCTACGCGAGAAAAAGCGATCGCGCAAGCCGACTCCACCTGTTTTAGCAGTTGTTTTTCTGATTCACTCCAATCATAAGGTTGGAATTTTATCAGACTAATTACCCCATTATTATTGCCACCAAACCGGGTGGGAATTGCCAAAACAGCCTTTATCGGTAGTGGCAAATATTGACACCCAATTATCAGACTGTTCTGAATGATGGAAATATCTTCAATAGTCAATGGTTCAGCAGCACATTGCAGCACTGGCGAGTGCATAAGCAACTGTTCCATCGAAAACATCTCTTCTGGATGTGGTAACGCTAGATACTCATCAGCACACCAATTACTAGTAGTCGCTTCATAGGATGTTTCACCCGTTACTGAAACTAAACAGCAACAATCTACTTGAAAGACAACTCCTAGCAATTGGGCAATATCTTGCAGCATTAATGCTGTACCGGAATTATTGGCAATGATTTGGTTAATCTTTTGTACCAACTGGGGGGCAGGTTCTTCCTGATGCAGCATCAGCTTGACTTGGTAAGGTTGTAGTCGATCTATGTCATCTACATAATGTGGCGGCGACGATAAAGGCTTTTTCATTCTTGGTACGCCCTCGGATAATAACTCCATTGCTTTTGCACCCAACCTGTTGGCATATTCTTCACCGTTAGTTGTATTGCTCCACCTTGATAATTGACAATTCTTGTATGAATAATTTCTCTCACCTGTTATAGCCCTTTTCTATGGGAGATGACCAAGTTCCCGTTATATTAAGCAAATTGCTACATAGGTAGTGAGATACTTAGGATATTCTAAAATGTCCCAGCCTGGTTATTGTTGGCTACTTTATCTTCTTTATATTGAACCCACATTTCGCACTTCAAAATGTCATACCTTAATACTTCAATAAATCCTACAGA
>JAHCSU010000685.1 GCA_023522315.1 Nostoc sp. CCCryo 231-06
AAACCAATAACGCCGCCACCAATAATTACAATCTCACTAGTCATTAGTCATTAGTCATTAGTCATTGGTCATTAGTCATTAGTTATTCCTCCCCTGCCCCCTGCCTCCTGCCTATTTACAATAAATCTGCTTGTTGAATTAATGAGATTGTTCCCTTGAGATCCGATAATTTACTTAAATCAACATTGGGCGGTTGCAATTGCTTGAGGGGTAATTGCTTTTGCCCTACCGCAATACCTGTGACTAATGGATATTCGTAAAAACTTTCGGTGATGAATCGTTGGGTTTCAGGTTTGAGCATATAAGCCACAAACTTTTCTGCATCACTCTTTTGATCAGTACTTTTCAAGACTGCTAAACCTGCGACATTAATCAAAGCTCCTGCATCACCTTTTGTATGGTGGATAGCGACTGGAAAATTGGGATTGGTTTTAGTAAACCGATACAGGTAATAGTTATTGACTAATCCCAGAGCGATTTCTCCTTTTCCTAGAGCTTCTACGATCGCACTATTTTTAGGGTAGGCTTTAACACCGTTAGCTTTCATGGCTTTCAACCACTCTAGGGTTTTTTGATCGCCCTCCATCAGCCGCATTGCAGTGACAAAGGAGAGAAAAGAACCGTTTGTAGGGGCCCAGCCAACTTTACCGCGCCATTTGGGATCGCTCAGTTGCAGTACACTTTTGGGCAGTTCGCTGGTTTTGACAAGCTTAGTATTATAATCAATCACTCGCGCTCTTCCCGAAATGCCAACCCATTGCCCTGAAGAAGAACGAAATCGCGGATCAACTTTGTCGAGTAATTGGTTAGGGAGAGGTAAAGTCCGTGCTTCTCTGGTTATAGCTCCTAAAGAACCGGCATCCTGAGCATAAAAAATATCAGCACGGCTATTTTTGCCTTCTTCAATGAGAGCGATCGCTAGTTCTGTAGAATCACCATAGCGGACTTCAATATTTAGCCCCAAATCTTTCTTCGCTTTCTCAATCAGGGGACGCATGATTTCTTCATCCCGCCCTGAATAAACTGTTAGTGTTTTTGGGGTATCTGCTACCGCAATTCCAACTCCCCAACCCAAAAACATAGCAGTAATTGCACCAGAGATTTGCCGCATTTGATGTGAAATCATTAATTAGCCTCGGATTCCAGATTCAGAACTACAGGTCAATTCATCTGACCGAATTTTGTCAATATTAATCACCTATAAAGGATTAACCGTTGATTTTGGTAAGGATAGGTTACATCAAAGCACTGTGCAAGTTAAATTTAGGACATCAAAAGGTTAAGAAAACTTGCTCATGCCTTTTACTCAGCACTATTGACGGTTGATGGGCAAGAAACGAGGTCTTTGAGAAATTTAACGTGAGTTTGACGAACCTCTCTCTGCCTTGAACTAAAGTTCAAAGCTCTCCCTCTCCGGCTCGGAGAGGGACGATTTTGCGTAGTAAAATCAGGGAGAGGTCTTTTTGATTGAGCTTAAGCAAAGACTTTGGGTTAGAAACTAAAAGTAGTACGCACAACTCCCACATAGATATTAGAGTTGTTGCTGTTACCTTCAGGATTCAAGATGGTGATTAATCCTGGTGTAATAGCAATATTGTCATTCAGCTTATATCTATAGAAAGCCTCTAAATGATAGGAGATATCATCGTCTTGACGGCGATTATTACCAGTGACGAATTGATTTTCAGCAACGTAAGGCGGTACACCAAATACAATACCACCAAAATTTCCTTCCCTACCCAAATCAGGAAAGCCTAACTGAACGGCCCAGTTCCAAATCTCTGCATTACTCCTAGCAACGACTGTATTCTCAGCTTGGGCATTGGCGTAGCTGCCCCAAGCAGTGATGGTAAACTTAGGATTAAGTTTGTAATTTGCAGTCACACTATAGTTATTTACAGAAGTTCGCGCCCCGTTGAATGGGTTGTTGGCAAAACCAGTACCAGTGCTACCAGTGACTCCGCTACCATCGGTGTAATAGGCGTTGACATAAGTAAAAGCCAAACTTAATTCTGAGGTTGGTTGAAAGGTCAGTTGACCTAATGCAGAGTAACTACCATTAAAAATGCCTCTACCGTTAGTGGGGTCATTACCAACACCCGATGGCACAACGTAACCAGCAGTTAGAGTTAGAGCATCATTGAGCTTTTGATTGATGGTGATACCTGGCCCTTCTGCTGCCCGATAAATTGGGTTATAGCAGCCGCCAATACGGTTAGGACGCTGTACGAAGAACATTTTCCATAGCACTCCGAAGGC
>JAHCSU010000686.1 GCA_023522315.1 Nostoc sp. CCCryo 231-06
TATGCATCGTTACCTGTGATAGCCAACAATTACCTAAATCAAGGGAAGAAAGCTCACAAAGAAAATCGGTTTATAGATGCTGAGTCAGACTTTAACACAGCGATTAAATATAATTCTAATTTAACTGATTCAGTATCAGAATTCTACTTTGACCAAGGGGATCGTCACGAAGACAAACCTGAACTTGCTAGAAAAAATTATGAATTAGCTATCAAATTTAACCCTAAAAATGTGAGTGCTTATAACAATTTGGCATTAATATGTCAGCAAATGTATGATTTAAGTTGTATTGAGAATACTTACCAAATAATTTTTAAATTACAACCTAAAATGTGGGAAGCTCATTATGGGCTGGGAAGCTTTTACGATGACCACGGAAAATATGATTTAGCAGAGCAACAATATAAATTGGCTATACAAAGTAGTGAACAAGCAATTCCAGCCGTTAATAATCTATCAAGGTTGAAGAATATAATAGGTGATTATAGTGCAGCAGAAGCTTTAGCTTTGCAAGGGTTACAAAAAGATAAAGACCCTGAAGTACAGGCTTCGTTGTACAAGAATTTGGGCTGGGCCCTCTTAGAACAAAAGCGTTACGCTGAAGCTAAAACTAATCTACAGAAGTCAACGGAACTAGATCAAGAGCGAACAGATGCTTATTGCTTACTAGCACAAGTGCAAGAAGCATTGAACATAAGAAGCAAAGCTAAAATGTATTGGGAATTTTGTTTAATATTAAATTCAAGTCTGCCAGAGGTTCAAAAATGGAGAGAGCAAGTATTAGAGCGTGTTTTGAAAAAATATTAATCTGGTATTGCTTTCTTAAACTTTTTTTGCTATTAAAATCCTATATGCTAAAAACTAGCAAATAACTACATAAATACTTTTGATGCTGAATCATTCCATATCTAAACCAACTAATGGATTAGAGAAAAAAGTTTTCAGATTTCAAGTTGCAGCGATCGCGTCAATAATTCTTTTTCTTAATGAGAGTAGTGTATTGGCCAAACGCCAGCCAACAGCAAGACGCAATTCATTAAATTCACTAGAGCGAAAGTGTGATTTTATTGCCAGAGTTGTCAATGATAATGATCTCGACTGGCGAGCAGGAAGCAAACTTTGTGAGGGAGATAAACTTCAAGTAGCAAATGGAAGCACAGTTAAGATTTTGTGCTACTTGAATCTAAAATTTCTGGATTTACCAAGTGGCTCTATCTCAAATGCACCTGATAAATGTGTACCACAAGCAGAGAAAAGGCGATGTACACCTGCCACTCGAAAGAAATGTCCAAAAACTAAAGGCCCAGATGATGAGAACGGTACACCAACGGTAATTAGTCCCTATGGCAGTTCGATTTTAAATTCTCGTCCAGTAATCTCTTGGTATTCTGTCGCTGGAGCTGATAATTACACAGTAATTGTCGAGGGTAATGGTGTGATTTGGGAAACAGAAGTAAAAACCACCACACTGCTATATCCTAAAGAGCAAAGAGAATTGCAATATGGGAATGCTTATAAAATTACTGTTATAGCTAGTAAGGGTGACTTTCCTGTGAGCGCCGATACATCAGTAGTCAATCTGTTGCCAGAGAGTGATCTTAAACAGATTTTACAAAAGGTAGAGCAAATCAACTCTCTCAACCTACCTCCAGATGAAGCTGCTTTTCTGGACTTAGATGCTGTATATATGTCAAGAAGACTTTTGAATGAAACAATCAATACGTTAAAGAAACGAGTGGTAGCAGGTAGTAGCAATCCGACTCTCTACAGAATATTAGGCGATCGCTATTTAGAGGCATGGTTGCCAGATGAGGCTCGTCGTGAATATACGATGGCAGCGCAGTTAGCCCAAAGTAGTGGTAGCTTAGATGAATTAGAAAAGGTGCAGGAGCGCCTAAAGTTGTTTGAAAGTCTTCAACAACCATAAGTAAGTTGTCCCAAAGTACTTCAGAGCC
>JAHCSU010000687.1 GCA_023522315.1 Nostoc sp. CCCryo 231-06
TTGTCATGGTGGGAGTACCTAAACTGCTGAGAGTTAGCATACTTGCCAAAACTAGTAATAATTGACGCATGGCAGAATTTTGATTGTTTTAGTATAGACAAAAGATACCAAAATATGCGTCAGCGTTGGTATGTTCCGACGCAAAAGACTTCTAAACTTCTTACAAAAGGTAAACCAGCCGCCAGAAGGAAGCCGAAATTTCCTAACAATGCTAAAAAGAATTTGGTATTTTAGTGATCTAAGTTTAGCTTTTATATTTTATGAATCGTTCCGCCTGCCTTATCTTCAATCCAGTTGCGGGTCAGGGTGACCCAGATATAGAACTGGCAGAAATTCGGGCAATATTAGAGCCAGAAATTGACCTAGATATTTATCTCACAACTGAAGAAATCGACGCTGACGATCTGGCTTTAGCAGCTGTAGAGCGAGGGGTAGATGCAATCATTGCTTCGGGGGGAGATGGCACTCTCTCGGCGGCAGCAACGGCTTTAGTGGGTACTGATATTCCATTTGGCATTATTTCTAGAGGAACAGC
>JAHCSU010000688.1 GCA_023522315.1 Nostoc sp. CCCryo 231-06
ACACACGAACAGCAATACCGCCACGCACCCCTCAACGGCCTGGCCACCGGTACCATCGTCGGAGCCGTCTGGGCACTAGCGATCTTCGGATACCAAGTATCCTCAATATTAGCAGGTGCAGACAGTAAACTCAGCTCACCTAGATTATTCATGTCATTTATTTTTCCTGCAGTTGGGTGGCTCACTGGGCTGTGGGAAAAGGCCGCAGTTTCCCGAGACAATGTGACAAAACAAAAACGCAGAGTTAAGGCCATCACTGCCGTCATGTCGAGCCTTGCTGGCGTGCTCATGGGCTCCATGGAATATTTTCTTACAAGCCTCAGGTTTGCTAGCAGCAAGGAAAAGCTCATACACTACCTTATTTTGATTGTGGTGTTCTCGCTAACAGGTTGGATTCTTGGTACGATAGGCACCATCATCAAAGATGATGGCCATCGTTTTCTTATCAAGATGAGTATCGCCACAGCGGTCGCACTGTTCACATCTGTTGCGGTTTGGTTTTTTGTATTCAGTTTCATAAGAGTGGCATTTTTCTTCGAGTTTTGATGGACGTAAGTTACGTAGGCACAGCTCTTAGCAACAACAGTAATCTTGGGGAATCGCCCCAGCCGCGGGAGGCTACAGTGTTCCCAGTTACCACGCGGCGCCACCTCCACTGCTGTTACAGAACCAGACCCCCACTGACGCGAGGCAGCAATAAATATTCACACTAATACAGACGAGGAGCAATACCGCCGCGCACCC
>JAHCSU010000069.1 GCA_023522315.1 Nostoc sp. CCCryo 231-06
CCCAGGCTAGGGGAAGTGAACAAGGCATCGAAGTTTTTGACGGCGTTGGTGATATCTTTGATGAAAGCGACATTCTCATCACTTCCAGAATTATCGGAATGAATAGACCAAATCCGCCATTTTTGAGGTGTATGTGATTGTTCTGAATTCGCTGATTCTGAGCATTTGATAGTAAAAGACTTGTCGAGTTTCTTGATGAAACGCTTGGAGTCACTGGCAACCATGATTTTCTGTCCAAGCATCAGCGCTGCCGAGATTTGGGCGACTAGGGCGCTTGAATTACTGCCTTCATACCAATATATAGTGCGATCGCCATTTTTCCATTCGTTTTTGATGATGTAAGGAACTTCACCTTTTGGTCGCATTGCAAGAAAGAAGTCCACTGTCAAGTCATCCATGTGGGCATCAGCGATGACGACCAGGGGCGCGTTGTATACTAAATATTCAAGGACTTCCAGAATTGCTGCCCGATGTGATTTACACGTATTACTATGTAGTAGGTGCGTGAGATACTGGCAAGCTTCATCAATAAAGATGCAACCGTAGGTGAGGGATTGGGTATTCAGCTTGTGCAAGCTGTCAATAGTAATACTAAGGGCTTGGGCCTGGGCTAAACGGGTGCAACCCAAGTCTGAATACATTGCAGTCTGCAAGCGTTCGGCAAGATTTTTTAGAAGATTAACGCGATGCCCATTGTTGAGGAACCGCGCTTCGGGGTTTTGGTCACGCCACCAGCGCATAAGTTGGGTTTTCCCAGTACCCATATCGCTCCAGAGTACAACCAATCCTTTCTGGGGGAAACGGAAAGATTTTTTCGGGGCAGGGGGGCAAGGGGGCAGGGGGGCAGGGGAGAAAGAATTTGTACAAATTCCTTCTTGGCTCAAGAGCTCAAGAGCTCCTCTGCTCCTCTGCTCCTCTGCTCCTCTAATCGAGGGGGTGAATAATTTTTCAAGTGCGAGTGAATAAAGTGGTGGGGCGGATGAACATTTTTCCTCCAGATCAGGAATGCACAGTGCTTGGGTCAAATATTTAATATTGACTGTGACATCAGGCTGGTACTTAGAGAGTCCCCATTTTTTCGCCCGATATGAGCGCTGGTAATCTTTGAGTGATTTGGCATCGTTTACTAGAGCAGTCAGTAAAACATTAGCATCTTCACCTCTGGCTACCACGAAATCATCAACACCTTTTTCTGGCCCCGGTAGCAGCGCAACTTCGCATTCACAACCAGCAGACTCAATTACTTTTGCAGTGCGGACAGTTGCTTGGTAAACTGACCAACGGGTTTTGGGTTTAGTTTCGTGGTCAAATAATATAATGAACTTGCGCCCCGCCTGAGCCATTGGTACTAAGTCAGGGTGCAACCCTTCATCAAAATCTTGTTTGCCCACTCGCCCGTTCCAAATTCCTGGAAGTGCAACTGCTACAAAGCCCAGACTTAGCAAGCAAGCGGCTTTCTTCTCACCCTCGCATAAGATAATGGGAATCTCTGGATGCTGCTTAATCCACTCCCAGAAGGTGATTTGTATATCTTTCTGCTGAGAGTCGATGAAATTCAGTTTGTGCTGCCCCACCCATAACCAAAACATTAGGGGATTGAGTATGTCTTGTCTGCATAGTCCTAAAAGGGAACTATACCGGACGATTTGCAGCGAATTACACAAGTGGGCAGCATAGAGAGCGTTTTTTCTTCGACTTTTAATATGCAGCTTTTTCCCACGTTTTGCAAAAAGCACTTTTTGAATATCGGGGATGTTGTAGCGCCGTGCAACTTTGTTCAAAATACAGTTGGGAA
>JAHCSU010000689.1 GCA_023522315.1 Nostoc sp. CCCryo 231-06
ATTGGGCATTGGGCATTGGGCATTGGGCATTGGGCATTGGGCATTGGGCATTGGTCATTAATAATTCTTTCTCCCCTGCTCCCCCTGCTCCCTCATCTTTTCACTACTATTGGAACTGATGCTTTTGTTCGTAACTGTCTGGTTTGCTCGATAATTTGGTCTATGTCTTCTTGGGACAAACGCTGGACGTAGTTGATTTTGATTTCCTCTAAGAAGTCAAAAAGTAAACTCTGAATTTCTGAAAGTACGTGTTTTTCCTTTATTTGAGATCCTAAGACTTTGCTAAAGGTTTCTACTAGTTGACTGGTGAGTTTTGCGCCCACAGGGTCTTCAACAGCGCTAACTAAAGTTTTGTAAAGATTAGTTGTGATTTGGGTTGCCAATTGTTCGCTTAACTGAGTTTGGGCTTGTCCCATGCCAGGAAGGTTCTGAAGGTTGCGGTAGACGGGGACTTGATGGAAGACGGTTTCGATGTTGTGGCGCAAAATGGCAACGATCGCAGGTTGGATTTCGGGTAGCACTTGGTAGACAATTGTCTTTACTAAAAGACCTGCGATCGCTTCCACCTCATTTACATTATTAATATCTATGTAGGGACGTAAATTTTCATGTTGTGAGAGCCAGTGCGTTAACTCACCCCGTTGAATTGAACCCTGAACCTGATTAATTACTCTCACCACTACTACTTCTGTGAGTTCTTCGGCAAAATTGGCGACAATCCCCTGATGAATTTGCTTTCGCACTGGATGCAAATTCAATAACTGCGCTTGATCGAGACGGACTACTACAGGTAAGATTCGCAACCACCGCCAAAATGGCAGTAGTAAAAATAGGTCGTACCAACGCCACAATAATGCTTCAAACCAGCTTAAACCAGGATGTCGGCGTCTAATAAAAAAAGTACGCCCCAGCAATTCTACGCCAAATAAAATCACAAAGGGTAAGTCAATAATCCAGAAATTATCCACAAATTCGCCATTTTCACCGATTTGGCGGAAGTAGTTAGAGGCAATCAAAGGGCGGATGCTCTGGTTGAAAAAACTAATTTGTTGATCCCAGCCATTTTGTGATAAATAAGGCTGACTCCAAAAAGTGGCAAAGGACTGTTTTGCAGATTCATTACCGATGTGCGATCGCATCCGCTTTTTGATTTTTTCCAGAGTTCCACTTTTATTCACTCCCGCAAACGGGTTACTGTCAATCATCTCGCTGCTAAGACGACTTATTTGTATTAGCCTGCTATTTACCTGAGAAGACTCTAACCCTGTTTGTCTGACTTGTTCTTCTAATGCGTCTATTGCTTCTAGATAACTTTTTGTGTCTCGATGGGGTTCAATACCTTTTATTGGGTCATAAATCTGAATAATTTGGGGAAGTTTTCGCAAGTAGAAATCTCGCCAAGGTACGTAACTTAAATTAAACAAAACTAAACCTAAATTTACTGTGGCAGTAATTGCCATAATTCTTTCAAACCAAAGATTCTGCTGCTTAGAAGATTTTATATTTTTCATTTTTTGTATTTTATTATACATGTTTGGGGGGTTTGGAATATAAGCTCTTTCATTTATTAATTTTCGGCTCTTTCCAATCAATTGCAGCAATTTGGAGTTGAGTAAACCCAGTAGGGGCGCACAGATGTGCATTGGCGTCAACTTAATCTGAAATCGGGGGTCAAAACCCGCTCCGTTCGCGCACCGTCTCCGATTGCCCTGGTTCTAACTTGACACAGGTGACAGATATATGCACTAGACTAATTTAGTGTTCAAGGGGTGAATTCGATTCAAATGATAATCGCTGTATCTCTCCTAATACAAGATACTTCTTTTGGTGGATGACAAAAATTAGTTTTTGTATAGAAAGTTAAATTTGACAAAAATAAATCACAAATTATTCAGAAAACATTAAAAAATGGCAAAAAAAGTTATTAAACAAACTTAAAATGCAGCTGTTAACATTTATAATCCTGCTGATTTAACTCAAAGGAGTTTTAAGTATGTGGTGTGGGTTTGGAAAATCAAGCGTGAACTTTGCTGTTACTTGCCTGGTAACTGCTAGCGTCGTAATTGCAGATACAGGTTTCGCAGCCTCTCAGCGTAGCTATACGCCCCAGCAATTCCGTGCTGTGTTGCGAGGGTTAGGCTATAACGTCAAGGTAAGTAATGGTGCTTTGACGGATCAGGAAACTAAAAAGGTAATTCGTGAATTTCAGACGGGTTATAAGCTAAAACCAGTTGATGGGATAGCAGGGCCAAAAACCCAAGCTTATGCTGCTAACATCGTTCAAATTTTGCATACAAATTTGAATGCAGTGGTAAAGCCAAATCCTCCCCTGTCGCGCGATCGTTTTTATGGTTCCCGCACAGAAGAAGTGGTGAAGGAGTATCAGAAGAAATATCAGTTGCAAGAAACTGGAATTGCTAATTTAGCACTCCGCCAAAAGCTGAATGAAGAAGCAAAGACAGTCTTCAGTCAGCCGACAGCTACACCAACACCTAAACCGACGGCTAAACCGATGTCTACACCGAGGTCTAAACCGACGGCTACACCGATGTCTACACCGATGTCTACACCGATGTCTACACCGATGGCTACACCGACAGCTACACCGATGGCTACACCGACAGCTACACCGACAGCTACACCGACAGCTACACCGACAGCTACACCGACAGCTACGCCAACAGCTACACCGACAGCTACACCAACAACTAGACCCTAATCGCCACCAAAAACTCCTACCCCAAAACCTCTTAAGTCATCTGATTTGGTTCTTCTAGGGGTCTGCCCTTGGGTGTAGGTAGACTTGGACGGCGGTCATTGTAAGGCATAGGAATGTACTGGACGCTGGGTCGGCCTCCTTGTGGCTGTGGGTACAGATCCATGAGATCATAAATAGAATGGGGCAGTCCGACGGTTACGGGCAGCCCCATTTCTGTTGCTTCCTCTATAGTGATGGGATAGTCGTGGGTGACGCGCCCGGTTGTCAAGGCTTCGATAATCGACTCGATATTTTCTGGCAGAACTTTTTGTTTGGGTATACTGTCTTTTAGCAGAGTTCGTACAAACCTTTGTACCTGCCCAATTGCTTTGCGTGAGAGGTCGGCCATAATTAGAGTTTGGTCATCAATCTCACTGATGGGTTTATCTTCGACTACTTTTAAGATACTTGCTGCTGGGTAGTTACCCAATTGGGGATCAACTGGCCCTAAGACAGCGTTAGCATCCATAATAATTTCATCAGAGGCGATCGCAAGCATTGTACCGCCACTCATGGCATAGTGGGGTACAAAGACTGTAACTTTTGCCTGGTGGCGAATTAATGCTCTGGCGATTTGTTCTGTAGCTAAAACCAAACCCCCAGGAGTGTGCAAAATTAAGTCAATCGGCACATCTGGGGGTGTGAGGCGAATTGCTCGCAATATTTGTTCTGAGTCTTCGATAGTAATGTAGCGAGATAAGGGAATTCCCAGGAAGCTAAGGGACTCTTGGCGGTGAATGAGCAAAATTACCCGACTATTGCGTTCCTGCTGGAATTGTTGTAAAGCACGCAAGCGGCGATATTCTATTTGACGTTTTTGCCAAAGGGGTTGTAAAGAAGTCAGAAGCAGGAAAATCCAGAATAAATCACCAATACCAAAGCCCATAAATATTAATTCTTGTTCAAAAATAACGGTTGTCGTCATTATTGTGACAATTTTTGGGCGATCGCAGTTCTATCCGTAGGTTTAATTTAGTAAGGCAGGATGTATATACTCAAGTAAGGATTCCTTACTTTTGATAGCAAATGCTAGGAGGCAAGTCATGCTCGCCAAGTTAACTTCTAAGAATCAACTAACGTTGCCTAAAAGTATTACTCGTGAAATCGGGGAGGCTGAGTATTTTGAGGTAAAGGTGGAGGGGGGGCAAATTATTCTGACTCCTGTAAAAATTCATCGGGCTGATGCGGTTCGATCTAAGCTGGCGGATTTAGGGCTGAGTGAGCAGGATGTGGCTGATGCGGTGGCTTGGGCGCGTCAGTCGTGATGGGTTGTCCACGGGTGGTAATTGATACTAGTATCATCATCTCGGCGCTGATATTTGGGGGCAGAGTATCTAGGCTTCGTTTGGCATGGCAGGACGATCTCTTCACTCCCCTGGTTTCTAAAGCGACAACGACTGAGTTAATCCGAGTGCTGGCTTATCCAAAGTTTAAGCTCACGCCAACTGAGCAAGAAGATTTACTATCGGATTACATCCTCTTTTGTGAAGCTGTAGCGATGCCCGACCGCTTGCCTGTAATTCCTGAATGTCGTGACCCGTTTGATGTGCCTTTTTTACTTTTGCCTATAGTTAGTGAGGCGGATTATCTCGTGACGGGCGATCGCGATTTACTCAGTCTAAAAGATAATTTTTCTTGCCCGATTATCACGGCTGAAGATTTTCTAAATGTTATTGATGGTCAGTAACCCTAATTTTTCCGGTGATGCTGTAGGTTTAAAATTTACTAACCACACTATGATTATTTTGTATAGTGCCTAAGTCGGATTTTTTATAAAACTTAATATTATTAATAAAAGTCTACCTATACCTTACCAGCATAGGAAGCGCTATATGAATTACGAATTACGAATTATCCCCGTCGCCAAATCTTGATAGTATCGTCATCACCACCACTAACTAGGGTTTGACCATCGGGACTGAAGGCGACGCATCGAACATAACTGGAATGCCCTATAAGTGTGCTGATTTCTGTGCCACTGTGTACGTGCCACAGTTTGATAGTGTTGTCCCAACTGCCACTAGCAAGAAATTGCCCATCCTGGCTAAAGGCAACTGACCAAACTGAATCAGAATGACCAATGAGAGTCCGAATTTCTCTGCCTGTATTTACATGCCACAGTTTAATTGTGTTGTCACCACTGCCACTGGCGATAATTTCCGCATCCTTGCTAAAGGCGATACAGTTGACGAAGAAGGAATGGCCTAATAATGTGCAAATGTTTCTGCCTGTGTATACCTGCCATAATTTAATGGTGTAATCAGTACTGGCACTAGCCACAAGCTGTCTATCTTTGCTATTAGTTGCAGGCGTTCTTGGAGAGTAGGCGACTGACGAAACTGAGTCAGAATGGCCTATGAGAGTTTGGGTTTCTATGCCTGTGTGTACTTGCCACAGTTTAATTGTGCAGTCAACACTACCACTAGCCAGAAATTTGCCATCTGGACTAAAGGCAACGGAATTCACCCAATTAGTATGACCAGTGAGAGTACGAATTTCTTTGCCTATGTTTACATCCCATAATTTGATGGTGTTATCCCAACTACCGCTAGCTAAGATTTCCGAGTTCAAGTCTGCAACTCCCGCAGATTTGCCTGACTCCCTTTGATAAGAAAGCTTTGAAGAGACTGGGCTAAAGGCGACGGAATGAACCATACTGGAATGACCAGAAGACCAACGACCTAGTTGACGCACTAGCTTGCCAGTACCGAGTTGCCAAAGTTTAATAGTATGGTCATTACTGCCGCTAGCAATAAATTGCCCGTCTGAGCTAATGGCGATCGCATGAACCATACTAGAATGACCTTTGAGGGTCTGTACACATTGCCACTTCTGTTGATCTAATACAAGTGGAGGTGGTTTAAGTCTAGGCGTTATCATTAAGTTAGATGATATTGGTGCAATCTTATCGCCACCCGTATCAGAACCCAATAAATCTAACCACTCCTGCACAGACTGGGGACGATAGGTGGACTCCAAATCCATGCCGCACATAATAGTCTGATTCACCCTGTCGCTGATCTTAGGATTAAAATATTGTGGTGGCTCTAAATTAACATTGTGACGCCTATCATCTGCACTCGTCGGTATAACTGCGGTAAGCAAATTATACAAAGTAGCAGCTAAGGCGTAGATATCAATATATTCTCCGCGTGGCGCTTCTGATTCATACTGCTCAGGTGGGGCAAAACCAGGAGTACGATACACTGTATGCCTTTGGATCATATTGGGAATAAATTCTCTAGCGATGCCAAAATCTATCAGCACTGCTTCTGATTTATCAATGCGGATCATAATATTACGTGGTTTGAGATCCCGATGCAGCAGCCCTTTAGAGTGAATTAGCGTTAAAGCTTCCCCAATTTGCCTGATATACAGTAGCGCTTCTGCTTCTGATAGCACCCCCATCCGTCTCAGGCGCTGTCCTAAGTCTTCGCCTTCGATGTAATCCATCACCATGCAGGGCAAATTTCCCTCATCAAAGATGGTTTCTATCTGTACTATATGAGGATGGTGACACACAGCTAGCCGAACTGCTTCATCACGGAAGTCTTGCCGTAACTTGTTTCGGTGGAGTATCCAGGCGGGGTGATTCAGGATTTCTTCTTTGAGAGTTTTAATCACTCGCAGTTGATTCCGTTGATTTCTGGCAAGATAAGTAATGCCAATTCCGCCTTCACCTAATTGGCTTTCAATAATGTACCGTCCACCGAATAAAGACTTTCCTGCATTCCACACCATTAGTAATATTTTACAATTCCTGGTATTTATTTTGGCACGGTATTCAGTTCAGCCAACACGAATTTTTGGAAATTCAATTTTGTTTTGCTGTTGTAGCTTTTTGAATGAGTTACTTAGAGAACATTTTCATTAACCTCAATAATTACTAATATAGAGTTGGGTATACCCTAATAGTTTTAGCTAAACTATACTTTTACACCAAAATTTTATTTTATTGTTCATGCTAAAGTAAACGATGGCTTTAGCTATATTTGGTCATAAATAATTTGACTTGTAGGTAATGTGAAATTATGCTAAATAATCTGAACCTGAAACAAAAGTTTACAATTTTGCTACTGGTAATTCTGACATTCGGTCTGAGCTTGAGTGGATTTGCTCTTTCTTCTCTGCTTAGAGAGAATGCTAAACAAGATATTAGCTCAACAGGTCTTATGCTCATGCAAACCATGAGTTCTATTCGTAAATATACCAATACTCAAGTTAATCCAGAGCTAGCTGATAAATTGGCAACTGAGTTTTTGCCGCAAAGTGTGCCTGCATACTCAGCACGGGAGGTATTTGATATTTTACGAAAAACACCAGACTACCGTGACTTCTTTTATAAAGAAGCAACTCTCAATCCTACAAATCTTCGGGATAAGGCTGACGGTTTTGAAACGGAAATTGTAGAAAGGTTCAGAAATAAATCAGACCTTAAAGAAGTGAGTGGATTTCGCTCAATTCCTGGTCAGGATATCTTTTATATTGCTCGTCCCTTACCAGTTTCTGAACAAAGTTGTCTGGTCTGTCATAGTGTACCCGAAGCTGCACCTCCAAGTATGATTAATCTTTATGGTACAGCTAATGGATTTGGGTGGAAGCTAAATGAAATTGTCGGCGCTCAGATTATTACAGTACCAGCAAATAACGTCATCAACAAAGCCCATCAGTCTTCCTTACTAATTATTCTAATTGTATCAACTATTTTTATAGCTACTATCCTGTTCGTAAACTATTTCTTGAATCGACAAGTTGTTATGCCTCTCAAACGCATGACTCGCATCGCCGAAGAAGTTAGTACTGGACACATGGATGTTGAATTCGAGCAGATGTCTAATGATGAAATCGGTAATTTAGCTAAAGCCTTTAAACGGATGCAGTTAAGTTTAGAAATGGCAATGAAAAGAATCAAACGCACTCAGGGAGGTATCGGCGACTAAAAAATTAAAAATTGAAATTATCCTTTAACCAGTGTTAATGTTAATATTTATGAAAATAAGCTTTTTTTGAATTCAAAAGCTGCTTTAAAGTCAGGAATTTCCCTGGCGATGAGTTCAATAAATTGGTCAGGTGAAATATAAGGATTTTCAGCGAATATTTCTTCTATAACTAGATTTGCCATTGGCCCAATGTGGTAAGCTAACTCTTGCTGACAACGTTTGAGAAATGCTCGTTGGAGCGAAGGTTGCTGTTCTTTAATTCGCCCATTTTGCGGAATAGCCGGTGAAGTAGGTGAACTAAAAATTGTTTCTCCAGGTTGGTTGTATGACGGCGATATTGCCGACATAGCCTGAAATTCAGGATTAAATACGGTGGGGGGCAAATCATCAAGCATGATTGCACGAGACATTACCACTTCTGGTTCTCCAATCCGCTCTAAATCTATAAGAACTTCCCTAGCTGTTTGATATCGCTTGTTAGGTCTATCTGCCAACATCTGATCGAGTACTTGAGTGAACCCATCAGTAACATAGGTATAATAACGCCAGTTCCATTCTAAGGAATATTGATCCATTAGTAAGGATGGATCTCTACCTGTGAGTAGTACAATAGCTGTTACCCCTAAAGCATAAAGGTCACTAGAGGGAGAACATAAACCCAAGCTAATCTGTTCGCGGGGAGCATACCCCACTTTCCCGACAAGGGACATTTTGCCAACAAAGGTCACCTGGTGGTTAGAACTTCTTCCTTCATTCATGTCAGCAATTTGCTTGCCTACACCGAAATCAATCAGCACTGGCAGATCCTTGCCATCAGGTAACATAATGTTATCAGGCGAAATATCTCGATGGATGATGTTGTGCTGGTGAACATATTCTAAAACAGGCAGTAGATTTTTTAGCCACTCCATAACTTCCTCTTGGGAAAAGTTTCTGCCTTGACGTTGAAGTTCTCCTAGCACCCTAGAATATGTTTTACCGTCAACATACTCTTGTACTAGGAATAACCGACCATCTCCTTCAAAGCAAGCCAAAAATTTGGGAATTTGAGGATGTTGCAATTGATGAAGAATTTTTGCCTCTCTTTTAAATAAGTTGCGATATTGTTCCAGTCCACTCTCCCCTGTGCCAATGGGTGCAAACTCCTTGAGAACACAAGCTTCATTAAACCGACGAGTGTCAAAGGCCAAGTAAGTTCGCCCCAATCCTCCCTGTCCCAGAAGTTTTTGGATAATATAGCGGTTATCGATTAGAGTTCCAGCAGCTATTTCTGGTCTTGTGATATGGGACTGTGACATCTCATCGCACTCCTTGCGATTTTATTATTGATAGATTATTCAGTTTGCTGAAAGTCAGAAACTCTAGCAGATAAAGGCTTATAACATCCCTAAAATTGAGATTAGCATCACTGTCAAGACAAGGAAATACACTCTTCTACAATCTTTCGACGGTCTTGTGTAACCAAATAGACAATTTTTACCTGAGCAGTTCGATCATACTACTTATACTTACGTATTTTAGCAGCCGGAACATAATCAGTGTCTGCGGTAATGTCTGCGACTGCTCTGAGCATCGTCTTTTGGATTCGCAGATGAACCATATTTTATCGCTAGTAACTCAATTGGCACTGAGCTTTGGAACAGTAAGGATATAGCGTGATATGGTAGTTTCTCACAAAAACTGAGGTTGCTATAGACTTCCCGAAAAAATTATTATATGTATTTCAAGTGCTGAATATGCGTTAGCGCAGCTCGTCGTAGACATCACTCTCAAAAATTAATCTTTCTGAGAGCTAATATCGTTAAGAGATAGCAGCTTCGTCATCGGCTATGAAAGTTTTCAGTACAGATGATTCCTCAAAAGCAGAAAATTATTATGAGTATAAAAAAATACTCATGAAGCTATAATAATTCAACTAGTTCATCAGGATTCACGCCTAACTGACGCAAACGTTCTGCTAATTGTTCTGCTTTTCGTTTAGCTTGAGCAGCTTCTTGTTTAGCTTCTGTAGCTTCTTGTCTAGCTTCTGTAGCTTCTTGTTCAGCAATCATAGCTCGTTCAGTTGCAGCAGCTGCTTCCTCTGTGGGTGCGGGAATTACTTCTCCCGCCAAAGTGAACCACCTTAACCACAACCTTTCAATATCTCGAAATGAACCTTGCCATAAGCCTAAACTTAAATCTATCTCTGGCATTACTAAGCGCCCTTCAGTCAAGTTCATTGGTTCATAGTGACCGCCTACTAACTGAAATGCCCGAAATTCATTTGTATAGCGACTAAAAACAACATAGTAAGGAATCCGCAAAATTCGCTCATAAACTTCCCATTTGCTAGGAGGTTTATCTGCTGTACTTTCTCTTCTTGTGCCTAAATCTTCGTCTTCCGTACCTGGAGATAATAACTCAACAACCACGAAGGGATTTGCTGGCTCTTGCCAAGTTACATAACTTAACCGTAAGTCTTGCCCTTTGTATAACTTTCCTACACCTACTGCACCAAACCAATCTGGGCGCTTGTACCACAAAGGATGCTGGAGATCATAGTACAGATTAAGGTCAGCCGCACTGTAAACTAGTTCGGGATTCCAGTTAATGGGCTGAAAAGTTAAGTATAAAAGTAAGGGCTGTAAAAAGTGAAAATCGTCTGGCAAACCTGGTTCCTCTGGGTTGTCGCTTGGTAAATCATACATCGTTGGTAGAGTTTCCCAAGGAGGAAGCGGCGGATCAGATTGAGGGATATAGTGGGGAGAAGAAGTCATGTTTTTTATTCTTCAAGAGAAGACCTCAGAATGTTTTTCTACAATAATTTTGATTTGTTTTATTAGTAGGGCATTTGGCAAGGTAAATTTTAGGCAGGTAAATTTTAGGCGATTCTGATGGAGCCTACAATAGCAGTATATTCAATCGTGATAAACCTATGGCGATCGCAGTTGTTCAACCATCGTCTTGTCTAACAACTGGTATTCAGCCCTACTTAATCATTTGTGATAAACAAGATCCCCAACTTCTCAAAGAATTCGGGGATCAGTGGCTTTCAATTTTTACTAAAATAAGTCATCACACTTCTGGTTCAATCCCCGCCGCCCGCAATTGTGCTGCTAGTCGTTCAGCACGTTGTCTTTCCTGTTCAGCTAATTCTCCACCCCAAAGCAGTAGGTTTCCTTGTTCATCCCACCATCGCAACCACTTTCCTATGCGGTTTTCACGAGTACCTTGCCATACCCCAAGGTAAAGATTCATTTCTGCTATCCAATAGCGTTGATTTTCATCAGGCTCTTGTAAAATGTACTGTTCTGTGTTTTTTTCTAAGCGATACATTTCCAGACTGCCGCTATCTGCTTCAAAGATAATGTAGTTTGGCACTTTTAAGATGCGCTCGTAGAAAAACCATTTTCCTGGGGGATATGTCGCTTTGACAGAATACTCTGTCTCCTGTGTATCGGAAATAAATTCCATCACAATTACGGGAATGTCACCCTGTAGTTGAGGGGTGTAACTGCGTGTTACTTCTCCTCTATTAACGTTAATTTTGGGAATGAAAGCCCAATCAGGGGCTTTAATAACCATTCTGTTGTTTAGAGTGGCACAAATACCGTAATTGCTTGTTGTTAGGGCATTAGCTGAAATTTTTCCGGCTAATTGTAGGCTTTCTGTGAGTGCTGCGGCTAAGGCTGGTTGGTTGATGTTGTCCACTGGATCGTCTGGGAGTTTGTAATCATCGGGTAGTTTTTCCCAAGTGATTTGGTAGTCTTGGGTGAGGGCTTTCATTGTGGGTTGTCCTTTGGGGTAGTGTTAAAGTCTCGGATTTCACCCTGGTGTTTGACTGTTTTAGATATCCCCAACCGTCTTTAAAAAAGGGGTTATTGGTTACTCATCTTCATCGGGTTCTAAATCGTCGGCTGTCAATTCCTGATGCGGGATGGCGGCGATAATCGCATCTATTACTTTGGATACTTGTAATATCTCAATATTCAAGTCGGGAAATTTTGTCCCTTTTGGCACGATCGCTCTTTTAAATCCCAACTTAGCTGCTTCTTTTAACCGCAGTTCCATTTGGGAAACCGATCGCACTTGTCCACCTAACCCAACTTCACCGATTAATACTGTACCGGGATCAACTATGCGATCGCGGAAACTGGCAACGATCGCGATCGCAATTCCCAAATCTACCGCAGGTTCTTCCACATTCAACCCACCCGCAGAAGCAACGTAGGAATCCAATTTTGACATAGGAATTCCCACCCGTTTTTCTAAGACGGCAAGAATTTGCACCAAGCGATTGTAATCTACGCCAGTACCAGCACGACGGGGTGAGGGGTAACTGGTGGGACTCACCAAAGCTTGCAATTCCACAACTATCGGGCGAGTGCCTTCGCAAGCAACGACAATGGCAGTACCAGGTGCAGGATCGTCACGGTTGCCTAAAAATAGCTCTGAGGGGTTGGAAACTTCTCGTAATCCCTCCGCTACCATTTCAAAAATGCCGATTTCGTGAGTTGCGCCAAAACGGTTTTTCACTGTCCGTAATAACCGATGGGAGGCAAAGCGATCGCCTTCAAAATACAACACCGTATCTACTAAATGTTCTAAAACTTTTGGCCCTGCGATCGCTCCTTCTTTGGTAACGTGTCCCACAATCAGCATAGTGACATCTTCATGCTTCGCCACCTTCATCAATGCTGCTGTACATTCCCGCACCTGAGCTACCGAACCTGGTGCAGAAGTCAGCGCTGGAAAAAATACCGTTTGGATACTATCAATCACCGCCACGTTTGGTTTTAGAGAGTCTATTTCCCGTAAAATTTCTTCTAAATCTGTTTCTGGCAGTACATATAAATCTGCACCTATACTGTCAGGGTCTATGGGAAGTGTCGCATCTACTACCACTGTTACATTCTCCTCATCCACCACACTTAGCGGTTTTGATACTCCTAAACGAGAAGCTCGTAATTTTACCTGCTGTCCCGATTCTTCACCAGTTACGTAAAGGATGCGGTATTTCTGCGCTAATTGATTTGATACTTGTAATAATAGAGTAGATTTACCGATACCAGGATCGCCACCAATCAGCACCATAGAGCCGGGGACAATCCCACCTCCAAGCACCCGATCCAATTCTTCATAACCAGACTCCCATCGGGCAATTTGGCGATCGGTAATTTGGTCAAATGTTAAGGAGGCTCGCGCTTTAGCTGGTTTCGCGTGAGATTTGCCATTGCTTTGAGTTGATTGCCAACTACTCACTCCCCCTCGACTGAGTACATCTACTGAGGATTGAATCGAAATTTGTTCTTCCAAAGAGTTGTAAGTACCGCAAGCTGGACACTTACCAAACCACTGGGGCGATTCTGCTCCACATTCGTTACAAGTGAAAAAGGTTTTTGGCTTTGCCATTCTTAAATCTTATTAAATAATCTTAATATTTACTTAATTCTTGAAAAAAACTAAAATCCAATAATACTAGTATTTAGAGCTTTTTCCAAATCAATTGATGGAATGATATCTTAATATTATGGTATTAAAAATTAATCATGTAAATTTTTAGTGAAGGAGCGTTGAAAAACTTGGAAAGCCATAAAGAAAAAATCTTGGTGGTAGACGACGAAGCCAGCATTCGCCGGATTTTGGAAACGCGTCTTTCCATGATTGGCTACGATGTAGTGACGGCTGGCGACGGGGAAGAAGCATTGGATATTTTTCGCAAAACTGATCCTGACCTGGTAGTTTTGGATGTAATGATGCCAAAGCTAGACGGCTATGGTGTATGTCAAGAATTACGAAAAGAATCAGATGTCCCCATTATTATGCTAACAGCCTTGGGGGATGTAGCCGATCGCATCACCGGGCTAGAATTGGGTGCTGATGACTACGTAGTTAAACCATTTTCCCCTAAGGAGCTAGAAGCTCGAATTCGCTCGGTGTTGCGGCGAGTAGACAAAACCGGTGGATCTGGCATTCCCAGTTCTGGGGTAATCTATGTCGCTAACATTAAAATCGATACGAATAAGCGACAAGTCTACAAAGGCGATGAGCGGATTCGATTGACGGGTATGGAGTTCAGCTTATTAGAGTTGGTAGTAAGTCGTTCTGGAGAAGCTTTTTCTCGTTCGGAAATTTTGCAGGAAGTTTGGGGTTACACACCAGAGCGCCATGTTGATACCCGCGTAGTGGATGTGCATATATCCCGTTTGCGGGCAAAATTAGAAGATGATCCTAGCAATCCAGAATTGATTCTTACAGCACGAGGTACTGGTTATCTTTTCCAGCGAATTATTGAACCAGGGGAGGAGTGAAAATAGTTAGGAGTGAGGAGACGCGATTAATCGCGTCTGTACAGGAGTTAAAAACTTTCTTCAACTCATAACTCATAACTGATAACTCATAACTCATAACTTTTTCCAAGGATGACTAAACCTGATCCTAATCGAGTTTTGCGGCGTCTACCCATTTTTGTGGGTGGGCTAGGCGCTGTGCTTTTGCTGATTAACCGTTTATTGACACCGGAATTAACCCAGTCTCAATCGCGTGGTGATGTGGTGGGGGTAATTTTGAGCGCGGTGTTAATTTTAACGGGTTTAATTTGGCAGCAAGTTCAGCCGCGATCGCCTGATACTGTAGAACTAATTGGAGAAGTTGGTTTTGTACTAGCAGCAGATTTACCTGATGCCGTGAAAACAGAGCTAGCCTGGGCATCTCATTTATTGTTGAACAATACAGTAACGCGATCGCTAGTGATTTTTTATCAAGGTAAAGTTTTGTTGCGTCGTGGGATTCTGGGTACTAAATCTGAGGTTGTACCAGGAGTAATTTTAAAACAGGTACTCGAAAAACAAAAGCCGATTTATCTAGTTGCGCTAAAAGTATATCCAGGTAGGCTTGAATTTGATTATTTACCAGAAAATACTCAAGGTGTAATTTGTCAACCTATTGGTAATCAAGGTGCCCTAATTTTGGGCGCGAATGCTCCTCGCAGTTACACCAAACAAGATGAAAACTGGATTGCCGGGATTGCTGATAAACTAGCCGTTACTCTTGCCTCTTAGGTGATTCACTAATTTAGAATTTAATCTAAAATCAGCAATCCAAAATCTAAAATCGTTCGACTGAGCGTAGCCGAAGTCTAAAATCTAAAATTTAATCACCAAGAAGTCAAAAAATTCCACCCTTCTTTTTCTTCCGGTGTCTTTTCTTCTTTTCCTTCTTCTTCTTCTTTTTCTGCTGCTTCTTCCGGTGTCTTTAAATTTTTCTGTTGAATTACATTCTCATATTCTCCTGAATCAACCCATTTTAATAACTCGCCAGCCCGCATAACTACCCACGAAAGTCCGGGTTCTGTATAGCTTAATATTTTGGTAACCTTATCAATGCTGTCAAAGTTATTGGATGCAAACTCACGGGCTTGAACAAGAAAATCTTCGGTTACAGCAGCAGTCAAGTACTCATCTGGTAAACCCGCGAGTTTCATCAGTGTAGTAGTTGCTACGTCGATATCCTGACAAGCAAGCATTGCAGCCCGATCGGCAGTAAACCTAGCCATCATTCGCCAATTATACAAAGCCAGTTCCATACCACTAGCTACCAAGCCACCAACCCCCAGTGTGGTACTGTTCAACAAATTTTTTAAACTTGGCATAACAATTGCCATTTGGTGATAAACCATGTGCTGACTCTTGATGCGAGCGATTTCGTGTCCAAAAACGTAAAGCAACTCATCTGCGCCAAGCCACTCCATTGCATCTAAATTTATACCGACAAGAGGTTTTTCTACCCCAACAATATAGGTATCAATATGACCTGTACCTCGAAACAGATACAATTCAGGTAGTGGAGCAACATCAAGAATTTGGCAGGTTTCTACAAATGTCTGATGCAATTGGGGAAAATTACGGGATGAAATTTTGATTTCACTACCAAGGCTTTGCAGTCTGAGTAAGCGATCGATGCCGTATTCGTTAACTTTTTTAAGTAGCAGGGAGACACCGGGCATATTTTGCAAAGAAGCCAAGGCTTTGCGATCAAAAGGGTGTTCGTAGGCTGCTGAACTCAGTCCAGTTAAAATTTTTCTCGTCATGGGTTTTGAGCTTTATTTTGGAGTGTTTGGAAAGTTCAGTTACTCGGCACGAACGGCTTGTGCTGTCACTACGCCTGTGGTTATGGGTTTGGAATTCATGAATTGTCCCTGAGCGCGTGTACTTTTACGTAAATCCTAAATATAAATCGCATCTGGAGAGCAAATTAATTAGTACGCCACGGCGGAAATAAAGCAACCATTTAAAATCCCTAAAAAGGTGATTCCATAATACTTTTGACTTTTGACTTTTGACTTCCGCCTTGCGGTATTAGTCCCCACAACCGACAATTACCAAGACGAGCCAAGAGCGATCTAGAGAGAGATTTTACCAGATTGAACCAGAAAATCATATTTGGTTCAGGTTGAAATCTAAGCATTTTTCACCATCTCGCCCAGATACAATATGCAGTAGGGGCGCACAGATGTGTGCCCTTAGTACTAACTGACTCAGAAATTTAGAAATTTACAATTCTATCTATGCAAATTATTTATTGGCTATTACTTGCTGTAATGCTTGTGGGTATCATTGGTGCTGTAGTTCCAGCTATTCCTGGTAGCAGCTTAATTTTAATTGCAATTATCGTCTGGGGAATCGTTAGTAGTTCCTTTGCAGCTATCAAGATTCCCCTAATTGTGACAATTATCGTTTTATTGCTGAGTGTCGGAGTGGATTTTTTAGCTAGTTATGTGGGAGCAAAACAAGCTGGAGCTAGCAAGTGGGGGCAAATTGGCGCAATTGTCGGTTTGGTAGTGGGATTTTTCGGATTATTGCCAACGTTGCCTTTTGGAGGGCCACTGTTAGGTATTTTACTAGGGCCGCTTTTGGGAGCAATTATTGGCGAGTATCTTTACCGACGTGAATTCGGGTTAGCGGTTAAGGCGGGTATAGGAATTGTAGTCGGTTCTTTGGTTGGAAATTTGATTCAGGGGTTGTTAGCGATCGCCGCAGTTGTAGTTTTTGTTGTTACAACCTGGCCACAAGTATTTGGCTCTTAGCATTTGAAGGTAATAGGGAAAGATTAATTATCTTTTGCCTTAAATTTACGTAAGCTTTTTCAAAATAAAATCGGATTTTTATATTCTTCAAAGAGAGTTGGCTAATCTGCAACAATAAAAAAGACTAATACTGTTCAGTATACTTAAGTAAATATATTTACATTAAAGCTATTACGAAGAATTTTAATGCTAGGAATGAAAAAGATACGAAGACCAGTTATAGAAGTAATTAAAATTTTATGAAGATGGCTTAGTCATTAAAGATGTGATGAAGACCACTCGGTAAATATTGGCAGGTCTAAGTCTATGTGATTTTATGGAGACAAGAATTACATTAGGCAAGTTTCGCTTTCACTGACAGTATTTTCCATAAATTACTGAGATTAAAAGTAAAGCGCTCGCTCTGATTTAAGGTTATTACTAGGAGCCTAAAACAACAATGATTAGTTTAAAATCTAAATTACTAAATGCGACTCTAGCCGTTACTGCTGCCATCCCCTTAGCTACTACTGTATTCTTTACCTCTGCTGGTTCTGCACAAGCGGCTGCATTAACAACGGGCGGTTTTTCTTTGCTACCTCAGAATACTGTTACTTTGTCTGCTACTCTGCAAGGAAATTCTCTCAGCTTCGATCTTCCAAATACATTTCTTATTCCTACGAGTACTACTAGTGGTGACTTCACTAATTTTAGTAAAGGTTCAATAGGCCCCAATATCAGTTTTAATTCCACAAATGAGTTACTTTCAGCAAGTAACCCATTTCTTACACTCATAGATCAGGTTAATAATACAAACGCCACCTTTACCGTAACTTCTGCTACATACAAGGCGAGCCAAGCCTTGTCATCAAACCTTATTGATATATTCGTTGTAACTAACGGATTCTTTACGACTGCACTCGGCGAAATATCTCAGGGTGAAGGAATTATTACCTTACAAACAAATGGTACAGTAGCTAATCTTCAAGACAATTTGAAGCTAGGTAAAGCAGTTACCACAACTTATTCTAGCTCTTACTTTGCCACTGTTCCTGAGCCAACCACAATGCTAGGCTTAGGTTTAGTTGGTGCTGGGATGGTTATGTCTATATCTCGCCGTCGCAAAAGTATCCTTCAATAGACCATATCCTAAATATAAAAAAGTTACTTTTAGTTGTTAAAAGTAACTCTAATTTATCGATTCGATTTGGCTGGAATGCAAAGTTTTACCAACCAAGTCGAATTTTTTCTTTTGTCACACAAATCTATTTAAAGGTGAATTTTTTTAACCTGAGATAGACTTAAACTGATTGCAAAGATTGTTTCGCTTCAGTTGCGATCGCTTCCATTTCATCATCAACGAGAGTTTCTAATATAGATTTGGCTTCTGCACTACCCAAACGAGACAAGGCTTGTACAACTCTGTAACGAATTTGCCAATCTGGATTGGTAGCATAGGGAGCCAACAAAGGAACTGCTTGTAAATCTCCCAAGTCACCCAAAGAACTAATAGCAGCAGTTTGGACTAATTCGTTTTCTGATGAAAGCGCCTCTTTGAGTAGTTCAAAGGCTCGTGGATCGCCTAACTCTCCTAATGTGGCGATAATACTGAATTGGATTAGCCATTCAGTGGTTGTATGGTAAAGGTGCTGCAAGTCTTCAAAAGCTTCATGTAACTTCAGAGCGCCCAAACAGTCTGCTGCTGCTGCTTGTACATCTACTTCGGAGTCATGAAGCAAGCGATCGCGCAAGATATCTAAAGATAACTGTAAATCTTGCGTTCCGAGTGTATCCATTTGACTCACCGCCGAGTAACGGACACGAGAATTGCGATCGCCAATAGCACTTTGAATTAATTCAAAGCCGATTGCAGGTTCCAGTTGGCGGATTTGATTTACTGCACGTAAGCGATCGCCTAAATTCTCAGAACTGAGCAATTGCTTAACAGACTCCGGAGTAATACTCATTTAGTTATCCTGATTTTCAAAGGTGTAAAAAATAGTTAACAGTTATCAGACTGTTAACTTACTAATCTTGACTTGCTGCCATTGCCCGAATAATATCACCACGAGTGAGGATACCAATTACTTGGCCCGTGCCGTCAAGTACTGGCAATCGGTGAACGCTGCGATCGTGCATGATTGTAGCGGCTTCCCTTAAAGTTTTATCAGGGGAAATAGTGATCGGGTTTTTACTCATCACCTCCCCAACGGTTTGCCCTAGCGCCTTGTGCAAATCACGTTCATAAGTAGCAGGATTTTTTAAATAGATAACGCTATCAAGAAACATGATGTACGCAGGTGGAGTAACACCAGTTTCTTGCCACATCAAATCGGTTTCTGAGATAATGCCCACCAATTTACCGACATCATCCACAACAGGTAGTCCGCTGATGTGGCGTTCTGCGAGAATTTGGATAGCTTCCTTCAGTGGAGTTTCCACCCGAACGACAATTGGTTCGCGGCTCATCACATCGGCAACGGTTTTAGGCATTTATATTACACTTTTAATCAAAGTCCCTGCGCTTATTGTAGAAAATTGCGGGACTTAACCTGATGCAATTAATAGATTGTTACGCTATTGAGCATTGGGCATTGGTTATTGCTCCCCCTACTCCCTTTTCCCCTACTCCCTACTTCCTTTTAAAGCAGCAATAATTTGAATATTTGCTTTAGGAAAAGTAAACTCCTCCAGTTCTTCCAACGTTACCCAGCGAATTTCATCAGATTCCAAGGGTTGGGGAATACCTGTAACATGGCGGCAGTGATGTACTGTGAGGGTAACGCGCAAGTCTGTATAGGTATGGTCAATAGTAATCAAATGCTCTCCTACTTCAATTACTATTCCCAGTTCTTCAGAAATTTCCCGTTGAATACACTCGCTGATAGTTTCACCAGGCTCAATTTTACCACCAGGAAATTCCCACAAACCACCCATTGCTCCTTCTGGACGACGGCGATCAATTAAAATTTGCTCTTGCTCGTTCCAAATTACTGCAACACCAATAATTTTATGGGGTGGGAGAGAGTTGGTTTTACTCATAGTTTATGGGGAGATAGGCAGAGATAAAGTTCCTAATTTTTAACTTTTAACCCTTGATTCAAAGTCCGCTATTGACTCATAATAAAACTCGGCAGACTAGTGTGAACTCTGCCGAGTTTGGATTTATTGCGAGTATGATTTATAGTCGTTAGTTTACCCACGCCTGTCTATTAATCATTTAGAGATACGCCTCTAATTGAACTGATTACCAAACTACATAAGTTCATAGAGAACCACATTGGAAACCTCTGCGATAACCTCTGCACTCCTACTATGCAGTTCGGCAAAGCGCCTATGCGTTTAAATTTCAATCTTAATTTGTCACTGTTTTGGATATTTTAAAAATATTTAGCTGATTCTTGATTGGGAATTAAGAGCAGAGATTTCGCAGAGGCTTATTTTAAATTCGTATCGCCATGACTGTGACTAGCTGTAAACTCAACAACAATATTGAATTTACCATTTACATTTCTAGTCAATTTCGCTGCTCTTGGTTTCAGATCCTTGTAGGGCGATTTCAAAATCCATTCTCTGTTCCGCGTTACGCAAGAAATAACCACTAATCATAGCAGAAGCCAGAAGCCGACCCAGACTTTCTCGACTGGTAGTTACAGTAACGCCAAAGTTTTCTGAAGGTAGATTACCCAAAAGTCCTGTAATATTCCGTTCCATTACCTGAAAAACTTCGGTAGACGTGGGTTTAGATAGTTGGGTAACTGTTTCTGGACTCAATGATTTAACATACTGCCATAGTAAATCGCTAGTTTCTGATTCGCTATTGAAAAATTCTGAGACACGATTGGATGGGTTATTCATTTTTTAGCTCCTTAACTACCACTACTAGCTGCGGTGCTTGTGATTTGAATATTAAATGTCTGTTTTGGATTAGACTTAGCTAGCTATTTCGTCTTCCTGTCAACTAATGTAACAGCCAAGCTTAAGAGTGGAAGTAGGCGTAACCGTACCAAAGTCAGCGTATTTTCTCACCCCAATAAATAAACTTAGGAGTGAGGAGTTAATTAAAAACTCCTAACTCCTAACTCATAACTCCTAACTTTCCCTTAACTTGCCAAATATTCACCCATGTTGGCTTTAGACTTGCGAAGTTTGGTTAAAGCTTCCCGCTCAATTTGCCGGACTCGTTCTCGGCTGATGTTCAGGATTTCACCAATTCTAGCCAGAGTCAGCGCTTGCCCATCAGTTAAGCCAAAGCGCAGCGTGATCACTTCCTTCTGTTGTGGCGTGAGGTCACCCATCAGGCGATCTAAGTCATAAGATAAGGAAGATTGCATGACAAACTCTTCTGGAGATGCTCCTGGATCTTCCAGCATTTCTCCAAGTTCGGTGTCGTAATTATCACCCAGCCGCAAATCTAAGGAAAGGGGCAAACGCGCCTTTTCTAGATACTCTCGCACTTGTTTGGGGGTCAATTCTAATTCTTCAGCTAGCTCTCCAGCTGTCGGAGCGCGTCCCAACTTTTGAGACAATTGGCGCTGTGCCTTTTTAATTTTATTTAATTTTTCGGTGATATGGATAGGCAGCCGAATGGTACGAGCTTTTTCGGCTATAGCACGGGTGATAGCTTGCCGAATCCACCAATAGGCATAGGTAGAAAATCTATACCCTTTGGTAGGGTCAAACTTTTCTACGCCCCGTTGCATACCAATACTACCTTCTTGGATCAAGTCCAGTAAATCGACGTTGCGCTTTATGTACTTTTTGGCAACGGAGACTACCAGCCGCAAATTGGCTTCTACCATCTTACGCTTGGCAATCTCACCATCAGCGATCGCTTCGTTCAACTCTGCTGGTTCTAGCTTTGTCGTTTTGGCCCACTCTTCTAAAGTCGGTTGACGACCTAGCTGGGTGGCAAGAGATTCCCTTGATTCGTGCAAAGCGCAGGAACGTTGCACCTGTTTACCATAGAAAATCTCTTCCTCGTGGGTTAAGAGTGGCACACGGCCAATCTCACGCAGGTAAGTCCGCACGAGGTCTGTGGCTGTCTGAGCGGTCTTCATGGCGCTACTCTTTGGTAATGATGGGTTTGGCGGTAGGGTCATTAAGGGATAGATGCTTTTTTAGGGGGCTACCCAGTCAGACTGGGAACCTATGCTATGGTTTGCAACTTACGCACCCGAGAAACTCGGGTGCTTATAATAATCAAATTTAGGCTTCTTAACTGCTAAAAGTTACAGCTATTTCCTAATTTTCACAAGTATCTAGAGTTAGATAAAAGATCGCTTTTTAAACATTTTTCTATTGGAGCCGTATTAATAATTGTAACATTTATGAGAATATTTTGGCTATATGGCGACATTAAATTTCCTGGTTGTTCCAGTTCATGCAATATTGCCCTTGCTTTCAAGGTTGACTAGAAGTCAATTTAAGAAATTATCTGGTTAACATAAGCTTCCTCATATTTGTTAAAGTATCTCTAATGAGAACTATAGTCATTCTCTTATAACAATTACTTAATTTTCTTGGGGATGGGGCATGGGGCATTGGGCATGAGGCATTGGGCATTGGGCATGGGGCATGGGGCATTGGGCATTGGGCATTGGGCATTGGTTATTCTCCTTGTCTCCCTCATCTCCCCAACTCCTAACTCCTAACTCCTAACTCCTAACCCTTCGGCAGGCTCAGGGCATCGCTCCTAAAACTCCCCACTCCCCACTCCCCACTCCCCACTACCTACTCCCTCGCAATCGGGCAGTACTCTTGAATGGTTTTTACGTCTAAAGTCGTATTTTGTAAAGAACGGATGGCGGCGACGGTAGCTTTCGCGCCGGCGATGGTAGTAATGATGGGAATTTTGTAAGCTAAGGCTGTGCGACGGATTAACCTAGCATCAGTATGGGCTTCTTCCCCTGAAGGTGTGTTGATAATAAGTTGGATTTTTTTGTTTTTGATTGCATCTAAGACGTGGGGACGGCCTTCATGGAGTTTCAGCACCAATTCAATATTTAACCCGTGTTCGAGAAGAACTCGTCGTGTACCAAGAGTAGCCATCACTGTAAAGCCCAAATCGATAAATTCCTTCACCACAGCACCGGCAGACGCTTTATCGCGATCGCTCATTGATACAAATACAGTTCCCGTCAGTGGTAAACGCTCCCCAGCACCCAATTCTGCTTTGGCAAAGGCCCGGCCAAAGTCGCTGTCAATCCCCATCACTTCACCAGTAGAGCGCATTTCTGGGCCCAATATTGTATCAGTTCCAGGGAATTTATTAAAGGGTAATACTGCTTCTTTTACAGCAATATGTGTGGGAATGACTTCTTCGGTGAAGTGTAGCTCCTCTAAGGTTTTACCTGACATAATTAAGGATGCTAGTTTCGCCAACTGTACACCCGTCGCTTTAGAAACAAAGGGCACTGTACGCGAGGCGCGGGGGTTGGCTTCCAAAATGTAAACTTGGGGAGAATAACTGCTTGCGCCGACAACGGCAAATTGAATATTCATCAACCCCACGACTGACAGCGCTTGTGCTAGCTGCACCGTCCATGTGCGAATTTGATTTAGAACTGCTGGTGATAGGGAAATCGAAGGTAAGGAACAAGCGGAATCTCCTGAGTGAATCCCTGCTTGCTCGATGTGTTCCATGATGCCACCAATCACTACCCGTCCTGTATGATCGGCGATCGCATCTACATCGACTTCGATCGCATTTTCCAAAAACTTATCAATCAAAATCGGATGTTCTGGTTCCACTAGTACTGCAAAGGTCATGTAGCGTTCCAACTCAGCATCAGAATACACGATTTCCATCGCCCGTCCCCCTAACACATAGCTGGGACGCACCACCACTGGATAGCCAATGCGTTTGGCGACAATCAGCGCATCTTCGTAAGTCCGAGCAATACCATTAGGCGGTTGGGAGATATTCAACTGTTGGAGAATCTTTTCAAACCGCTCCCGGTTTTCTGCCATGTCGATGGAATCCGGTGATGTACCCCAAATTTTGGTGAGCAGTCCAGAAGTGTCATTTCTAAGGAATTCTTGTAATGGTAGAGCCAACTTTAGCGGTGTTTGTCCGCCAAACTGGATTATTACCCCGGCTGGATTTTCAGTTTCGATGATGTTAAGAACATCTTCTTTTGTTAAAGGCTCAAAGTAAAGGCGATCGCTGGTATCGTAGTCTGTCGAAACTGTCTCTGGGTTAGAGTTGACCATAATCGTCTCATACCCCGCTTTCTTCAAAGCATAAGCGGCGTGACAACAACAATAATCAAACTCAATTCCCTGTCCAATGCGGTTGGGGCCACCACCCAAAATCAACACTTTTGGCTTGGTTGCGGGCATTACCTCTGTTTCTTCTTCGTAGGTAGAATAGTAGTAGGGAGTAAACGCTTCAAACTCAGCAGCGCAAGTATCTACGGTTTTGTAAACTGGGATAATCCCTAGTGATTTGCGGTAGGCGCGAACTTCATCTTCGGTGGTTTTGGTGGCATAAGCAATCTGGCGATCGCTATATCCGTCCCGCTTCGCTTCATAAAGTTGCTCTTTTGTCAATTGCTGCAAAGGTGTCCGCTTGAGAAATTTCTCAACATCTAGCAGTTGCTGAAATTTATCTAGAAACCACGGGTCAATACCAGTCAGTTCGTAGATTTCCTCAGCACTAATGCCTAGTTGCAAGGCATGGCGCACCGAGAAAATGCGATCGGGGTTAGGTGTTCGTAATTGGGCGCGGATTTGTTCACCACTGGGTAATTTTTCGGCTTTGTCGCAACCCCAACCAGCGCGTCCTGTTTCGAGCGATCGCAGCGCCTTTTGGAAGGATTCGTTGAATGTGCGCCCAATTGCCATTACTTCCCCGACTGATTTCATTTGGGTTGTCAGTACTGGGTCAGAACCGGGGAATTTTTCAAAGGCGAAGCGAGGGATTTTTGTCACCACATAGTCAATTGTCGGCTCAAAGGACGCCGGAGTTTTCTTGGTGATGTCATTTTGAATTTCATTTAGGGTGTAGCCCACAGCCAATTTTGCGGCAATTTTGGCGATGGGGAAACCTGTAGCTTTGGAAGACAAAGCTGAACTGCGGGAAACGCGGGGGTTCATCTCGATTACAACCACATCCCCATTAACCGGATTGACAGCAAACTGGATATTAGAACCACCAGTTTCTACCCCTATCTCGCGGATGATTTTAATTGCCATATCCCGCAGCCTTTGATATTCTTTATCAGTGAGGGTTTGCGCGGGAGCGACGGTAATTGAGTCTCCGGTGTGAATGCCCATAGGGTCAAGGTTTTCGATGGAGCAAATAATCACCACGTTATCTGCCAAATCGCGCATCACTTCGAGTTCATATTCTTTCCAGCCGAGTAAAGACTGGTCAATGAGAATTTGCGAAACGGGGCTGGCATCTATACCCACCTGTGCCATTTCTTCAAATTCTTCTTGGTTATAAGCAATACCGCCGCCACTTCCACCCATTGTGAAAGCTGGACGAATAATTAGGGGATAAGTACCAATTTGACGGGCAACAGCTTTGGCTTCTTCTAAGGTTTCGGCTGTGTCGCTGGGACACACAGCTATGCCGATCCTGGCCATTGCCTGACCGAAAAGTTTTCGATCTTCGGCTTTTTCGATGGCTGGTAGTTTAGCGCCGATTAACTCAACGCCGTACTTTTCCAACACTCCATTTTTGGCTAAAGCAACGGCGAGGTTGAGGGCTGTTTGTCCTCCCATCGTTGGTAGGAGAGCATCAGGGCGTTCTTTCTCAATGACTTTTTCGACCAATTCTGGAGTTAGCGGCTCAATGTAAGTGCGATCGGCCGTTTCCGGGTCGGTCATAATAGTTGCAGGGTTGGAGTTGACCAAAACCACTTCATAGCCTTCTTCTCGCAGCGCTTTGCAGGCTTGAGTGCCAGAGTAGTCAAACTCACAGGCTTGTCCAATCACAATTGGGCCAGAGCCTAACAGTAGAATCTTCCGGAGGTCGTCACGGCGGGGCATAGTAGTTGCCTTGGAATACGAGAATACAAATCCTGATTATTTTAAGGGTCTTTACCCCCTCTCGTGCTTTTTATTATTAAGTTTTCTAAGTTTGATGACAAAGTAGAGACGCGATTAATCGCGTCTGTACAAAGTGGGGAGTAGGGGAAGCAGGGGAGGCAGGGGGAGCATAATTAAGAATCAATGCCCCATACTCAATTATTATTTTGTATTTCTAATTTTATTTAATTGTGATGCTCAAATTTTGAAAGCCTTTGGGAATCTTTATTATTTAAGCTAGTAAGATTTTGCAACAGATGGTGATTTATTTTGGCATATATCTATCTGATTATTCAACACAAATAAATTTCTTAACTATAAATATTTATTAAGTAGCTAATTGCCAATTATTTTCAACATTAAATATATTAGATGAATATGTTTACTTAGATTAAAAATGGCAGAGAGATACGAATACCATCCTCTGCCATTTTTTATAATATTTTAAGAGTTAGTGCTGCTAACTTTTTCTTTCAGTCTAGGTAGACAAATCTAGATTATGAGAGTTTTAGCTTTGAGCAGCTTGGACAAACCCTAAAGTTAAGCTGTCTTTAGCGAGGAAGTGAGATAAATGATATGCACGTTCCTCAGTTTTCAACAAAATCTTTTCGTACAGATAGCGTGTACCCCGATCACCCAAACTCTCTGCCTGAGCAGCTTGACGACGAATTACGCCAATGATTGCTTGTTCGGCAACCAGGTCATTTTCCACCATTTGGCGGCAGGAATATACACCTTCAGATTCTTGTTGAAAACAGGTTAATTCTGCGAGTTTGCTGAAGGTCGCTACTGGCACACCACCCAGTCCATCCAAACGTTCTCCAATTTCATGAACGTGGTCTTGTACTTGGTTGTAGCTTTCGTTAAAAAACTCATGCAGAGAGTAAAATTCTGAGCCTTCAACTACAAAATGATGCTTTTGGTACTGCAAGTATAGTGCCTGGAAACTAGCTAATACAACGTTAAATCCTTCTGTAACTGGAGCAGTTACGCTGTGATCCAGCAACACAGGATTGTCATATACATTACCAAAATTCCGTAACAAAGTTTGCGTTTCAGACATTGTGTTCCTCTCTTTTTCACAGTTATAGATTTTAACTGCTTATTCCTTACATATTAACATTTTAATAAGAAGATCAAGTCAATTCGCCATCTCAATATTTTGTATTTTTGCTTACGAAAAATCTCAAGTTTATTGTTGACTGGATGATGGCACGCTCATCAAGTTGCATATATTTATCATTACTATTGACATTAAACATTAAATGTGCATACTCCCTAAGATGATCAGGGACAGAAAATTTTAGTTTGTCTTCCTCATCTCTCTCATCCCCTTTTGAATATGGGATGGCTGCAAAAATTTGACTTTTTTTCCAAAATTACTGAGAATTGTTTGCACTTAAGGTATGCTGGTTTGAAGAGGTTAAACTCCTCAGACTTTCAAAAACCAGAGAGTTAAATCGCGGTAGTTACTGCAAGTTTGTTGCACTTTGAGGGCAATTCTCTTGAAATCATTTAGTTCAGAAATAGAAAGCAACCACCTTGTAGAGGTGAATTGGGCAGATCGCTGGCAAGTCTATCAACGCCTAAAGGAGTTAGACATTCCCTGTAGTTGTACGGCTAACCAGCCATTGCAAGTTGAAATTGGCTCTCCTATGACAGCTGTTCAACTTTGGAGTGTGATACGGCGATTAACAGCCTCGCGTCAAGACCAGATTTGGACTCTTGAATGTTGCTGGAAAAATCGCTACCAACAGTTCTAATCTTTAGCTGCTGCTGAGAATATCTCGCTTGATAGCTTGTATTAATTAAAAGGAGGTTAAAAAATGGGTGCATCTAGCAGTATGGAAATATCAGAATTTTCCCTTGAGGGCAGATTTATAGATTTTGTTATTAAAGATGGCTATAAGCTTAAAGGCTTAATGCTGGGGACTCATGAGGGTGAGTCTTATATTAAACTCGCTAAACATTTACGGGCTGCTTTTGACTTGCGCTTACCACCAGGGACTTGGCTGCAAGTTGTTGGTTACAAAAAGCATGATTTGAAGGATGGCACTGTTACTCTGAAGGCTGAACGGGTGATGGCGGCGCGTTCTGAAATTGTGATTCAGACGGCTACCTCAGTGCAAGAACCCCCATCTATTGATAATGCCAAGGTAAAACCAGCTAAAACTAAAGCTACTATTTTGGTGTGTCAAAAATCTGATTGCATGAAACGCGGTGGTAAAGCAGTTTGTCAGGCGTTGGAGGCGGCTTTAAGCGATCGCGGTTTAGAAGACCAAGTTACAATCAAGGGCACTGGTTGTATGAAGAACTGTAAAGCTGGGCCAAACTTAGTTATGCCAGACAAAACGCGCCATAGCCGAATTCAAGCCACACAAGTTCCGGCCTTGATGGATAAGCATTTTGGTGACAAGAGTTCAGAAGCGCAGCCTGAGAATTTAACACAGGTGGCGATATATAATGGCAAGCTTTGAGGAAAGACTTCATAAAATCTTGACATTTCAATGAGAAAGCTTAATAATATCTTCTCAAGTGTGTTCCGTTAATACTCGGGTGTAAAATCTACTAGAATTTTGCAATAAAATCAAAAAACTGGCTTTCATTAAGGCCAGTTTTTTGATTGAATAGGATTTTTATTTTCTAATTGGTATTAAAACTACAAAACAGCATTGATTCCTAAACTGAGAGCCAGTATCATGCCTCTATGGCAGTTCCACAAGTTGTCCTTGATACAAATGTTATTGTTGCTGGTCTGCGTTCCAAACGAGGAAGTGCTTTTCGTCTACTGACGCTCGTGGGCACAGGAGTTTTTGATATCCATCTTTCGGTTCCACTGGTTTTGGAGTATCGAGAAGTATTATCGCGGCAACTCCCAAATTTGTATGTCACTTCACTAGATGTTGAAGAATTTATCGAGTTTCATTGCTCGCTTGCAACGCAGCATCAGATTTTCTTTCTCTGGCGACCTTACTTGCCCGATCCCAAAGACGATATGGTGCTGGAGCTAGCAGTCAAGGCGCAATGTGATAGCGTAATAACATATAATGCTCGTGACTTTAATGGCATTGAGCGATTTGGGATAAAAATATTGACACCTGCGGAGTTTTTGCAATCTATTAGAGCATTGTCATGAGCAACCTTAGCGTCGAGCTTCCTGACTCTTTGTACAAAAGTTTGCAGGAACTTGCTAAACAAGACGGGATTTCTATAGATCAGTTTGTAGCGACAGCAGTTGCAGAAAAAATTGCTGCACTAACAACTGAAATTTATCTAGGGGAGTTAGCAAAGCGAGGCAGTCGAGAAAAATACGACGCAGTTTTAGCGAAAGTACCAGATATTGAACCGGAATCTTACGATCGCTTACCTACAGCTTAATAACAAAGCGATCGCAAAGCAGTTTGTCATGATAAAAGCAAAGTAGTAATAGCGTAGGCGTAGCCGCCACAGGCATCGCTTTGTATTTTTAAGCAGTTATAGGTGGGTATTGTAACAGCCACCCGATTGTGGTCTACTCTGATGCAGGTAACTCATTGGAGCCTGAATCTGAATTTTGTTCTGAGTCTGCTAAATCTTCACTCCCAAAATTTGTGGGTAAAAGTTTCGGCCACTCAAGATTCGCCCCTTCAAGATACGCCCCTTCAAGATACGCCCCTTCAAGATACGCCCCTTCAAGATACGCCCATTTAAGATACGCCCCTTCAAGATTCGCCCATTTAAGATACGCCCCTTCAAGAATCGCCCATACAAGATTCGCCCCTTCAAGATTCGCCCCTTCAAGATGCGCCCCTTCAAGATGCGCCCCTTTAAGATGCGCCCGTTCAAGATGCGCCCGTTCAAGATTCGCCCCTTCAAGATTCGCCTGAACAAAGTCCTTCAAAACTAAAACGCAACCTTGTAAATCCAAAAAACTCAGGCAATTCAAGCAAAACACATCAGCATAAATATTGATTCTTTGCCCTTGCAAGCGGGAAATCCAGCTACCGAAAGCTTCAGGAGTATGCCATTGAATCTTTGAAACTGTCTTTGTCACTCTAGCGCAAGCATTTAAGACAGCCAACAACGCTTCTTCTGCATTTCGTGCTTGTCTATTTTCTTCTTGAAAATCAGGTCTGGGAGTCAAGCGTTCCATTGGCATTCCATGACGCAACATAAAACCAATCAGATGGCATAATGTCTGCTGCCAATTGCTAACATCCGATGAATTCTGTAAAGGCATTTCATCCACAACAAAGTTAAAAAGGTATTCATCTATATGGGATGCACCGCACAGAATTGCCCACCTTTTTAAAGCTTCGCGCTCATCCCATCCTTCATCTGGGTCATCTTGGCGATCGTTCAGCTTTTTATGAATGAGTCTAACTTCTCGCACAATGCGTTTTGCTGTCAAATATTCACCAAAACTTTTGTGAGTAAATTCAAAAGTTTTTTCCTGTTCTTTAACTCCACTCTCACGAAAATAAAAGGCAGTCAAAAGACGAGTTACGCCTAATTTTGCACTTTCCTGAAACTTTTCTAAAAGACTCTTTAAACTACTATGTTCACAATGGGCTTCAATCTCTCTGACTGTTGTTGTTCGTCCATCTCCATGCCAGGAAGCTAAAGCAATTTCTTCCAAGATGCGAACAAAGTCTTTTTCCTCAATTCCACGAATGGCCGGATGTTGATAACCAGCCCAACCGCGCTGATAAACTGCTGTGAGCAAATTTGCATAAATTGCATTCAGGTTGCCGTCTGTAGGAAATTTCTTTTGCTGGTCAAAACTCAATGCTACCAGGTAATTTAGCAAGGGTTGGGCAGTAATTTCTGTAAGGTTATCTTGGTTTAACTCTTTTGGTAAACAATCATAAGCCCGTCCGCTAGCATTGCCGTATTTATGCCACCAAATTTGACGTTGATCTTGCTGCAACAAGTTTTGACCATCAATGTAGTTCTTTCTCTCATCTTTAGTAACAAAATAAGGCAAGATATGCAAGATTTGCTGTGGTTGGCGAAAGTCGCTACTATTTGCTTGCACTACCAATTCTCGACCACTGATTAATACTTGTAAGCAAGTTTCACGTCCATTAAACCGCTCTACTTTTCTTTGGACTTCACGCACAAATTGTTGAGCAGTCTCAGTGGCAATTTTGCCCTGCATGGCAAGCTCATCTAAACCATCGAAGATAATCAGTAAGCGTGAATCAGCCTTATCTTTATCTAGGGGATTATGTCTGAGAAAGCCATCGTCTCGCACAAACTTACTAACTGCATCAACTAAATCATCAGAGGGTTCAAAATGGTGCAAAGGAATAAATAAAACCAGAATTTTCCCTTTTTCTGCTTGGTTAGCTGCAAATATTTTGGTAAAGGAAGATTTACCACTTCCAGGGCCACCACTAATCACTCTAATGGCATCATTGCGATCGCTTTTTTCTAACCAAGCTTCTAGTTCAATTTCTAAGTCAAGAACAACTCGCTGATATTTCTCATCTTCTCTCATCCGGCGTTCAAATTCTTCTTCTTTTTCACCTGCAACTTTCTGCTTATAGTAGGCGTGTAAAGGAACATAAACCTGTTTTAAACCAAAGGCTTCTAAAAGCATCGGTTCTTCAACCTGTTTTTGTAGCCAAGCTAAATAACGCTGCCATGACTGTTCTCGTTCGTTGGCTTGAGTAAAGGGGGTATCCAGTTCTTCTTTTAAACAAGCATATTTTTCTGGATGTTTTGCCCATTCTTCATGTAAGGCAAACACAAAATAGGTAGGAAGACGATGACTAATTGTTAGTGCCTGGGCTTGATTGACGCTAAAGTATTTTAACCAGTCGGCAAAAGCAGTTTTAATCGCTTCCAGAATGGGCAAATCTTTTGGACGGCTAAAAAAATCTTGGTCAATACGCAATTCTATACTTTCTAGGGAATCGTTAAGGCGATCGCACAATAGCTCAAGATCACTCTCGTTTGGTTTTTCAAACAGTAACTCTTGATTTCCTTGTATCAAACTCACTATTGCTTCTACCAAAGAACAGTAAATTAGTGACCAAGCAAATTCCTCTGGCTGTGCTGATAAACCTAGTGCTGCTGTAGCTTCCACAGCATCTTTGGCTACCTCTCCCCACTGACCTAAAACCCCATTAATTACACCTTTTCCTAGTGATTTGAATAGTTCTTTGAAGTCAGCGTTAATCGGTTTATTCCATAATGCAACAGGTTTGCTGACTGAAAATCCAGAGGTATTGCTCATAGCTGTTGTTATGATGCTGGTAGATGTACTGAGTTAATATATTTCAACAAGGTTTTATTATATTTTTACTAAAAACCAGCAGTAAATTTAATAATTTATCTAGATATAGCGGTTCTCGGTTGAGTGAGGGACAAGAACCCCACCCCCAACCCCCTCCCCGCAAGCGAGGAGGGGGCTATGATGTACCTCATCTAATTAGGAAACGCTATAAATTTGTAATTTCAGCCTTAAAGGCTCAATTGTCAGCCTTAAAGGCTCAACTTTCAGGCTCAGAGGCTCAACTCTCAGGCTCAGAGGCTCAACTCTCAGGCTCAGAGGCTCAACTCTCAGGCTCAGAGG